>JAZMZJ010000055.1:0-5491 GCA_045585915.1 Faecousia sp. | reverse complement strand
GGCTGTGCCGGCAATGATGATATCGCCCTGATTCAGGGTGCCGTTCTGCACCAGCAATGTGGCGATAGGACCGCGGGTCTTATCCAGCCGGGCCTCAATAACCGTACCCTTGGCGCGGCGGTTGGGGTTGGCCTTCAGCTCTGCCACTTCGGCAGTAAGCAGCACCATTTCCAGCAGATTATCCAGGCCCATGCCGGTCTTGGCGGAAATGGGGCAGATAACCGTATCGCCGCCCCACTCTTCGGGAATCAGCTCATACTCAGTCAGCTGCTGCTTTATTTTGTCCGGATTTGCCTCGGGCTTATCCATCTTGTTAATGGCAACAATAATGGGAATATTCGCTGCCTTGGCGTGGTTAATGGCTTCAATGGTCTGGGGCATAATGCCGTCATCGGCTGCCACCACCAGGATGGCAATATCCGTACACATGGCGCCACGGGCGCGCATAGAGGTAAAGGCTGCGTGACCGGGAGTATCCAGGAAGGTCAGGGACTGACCGTTCACATCCACCGTGTAAGCGCCAATATGCTGAGTAATGCCGCCGGCCTCACCGGAGGTAACATTGGTCTTACGGATGGCATCCAGGGTGCTGGTCTTGCCGTGGTCAACGTGACCCATAACCACCACCACAGGGCTTCTGCCCTGAAGCTCCTCAGCAGTATCCACATGGTCGTCGATGATTCGCTCTTCAATGGTAACGGTGATTTCCCGTTCCACCTTACAGCCCATTTCCACCGCCACAAATTCTGCGGTGTCAAAGTCGATGGTCTGGTTAAGGCCGGCCATCACGCCGTTCTTCATCAGGCACTTAATCACTTCGCCTGCAGTCTTCTTCATCCTCGAAGCCAGCTCGCCCACGGTAATCTCATCGGGAATCTTAACGGTGACAGGGGCTTTCCGGGCAACCTCCATCTGCAGCCTGCGCAGCTTCTCCTGCTCTTCGTTCTTGGCCTTATTGCCCTTGAACTTATTATCCTTCTTGTTCTGCTGCTGGCCCTTTTTGCCGCCAATGCGCTGCTTGCCACCGGTATAATTTTGCATGCGCTCAGATACCAGGTTGTCCACCCGGTCATCAAAGCGGCTCACATTCACCTGCACCGCAGAGGTATCCACCACCCGGCGCTCCCGCTTGCGCTCCTCCACCTGAGGCTTGGGTTCCTTGGGGGCGGCAGGGGCTTGCTGCTGGGGCTTTTGGACCGGCTTTTCGTCGGGCTTTTCCGCCTTGGGCTCTTCGGCCTTGGGAGCCTCCTCAGTCTTAGGCGCTGCCACAGGCTCTGCCTTGGGCTTGGGAGCAACAGCAAACACCACTTCCAGGGATTCAATCTGATTATTTTGGGTAATGTAGTCAAACACCACATTCAGCTCCTCTTCCGTGAGCACCTGGGTGTTGGACTTGGGTTTTTCAAAAAATTTGCCGACAATCTCTGCAATCTGCTTTGGCTGCATGCCAAAGTCCGCAGCGACCTCTTTCAAACGATACTTCACTAAACTCATATTCGCACCTCCGAAATCCATGGGTAACTTCTAAAAACCGCCTACCGGGGTACGCCGCTTTTAAAAGCTACCCCATTAAACCTTCTTCTTTCCCACATGGCCAATCCGTTTATTTTTTGCGTGGGCTCTGGCTTCTTCCTGCCGCTTTTGCACCCGGCTGACTCTTACCTCCAGGTCTGCAAGCACCGTGCCGTAACGCGCCTCATCACCCAGCGCCTTGACAAAAGCCATGGCCATAGCCGGGTCGGTGATGGCGGCCAGAGCAAGCTCACTGCGCCCCACCGCCTGACCCAACGCATCCTTGGTATAGTCCACCCGGATGCACTGCTGATTCGTACCTGCTACAAAGCTCTTGGCACGCCGCCAGGTGTGGTCGGTAGCGTCCGATGCCACTACCACCAGCCGTGCATGCTGCGCTCTTGCACAGGCACCCACAGGCTCTTCTCCCAGTTCAATACGGCCGGCCTTGCGGGCAAGGCCAATATAATTAAGGGCCTTATCCACCGCAGTGTACCTCCATCTCCCGGGTTAGCTGTGCATACACCTCATCGGGTATGCTCACCTCTAAGCTGCGCTCCAAAGACTTAGCCTTTTGGGCTTTGCGCAGGCACTCCGGGTCGGGGCATACATAAGCGCCGCGGCCATTAAGCTTGCCGCTGAAATCCAGCTTCACGGAGCCATCGGTACAGCGCACTACGCGGAGCATTTCCCGCTTATCCTTGCGCTCCCGGCAGCCCATACACTGCCGCTGGGGAATTTTCTTTTGCACCTTAAGCTCCTCCTTTCAAAATCAGATATCTGCTTGGCTGGCAGGCTTAATATCGATCTTATAGCCGGTCAGGCGGGCAGCCAGACGGGCGTTCTGACCCTCCTTGCCAATGGCAAGGCTGAGCTGATCGTCAGGCACGATAACCCGGCAGGCCTTCTGCCCGGGAATCAGGCTGACGCTTATCACATCGGCAGGGCTCAGAGCAGCCTGCACATACTTGCAGGGGTCCTCGCTCCACACAACGATATCAATCTTCTCACCCTTAAGCTCTTCCACCACGGCACCCACACGGCCGCCTCTGGGGCCAACGCAGGTACCAACGGGGTCAATGCCTTCCATAACCGCCCGAACAGCAATCTTGCTGCGGGAACCGGCCTCACGGGCAATGTTGCGAATTTCCACCTGACCGTCAGCAATTTCGGGGGTTTCCAGCTCAAACAGGCGGCGCACCACATTGGGATGGGTACGGGAAACATGTACCTGAGGGCCGCGGGTGGCACGATGCACCTCCAGCACATACACCTTTACCAGGTTGCCGGGAGCATAGGTCTCACCGGGAATCTGCTCAGAATAGCGCAGCACAGCTTCCTCCTGCTCGCCGCCCTGACCGATGCGCACAAACACATCGCCGGTGGGGTCTACCCGGGTAACGGTGCCCACCAAAAGCTCCTGGGACTTAGAGCTGTAGTTATCATAAGCCACACCACGCTCTGCCTCCCGAATGCCCTGAATAACAACCTGCTTGGCAGTTTGGGCTGCGATGCGGCCAAATTTCTGAATATCCACAGGGATGCTGATGGTATCACCCACCTGGCAGTTGGGCTCGTAATTACGGGCTGCATCCAGATAAATCTCCACAGCGGGGTCCTCCAGCTCCTCAACCACGGTCTTATTGAGGTGCATAAACAGACCCTTTTCACTCAGGTCCACCACCACATTTTCAGCAGGGATGTCCCGGTCGTCCTCCCGGTCCTTCCGGTAGGCGTTGGTCAGCGCTTGCTTCAGGCGCTCTACCATGTACTCCACAGGGATGCCCTTAATCTTTTCCAAGTCCCGCAGGCTGGCGAAAATCTCCGCGCCGATATCTACCTGGGGAGCCTGAGCACCCTTCTTGGCTTTTGTCGTTCTTGCCATGACTTGATCCTCCTGTCAGAATTCTACCCGCAGGCGCACCAAGGCAACCTGGGATTTTTCAAATGTAATATTTTCTTTACCGGCTTCCACCGTCACACGGCCATCTTCGTAGCCGCGGAGGATGCCGGGAATTTCCTTAAGACCGTTATAGGGCCGATAAAGCTTTACCAATATGGGGCTGCCCATAAACTGCTCAAAATCAGCCGGTCTGCGCAGCGCCCGTTCCAAGCCGGCGGAGCACACCTCAAAGTGATAGCTTTCCGCAATGGGGTCCTTTTCATCCAGTATGGGGTCAACCGCCCGGGCGATGGCCTCGCAATCGTCAATGCTCACGCCGCCGTCCTTGTCGATATAAATCCGCAAAAAGCGCTCCGAGCCCTCCCGGACATACTCCACATCCCAAAGCCTGCAGCCGTTAGCTTCCACAATGCTCTGAGCAAAGCTTGCTACCAGTTCTGTAACCTTCATATTTTTCCTTCTTTCAGTGCAAAAGAGAGGGGCAAGCCCCTCTCTTTCGTAAAGTATACTCTAAGATTACCTGCATTATAGCACCCATAACAGGTTTTTGCAAGGGTTTTTTCAGAAAGAGGCACACTTTTTTTGAATTATTGCATTGCTTTGGGCAGACCCTGAATGTACTTATGGTCCCAGTCGTCATCGAAAAGACCGGATATGGGGCTGCCTACGGCAAAGTCCCCTGCCAGCTCCGCAAGAACATCGGCGCACTCTAAGCTCTCCAGATAAAATTCCGGCAGGGCTTCCACCCCAAGCTGTGCACCCAGGATTGCGCCCACCAGTGCGCCCACCGCCGCGCTGCGCCCGGAGTGGTTGACTGCCAATATCATGCCGCCGTCAAAGTCCTCAGGGCTCTTAAGGCAGGCATACATGGCACCGGCCAGACATTCGTGCGCATCCCGGCATACAAGACTCTCCATTGCCTGCTGCGGGTCATCCTCCCCGCTTGCCATAACAATGGCCTTATGCAATATGCTGCTAACCTCTTTGCTCTGGGGGAATTTTCCCCCGTATTGGCTTTCCATTGCGGCAATGCCCTGACGGAACTGCTCCGCAAGAGATAGCTCAGGCTCCTGCAAAATACCTGCCATGCAGTAAGCAAGGACACTGCCGGACAAAAATGCCAAAGCGTTGCCGTGAGTCAGGGCAACCGTCTGCGCGCCCAAAACACCCACCTGCTGGGGCTGCAAATACTTGGCGTCATAAGCAAGACCCACCATCACTGCTCCGGGAAGACCGCCTGCAGTGGCGGTACGGTTAATGGGACGCTCCGGAGTACCTAAGGGGTCCATCCGCAAAGCATCCAGCATCCGGGCATCCTTACAGCGGCGCTTGCGCATCCGGGCAATTTTGCTCACCCAGCAATAAGACCGCTCCGGGTCCCGGGGGAAATGCTGACTCCGGGCCCATTCCCGCAAAGAAACAGAAATATAGCGCAGGTATTCGCTTTGCTTGCCCCGGGTTGTACCCAAAAGCAGGCCGTTGCCTACATAAGCCGCCACCTGGGTATAGGAGGAGGCTTCTGCGCTGCCATTGGCTAAGTCATAACCCAAAAGGCCGTTAGGACCGTAGTCCTCCTGAATCTCCGCCCAGGTTTTCCCGTCTACGGGATAGCCCATGGCATCGCCCAAAGCCAAGCCCAACAAGCAGCCCTTGCAGGCCGATTCCCGATTTGCCACATTTCCACCTCCTATGGAACTTTTTCTTTATTATATCTGTTTTTCTTCTATAAATCAAGAAAACCCCACTTATTTCCCGGTTTTCTCCACATTCAGCCGGTCCAACAGCCAAAATACACCGCTAAACCCCAGAAAAATGCCTGAGGTCGCCGGCACAATCACCCACAAATGCTGCAAGGCGGCAAGGGAAACAAACTGCAAATCGAATATGACAGCCAGCAGAGGAATGAAGAAACAGCCTGCTATTGCCACCGCCATTGCCCCCAGCACCAGCAGACGAAATGGGCTTACCGGCCGGCTCACCTGCATCAGCACCATAAGCCCCACCACTGCCAAAACTATGGTGCAGATACAGCTGACATCTGTCTGAGCCACGCCCATAGCCGTAAGATACCGCTGG
>JAZMZJ010000054.1:0-32517 GCA_045585915.1 Faecousia sp. | reverse complement strand
TGTGGTGTCATTGACCTCTTCGGACAGGAAGATAATCCGGTCATTGAGCAGCCGGGAAAAAATATCATAACTGCGCTCTCCGCGGCTGGTCTGTTCTACAACATAGGGTACTAAACTCATGGTCATGTCTCCTTTCAGGGTTTGAAACATTCTAACCATTAGACCGATGGCTTATTCCTCGGTCTTTGTAGTCTTTCTGGTTCTCTTGGGTTTTTCAGCGGTCTCGGTCTTTTCAGCAGGCTCTGCCTTGTCGACAGCCTTCTTGGTGGACTTGGCCTTGGACTTAGCCTTAGGTGCAGTGGCCTTAGTGTTGTCAACAATAACCTTGATAGCCTTCTTGGTTTCCAGGCTGGTCTTCAGCTCTTCGGCAGGCACCATAGACTTGATGTTGTGGACTTCCATCTCATACTGCTTAGCCATTGCCTCGTACTCAGCATCCATATCCTCATCGGACACGGTGATGCCCTCAACCTCAACAATCTTAGCCAGCATCACATTCACTTTTGCCTGCTTCTCAGCGCCGGGACGGAAAGCATTGCGCATAGTGTTCAGGTCGCCGCCCATCATCTTGGCATACTGCTCCATGGAATAGCCACTCATCTGCAGCTGATAGCCAAAACGCTCCATCTGGTTATCCAGCTCAGCCTCAATCAAAGCCTTAGGCAGTTCAACTGTGATGTTCTCAGCAGCAGCATCCACGCAAGCCTGCTCAAAAGCGGAATCAGCCTGCTTGGTGGCGTTTTCCAGAGCCTTGGCACGGATATCAGCCTTCAGTTCCTCCAGGGTATCGAATTCAGATACATCCTTGGCAAACTCATCATCCTGTGCAGGAACATTGGTCACAGTAATCTTGTTGACCTTAACATGGAACACGACTGCCTTACCTGCCAGCTCTGCATGATAATCCTCAGGGAAAGTGATGTCAATATCCTTTTCCTCGCCTGCGGTCATACCGACAATCTGCTCCTCAAAGCCGGGAACGAAAGAACCGGAGCCCAGCTTCAGGTCAAAGTTGTCGCCCTTGCCGCCCTGGAAAGGCACACCGTTGTCAAAGCCTTCGAAATCAATGTTGGCAGTATCGCCCATCTCGGCAGCGCGCTCCACAGTTTCGGTGGAAGCAACATTCTGTGCCATACGGTCCAGCTCAGCCTGAACCTGCTCGTCAGAAACGGAAACAGCCTGCTTCTCAACCTTCAGGCCCTTGTACTCACCCAGAGTAACCTCGGGGTATACATCGGTGGAGATTGTGATGGTAACAACGCCCTCATCGCTGATGTCCATATCGGTCAGGCTGGGACGGCCAACGGCCTTAACATCCTGCTTGATAACAGCCTCTTCATAAACCTCGGGGAAAATTTCCTCCAGGCCATCCTCATAGAACACGTGAGCGCCATACATAGCCTCAATCATCTTGCGGGGAGCCTTGCCCTTGCGGAAACCGGGAATCATGATGTTCTTACGTGCCTTCAGGTATGCCTTGTTCACACCGCTTTCCATCAGTTCCTTGTCAATCTCCACAACGATGGTGGTTTGATTGCCGTTTCTTTCAATGCTCTTTACGTTCATTTTTATCCTCCTATGCAGAACCGCATGCGGTCCTTCTATATAATTTTTTGCATCCGAAATATTTTAGCAAATAAAGTCTAAAATGTCCACACTTTTCTAACAAATTTTATGAAATAACTTTATAAGGCCGAAAGTCCAAATAGTCGGCAGATACAAGCTTATATTCTATGCCATCCCAAAGGCCTTCCATAGCAAGTCCGTGGCTTTGACCGTGCAAATGTCCGTAGAAGCATTTACGCACATTATATTTCTTAAGCAGTGCTATAATTTCGTGGCAGGTATAGCCCTTGTACAGCGGCGGATAATGCAAAAAAACCATCTTTGGCATCTCCCCTGCTGCCTGTAATGATGCCTCAAGGCGAATCAGCTCCCGGGCAAACACCTTTTTATCATGGTCAGAGCCCCTGTCTTCTTCAAAGAACCAGCCTCTGGTGCCGCAGATTGCCCAACCGTCATATTCAAAAAAATTATTATTGAGGAGAAATTGATCTTCAAAGCCATTTTCCTGACAGAACTTATTAAACTTAGCCTGGGTGCTCCACCAATAGTCATGATTGCCCTTAAGGATTATCTTCCGGCCGGGTATGCAGTTAATCCACGCAAAATCTGCAGCAGCAGCTTCCAGGTCAAGAGCCCAGGAAAGGTCACCCAAAAGCACCGTGGTGTCCTTAGGACCGATGTTGCTGAGGCCCTCCTTAAGCTTATCCATATAGCCCACCCAGGCGCCACCGAATATATCCATTGGTTTTTCTGCACCCAAGCACAGGTGCAAATCGCCAATTGCATAAAGAGCCATAAATACTACTCCTTAACCAGGTTTATGACTTGCCCACACTAATGTATGGCAGTTTCTTCCCGTTTTTGCCCGATAGTCCTGCAGGCCACCGTAAATCGCAGCTGCATAGGCATCCAGGCTATAGCCATCGGTCTTAGAAACGCTGCTTATCACATCCGCCACGCGATTGCTGCCAACGACACAGGAATAAAGGCCCTCATTAAGCAGGTTAAGCTGCTCCTCGCCTAACGAGAAGATTGCGCCCTCTTCCAAAGCTGCAACATACTGCGCAAGAACATTTTCGCCCAAAGAAGAATAAATGAGCGATTCCAGATACACCGGCAACTGTACATCCATTTCCGTTAAAATTGATGGAACAACAGGTGCTGCGGTATTCAGGCTGCCACGGTGAAGAAAGTCCCATGTGTTACTGTTTTCGTTACACACGCATAGAATGGTCCCAACAGGCAAGCCCATTTTCTTTGCATACCAGGCTGCAAACACAGTCTCCATATCACCGGAAGCTGCGGCAAAATCAAGCTGCTCGTAGCCCTGCTTCCTTGCTTCTGCAAAAAGACCGAAGACAACGGAAACGGTGATGGCAAAACGGGCACAACGAGTGGGCCTTAAATTGGTGTTGCCACAAAGACAACCGTAAAGGCTGTTAACCAGATATTCAAAAGAATGCTCCCGGCTGTCCCATAGTACACCCATCAGGACCTTTTGTCCGATAGCATCCAAACGGGCTGGGCTTTTGCCCAACGCGCAGGCAATATCCCAGGCAGTAATCCTGCCGGGGAAAAATTCGTTCAGAATCCGGCTAACTGCCTCGCTAAAGGACAAAGAAAGTACATCCTGAAGGGTTTGTTCAGGCAAAACCGGAATATTCATAGGCAGCGCAAGGCCGCCATTGGTGGGCAGCTCAGTGTTGAGCACCCTGTGGGCAGTATAAGAATCAACCTTATTTCTTGTGTTCCGGTACAGCATTTTTCATCACCTCGTAAGCATTGTTCCAAAAAATATCCAGCACAGTTTCCCGGGAAATACCCCGTTCAATCAGAAGATTCCCAAGCTTTTGATAGTCCTGCACGCCTGCAAAGCCTTCAGGCAAGCTTTCACAACCGTCCAAATCGCCGCCAAGGGCAATATGCTTACCCGAGGGATCAAGGGTGAGGAAATGACAAATATGGTCGCAAACTGTGTCCAAATTTGCATTTTCTCCGAGAAAATCGGTATACAGATTAATGCCCGCCACACCGCCGGTTTTGCAGATGGCAAGGAACATATCATCTGTCAAATTTCTGGATACATCACAAACACTGCGACTGTTGGAATGTGATGCGATGACAGGGCCTTGGGTAATTGCAATAATGTCCCAAAAAGCTTCGTCGCTTATATGGCTGACATCAATAAGCATACCCAGGGATTGGGCCTTGCGCACATATTCCCTGCCCTGCTGCGTTAAGCCACCACCTGTCATATGGGAGCCGCAAAGGACATTCTTTTCGTTCCAACCCAGGGTTGTGATTCGAAAGCCAATATTATAAAGGTCTTCCAGCAGCTCCGGATCAAAATCAAAGCCGGCAGGGCCTTCAATCGTAAGAATTGCGCTCATAATACCTGCTGACCGATGAGATAAGATATCCTCAGGCGTATAGGCAATGGCAATAAGATCGCTGTTTGCTTCTGTTTCACGCATTATGGCAGCCAATTCCCGTTCAAACACAACAACCGGCTCCTTGTTTAGCCATTTCTTCATATCCGGTGTTGTAAAACAGGCAAAGCACTGGCAATAAGTCTCCAGCTGGGATGCACGCTCCAGATCGATGTGCAGACAGTTCTTCCGCAGCTGACCAATGGTATCGCAATGCTCACCAAGCAAGGCAAGAGATGTATCACAGTGCAAATCAAAAACAGGAAAATTCATTCAAATGCACCTTCCATATGCTTAATTTGGGGTTTTTCCGTGTCCACACCCTCAGGCGCGTAAATTTCAATCACATCAAACCGGGGCTGCAGCCGAGTAGGATAACGGGATAGATAGTATGCCGCTGTGGTACGAATGCGGTTTTGTTTATATGTATCCACAAATTCATAAGCCTCGGCAAAAGAAGCCGACTTGCGTAGCTTCACCTCAACAAACACCAGGTATTTGCGGTTAGCAGCAATCAAATCAATTTCACCGTAACGGCAGCGGAAGCCTGCGCCCAACACCTCATAGCGTTTCTTACGCATATATTCAGCTGCCAAAGCCTCTCCCCAGGCGCCTGTTAAGTTATTTCGTCCCATAGAACTTCTTAAGAAAAGTCATTCTATGAACTGCGCTGGGGCCCTTTTCGGCAAGAGCCTGGTAATGGGCCTTGGTACCGTAGCCCTTATGTATCTCAAAGCCGTAGCCGGGATACTGCAAAGCAAGTTCATCCATCAAATCATCACGGGTAACCTTAGCGAGAATAGATGCAGCGGCAATACTTGCGCTGCGCCCGTCCCCCTGCACAATGGTTTGTACCGGAAGACCGAAATCCGTCTCCCGGTTACCGTCAATAAGGGCAAAATCAGGTCTAATCGAAAGACCGTCAATGGCTCTGCGCATAGCAAGAAATGTGGCCTGCAATATGTTAATTTCGTCAATTTCTTTATGATCGGCAAAGGTTATGCTAAAAGCGATCGCCTTTTCTTTAATAATTGGGTACAGCTCACGGCGTTTCTTATCGCTGAGTTTCTTGCTATCGTTAAGGCCGGGAATATCAATGCCATAGGGCAAAATCACTGCAGCGGCGCACACAGGGCCCGCAAGAGGGCCTCTTCCGGCCTCGTCAACACCGCAAATGAGCTGATAGCCCTCATTGCTCTTTATGCGTTCAAACTCCCACATATCCACACTCATACCAATTCCTCCGGCTCTTCCAGGGTAATCACGCCCAGCTTACCGCTTCGATATTCGTCCACCAGCACCTTTGCCATGCGCTCCGTGTTGATTTCACCGCCGGAAATCAGGAAACCACGCTTTCTGCCGGCTTCTTCAAGCAGCACATATCCGGGTGTATCTTCAGGCAAATCCACCTTATAGCGGTCACGAATAACCTGGGGATAATATTTCCAGAGTACCTCCATCAGGTGGCAGGCAAGCTCTTCCATATCCATAATATTCTCTTTAACAGCGCCGGTAAAAGCCAGCATCATGCCAACCTTTGGGTCCTCAAATTTGGGCCAAAGGATGCCGGGGGTGTCTAAAAGCAACAAGCCGCTATCCACAGTAACCCATTGCTTGCCTCGTGTGACACCGGGCCGGTTTTCTGCCTTTGCACCCTTGCGGCCGGAAATTTGATTGATAAAGGTGGATTTACCCACATTGGGGATACCAACAATCATAATGCGCAGAGGTTTGTTCATCCCCCGGGCAGCATTGCGTTCCAGCTTTTCTTTCAGCACATTACGCACAGCAGGCTGAAAATCACCAATGCCCTTACGGCTCTTGCAATCGGTGGCGATGGGTGTTAGGCCCTTGCTGCGAAAATACTGCATCCAGCGCTTGGTTGCTTCCCAATCGGCCAGGTCACTGCGGTTGAGTACCACCAATCTGGGCTTATTGGCGCAGATAGCGTCAATATCCGGATTACGGCTGGAAATAGGGATACGGGCATCAAGAATTTCGCAGACTGCATCCACCTGCTTCAGGTCAGCCTCAATTTGCCGCCGGGTTTTGGTCATATGACCGGGGTACCACTGAATATTCATTTTGTTATCATTCATTATTCAATGCCTCCAAACCGACCAAAATCCCGTTTTCCTGATGAATCTTCTCCGGGGAAAATACAGAAAATTGCCTTACCAATAATCTGCCTGCAATCAATTTGCCCAATTTGGTTGCTGCGGCTATCCTTGGAGTTAACCCGGTTATCTCCCATGACAAACACACAACCGGGTTCCACTATAACGCGGTAATCCTCCCCCGCAGGAGAAGTTGTGGGCAAACCATGAATATAGGGCTCGTTGAGCAGCACACCGTCAACATACACCCTCTGATTGTGAATCCGGACCTCCTGGCCTTCGTTAGCAATCACCCGTTTGATAATGGGCGTGCCGTTATCATAATCAGATTTGCTGATAACCACAATATCACCGGGTTGCGGGTCACCAACAAAAAACTGATTTAAAACAATCAGATAGTCACCGTTAAGCAAGGTAGACATCATAGAAGGACCAGAAACCACAACAACACGAAACAAAAGCATAAAGACAACGAGTATAATCGCAAGAAATAAGGTTAAATCGTGAAAATAGGCCATAACACTCTTCTTGGTTTCATTTCTTTTGTTCATGTTGTTCACCTCCTTTAAGGCTATTATAAACTATTTTAGGCAATAAAAAAAGAGGGTTTCCCCTCTTTTTTTATGCATTTTGGAATTAAACCTTTTCCTTGACCTTAGCAGCCTTGCCGAAACGCTCACGCAGGTAGTACAGCTTTGCACGGCGTACCTTACCCTTGCGAACGGTCTCAACACTGGCAATACGGGGAGAGTGAACAGGGAAAACCTTTTCACAGCCTACACCGTAGCTGATGCGGCGAACAGTGATGGTCTCACCAATGCCGCCGTGCTTCCGGGCGATGATGGTGCCTTCAAACACCTGAATACGCTCGCGGGAGCCTTCCTTGATCCGCACATGCACACGAACGGTGTCGCCTACCCGCATTTCGGGCAGCTCTTCCTTCATGTACTGGCTGGACAGAGCTTTAACCAAATCCATATCTTTGTCCTCCTTAATATTAGGCGTTCATGCGGCGGTTGCTCCGGCGATATGGTTCCCGGCCCCACAGAGGACTCACCTTGTTTTCAGACCGAGTTATTGTAGCACATCATTTTTTAAAAATCAAGCATTATTTACTGGAATTTTCAAATATTTTCCGCAACAGATATTGCTTGTGTGCGAAGCCGAGTGTCGAGATTCGTTTGCATTTTTCTTCATAAAGGAAGAAAAATTATTGTGTGGCTCCGTCCAGCCGTCGCCAGCAACGCTCATTCGCGTTGCATTTGATCTTTCGAATCTCTATCTCAGAAAAAAGAAAAGTTGACAAGTTTCTTATCGAAACCTGTCAACTTATCTTGGTCCGAGTGTCGAGATTCGAACTCGAGGCCTCTTGAACCCCATTCAAGCGCGATACCAAACTTCGCCACACCCGGATATTGCTTGCGTCTTGCGACTGCTAAGACATACTATCACATAGCATCGAAAAATGCAAGCATTATTTTTCAAATTTTAAATTTTTTATTCTCCGGACTCAGACTTGATGACCTTGCCCAAATTCCAAAGGCAAACCACCTGTTGCTCTGCTTCCTGCTTTTCCTGATCGTTGGTATATTCCACATACACCGTATGAGCGCTGCAATCGGCACATTCCACCTGAACATTCCAACCGCCTTCATGAACAACAAAGCCGTTACCACGGCAAATGGGACATTCTTCCAAAACATAATTGGGATTGATTTCCATAGTAAGCTCCTTATCTGAATATCTGCATTGAATTATCAAAAATTTCAAGCCGTACACAGCGGCTGAAATTCGGTGCAAATTCCGGGGCGTGAATGCTGATAGCTGCCGGAATCTGCATGGGATTAAGGGTGGGATTCTGGCAGCAGATTACGCAGGAAACTGCCACTTCCCTATCGGTTGTTTGCATAAAAGATATTTCCCGAATCATGGGAATAATATTTTGATTTTGCATGCCGTTTTTGGTTTTCTTGGGTACATCGAGGTTAACGCTGTCAAAAAGCTTCTGCAGATTCTCTGCACAATTTTGAGGGACACCGCCATCGTATTCCAATGTTATATCACAGCGAAGCAAGCTTAAATCCCTGAGCTTTCTGCCATCACTATACACAGCCAGAACCTCAACACCTTCAACAAGGCACGAATTTAATCTATCCCGGATTTCATCGCAGGAGATATCCATTCCGTCCAGTTCAAAGTCCAGCAGCTCGCACCGGCTCTCAACGCCAACTGAAAGTGGCAATGCAATAGATACCGACGGTCTGGGATTATAGCCCTGAGTATGCCTCAAGGGCAATGCGGCTCTTTTAAAGGCGCGCTGAAACAGGCGCATTAAATCCAAATGGGAAATCCAAACGCTTTTTCCGGTTTTGGTGAACAACAATCTAAGCATCGCATTCCACCTCCTGCAGCAGGCACGTGGCGCCGCAGCCACTACAGCCGTGGCGGCAATCGGGAGTAACCTCACAGCGGTATGCACGATCACATTCCCGTTTCAGAAATTTCTTGCTAACGCCCACGTCTATGGTGTCCCACGGCAAAATTTCATCGTAAGCAAAGCCGCGGGTGGTATAGTAGCTCGGGTCTACCCCGCATTTTGCGAAGGCATCGAGCCAGATATCGTTATTAAAGTATTCATCCCAGCCATCCAGCTTTGCGCCGTTAAGGGCCGCATGTTCAATCACAGGGCCAAGCCTACGGTCACCACGGGCAGTAACAGCCTCCAGCATACTAATATCCGGTGTATGATAATTATACACAATAGACTTGGAATACAGATGGTTCTTCAAAAGTCTGCACCTGCGCAGATATTCTTCCGGTGTAATCTGCTTTTCCCACTGAAAAGGCGTGTGGGGCTTCGGTACAAAATAGGCTGTTGCCACATGAACACGCAAACCGCGTTTTTTATTCACTGCGTTTTCTTTCCACGCAAGGATTACCTTATAGACAAGTTCCGCAATGCCAAGGACATCTTCATCGGTCTCAGTAGGCAGACCAAGCATAAAATACAGCTTAACATTGTTCCAACCGCCGCCAAAGGCGTTAGCACAGGTTGTGAGAATTTCTTCCTCTGTCAGGTTCTTGTTTATTACATCTCTAAGGCGCTGAGTGCCGGCTTCGGGAGCAAAGGTCAGGCCGCTTTTACGAACGGTTTGAAGCTTTTCCATTAGCTCCCGGGAGAAATTATCCGCCCGCAAAGAAGGAACCGAAAGATTGATTTTCTGCTGCTCACAATATGGAATCAAGTCATCGGTCAGCGCCTTAAGGCCGCGGTAATCCGATGTGGAAAGGCTGGAGAGCGTGAGCTCATTATGGCCGGAATCGGTCATTGTTTCCACAGCCTGGCGATAAAGCACCTGCGCACTCTTTCTGCGCACAGGGCGGCAGGAAAAGCCTGCCTGGCAAAAGCGGCAACCACGAATGCAGCCGCGAAACAGCTCCAGGTTTGCCCGTTCGTGAACAATCTCTGTGGACGGCACAATGGTCTTGGTGGGAAAATATGCCTTATCCAGGTCCTCAACAATGCGCTTAGTTACCTTGGCAGGAGCGCCATTTAAGGGAGTAATAGCAGCAATGGTACCGTCGGGGTTATAAGTATGTTCATAAAAAGATGGCACATAAATCCCGGGAATTTTAGAAACCTCCAAGAGGAATGCATCTTTTGACCAGTTCTCGGCCTTTGCTCTATCGTAAAGCGCTATAATCTCAGGTGTGATTTCCTCACCCTCGCCAAGAGAAAAGAAGTCTATAAAATCAGCCAGTGGCTCAGGATTATAGGCACATACGCCGCCGGCAAATACAATGTTCTTAAGCCCATGGCGGTCGCTGCTGCGAAGGGGCACACCTGCCAGATTCAGCATATTTATAATGTTGGTATAGCACATCTCATAGCCGATGGTGAATGCAATCATATCAAAATCCTTAACCGGGTTTTGACTCTCAAGCGCCCACAAGGGCAGATTGTTGGCGCGCATGGCATCTTCCATATCTCCCCACGGTGCAAACACCCGTTCACACCACACGCCATCCATTTCGTTCATAACACCATAAAGGATGCGCATACCAAGGTTGGACATGCCAATCTCATAAGTATCCGGAAAGCAAAAAGCAACACGAACACGTACATCCGACAAGTTCTTTTTAATCTCGTTAAACTCACCGCCAGTGTACCGCGCAGGTTTTTGCACAGTTGGCAGGATTCTTTGCAGTAACTCAGTCATAGGCTTACCTCTTTTGTAACAGTAGCTTTATTGTAAGCCCAACCGCTTCTTTTTGCAAGGAATATTTATTTTCTTATGCCTGACAACAAAAATTACCGCAATCGCCGCCGGCAGTAGTCCAAGTCCAAGCTTAATAACAGAATATGCTGCAAGCAGAAAGATAAGGAGCAATGTAAAGGCCTCGATAATGGAGAATATCCTCTTGCCGGTTTCTTCGCCAAATTGCCTTTTCAGCAAGCAACCCAATCCCCTTCCGCCGTCCAACGGAAAAACCGGAATTAGATTATAGGCACTTTGCATCAGCACACAGACAGCCGTTCTTGGAAGCTGCTTTGCAAAAAGAAGCAGCACCGCAGCGCCAACCGGCCCCGCATAGGCACAAAAAGCTTCATTGCCGAGAGACAGCCTGTCCGTTTCCATAAAAGCACCTTTGAGGCTTATATGAATAGCGCTTACCCTGCACCCACAGCAGCAAAGGGCCAGATAATGGCAAAGCTCATGTACAGCAGAAGAAAGCAGCCATGCGCACAGCCATGGCAGTGGCAATAGCAGCAGTGCTATCGCCATTCCGATATAAAAGTCTGCTGAAACGGAAACCTGCTCCCTAACTGTTCTCAATAATTTCAAGGCAGAACTGCGCAAAGGCATCCACCACCCTTTCCCCACTGCGTATTCTCAAAATCATGTCATCCGCCGCCTGTTTCGTTACTTCAGCATCTCCGGGAATCAGCTGCTCACGCACCCCAGGAGCAAAAAGCAGACCAAGCACAATGACTATGATCAAAAATACCAAAACAGCCTTCTTTTTAGGTCTTTTCTTCTGCGCTTGAAATGTCCGTAACATTTCATCATTTCCATATTGCATTTGATATGCCATAGTACCGCCCCCCCTATCTATCTTATTCCGTACAAAATGAAAAAGAAGAGCCTATCAGGCTCTTCCTTTTGTTATTTCGTAAAAGATGCAGGTGTGTTCTGCGCCACGGTAAGAAATTTGTTCTGTCTTATCTGTAAGGCGCATTCCGCATTTTTCCATCACACGGATGGAGGCGGCATTACATGAAAAAGCACCAGCTGTGATACGGGTAAACCCTTTGTCAAATAGTTCAGCAAGCGCCTGCTTTACTGCCTTTGTACCGTAGCCCTTGTGCTGATAGTCCGGATGGATCGCCCAGCCAAGTTCCAGTTCTTCACCGTTAATCTCTGTATCGTTGATTATACCAATCAATGTGTCCCCAAAATATATTCCGCGCACAAAACGGTCATTCATGCAAGACAACTCCTGTAAACGAGCAAACAGCTTATGCGCGTCTTCCCTTGAAGAGAAATCCGGGAGCATATAGGTCTTTTTCACTTGATCATCAATCAATAAAAGAATGCAGTTTTCTGCGTCCTCCGTTTTAATTGGCCTTAAAGAGATTCCATCCTTAAATCTTGAAAACAGAAGATCATCGAAAATTACATCGCCATATCCCTTAACACACCTGGGAACAAAACCCATCTGCTCAAATCCCAAACTGTTCAGAAGCCTTCTGGATGCAATATTGGGTCTGAATGTTCGGGCAGTAATGCATTCCAAATTCTCTCTTTCCATCAAATGTGGAATAAATTCCTGCAGAGCTTCTTGCATAAAGCCTTGGCGGGCATACGCCTCAGATAGAAAGTAGGAAATCTCTCTTGCACGAACTCCATAGCGCAGGCTATCCTCTTCAACAAATATGGCGCCGATCACCTTATCATCGGATTTATGTACCAGTAAAACCGTATTTTCCGTTCCATCAGCAAACTGATTCATCGTCTGCTCCACCGAACGGGGGGTCATAGCGTTATAGCGCAATACAAAAGGGCTGTTCCATAAATCTGTAAAATCCGCAGCATCTTGAAGCATCGGGTTTCGCAGAACAAGTCTTTCTGTCTGCAATATGATCATTAAATTCTACCCTCCATCAAAGTGTGATCCAATAACGTTTTAGATTTTGTTGATAATTCTTGTCATCAAATACTATTTTCTCAAACACACCTCCGCAGGCCAATATGGTTCTTTCACTGGCAACATTTCCCTCCAGGCAAGTTATCAGTACCTTTTCAAGACCTGCTGCTTTGCTAACCGGAAGCGCAGAACGGAGCATCTGCTTTGCGTAGCCTTTCTTTCGTTCTGAGGGCCTGACGCAATAACCAATGTTACCGCCAAACTCAGCCAGATATCCTTTTAATTCAAGACGGATCTGCAGCAAACCCAGCAACCGTCCTTTATAATCAAACAGACCATATTGCAGTGCTTTGCTGAGCATAGAGTCCTCCACATGCTCCATAGTAATGTTGGAGTCCAACCATTCAGATGCCGAGTATCTGCTCAGAAAGCCCGTGCCGTCCATAGAGCTGTTATGCGCAATACATTCCTTCTTAAACGCTTCAATCTCGTTAATATCCGAAGCATTTGGTTTTCGAAAAATCATATTCTACACCTCCGGGTGCTGTCACCTACGTACAACGGCATAAATCATTTGAGGAAAATCCGGGATGATTGCAGTTGCTCCTTGCTCAATGATTGAAAGATCGTTCTGCTCCAATTCCGATGTAAATGTACTACTGCTCACTACCCGGCAAGATGTGCTGGCGATATCCAGTATCCTGCCGCTTTGCTCGTGAATCCTGCGCTGCAGCCGGAAAGCATTGCTGATATCTGAACTATGCTCGTGCTCTCCATCGCCCATTGCGCATATAAGGGCAATTCCGTTTTCGGACAAATGCTCTCTGACAAAGCGATAAAACAAGGTCCTGTCTGCATCCGGCACGAGCATATGAATAACCGCTATGGCGTAAATAAAGTCAAACTTTTGATTCAGTGTCTGAGAAAGGCAGTCCAGCACCGCAAAGTGATCTGCCTTTTTCGGAAGCAACTCTCTACAGAAACGGATCGCCTCCGCAGAAACATCCGTTGCCAGCAGCTGATAATTTCCATTAAGCAGATATGCGGCATCTGCGCCCTCTCCGCAGCCGATCTCGAGAATCTTATGCGTTTTGCAAACACCAAACCTTTTCATAACATCCTCAAGAATTGGAGAATGCGCCCTGTCAAACCAGCGAAGGTCCGCTTTATGTACTTGTTTGTACCGGTCATCAT
This sequence comes from Faecousia sp., assembly GCA_045585915.1. Taxonomy (GTDB): domain Bacteria; phylum Bacillota; class Clostridia; order Oscillospirales; family Oscillospiraceae; genus Faecousia. The sequence continues at coordinate 19,061 of JAZMZJ010000054.1, read as the reverse complement.
ATGCTTCATAGTACCTACGTTCCACAAGTAATCCCCCCTTCATCTGTAAGCGTAATATAATACTCAGGTGCAAAAATGTCAAGAAAATACGCACCACATACATGGCGCGTATTCCTTATTATTTCTTCAGATATTCCAGTATTTTTCCAGCGTCTTCCAGCACAAGATGAGGCTTATCTTCACTTTCATTGAGGATCTCGTAAGTGGTTTCACCGGACATAACCAGGATGCCGGTGATACCTGCATTCAGACCGCTTTTAATATCGGTATAAATACGGTCGCCCACAACGCAAGTCTCTATCTTGGCATAACCAAGACGATCCATAGCCAGTTCAGGCATCAGCGGCGAAGGCTTGCCGATGACAACAGGCTTCTTGCCTGTGGCATTATAAATCATTTGGCAAACACTGCCGCAATCTGGCACACTGCCAAATTCTGTAGGACAGACAAGGTCGGGATTGGTTGCGATATAAGGCAGATCCGGTCTGGTAAGCAAAAGATAGCTTACATCGTGGAGCTTCCGGAAGGTCAGTTCCGTATCAAAACCCATTACGATGCATTCGACTTTATCCAAATCTTCGGTCACAGTAAAACCGTTATCCATCAGCTCCTGCTTTAAGGATTTTGTGCCGCAGACATACAGAACCTGATCTTTATGGTGCTTTTGCAGATAATAAGCAGTTGCCTGAGAAGACGTAATAAAATCCTCTCTTGTAGCAGAAATGCCCATTTTTTCAAGCTTTTTAATATAGTCGTTAACGCTCTTTGAAGAATTGTTCGTCATGAATAAATAAGTGCCGCCTTTTGCGCGGATCGTATGCAGCAGCTCCTGCGTAAAACTATACAAGCGATCGCCCAAATACAGAGTGCCGTCCATGTCGAACAGATATAACTTTATATTCTCAAGGATTTTATTCATTATTCCACCGTCTTTGTTACAACGATATCAGCTCCGCATACATTACGCAGCACCACATCTCCAATGGAAAGGGGCGCTTGTACCTTTGTAGAACGAAGCACAGCCATTACATCCATCATCTTATCCTTGGCAACGGGTGTTGCCGTTTTGACGCAGGCCATAGTATGATTGCGATTATCAACACGAATGGTGGCAGTGACCGTGCGGACAGGATTGGTGCACTCGTTGATAGCATAGTCCTTGCCCTTTGGGCATGCATTGCCCGTAACCGTCAGGCCATCATCCCGGGACTCCACGCAAAGTCCGCAGCCCCTGGGGCAAATGATACAGGTTAAATTTCGTTTCATCACAGTTCCTCCAGACTTACGGTCACAGTACCGCTGACACCACGGAGCATATCGGCCTTAATGGTGATCTTTTCCATTTCACCGGGAGCCGCCTTAATGCGTTTGGCCGTAGCCAGCACATGGCCGTCACACTCCACGGTAAACTTTACCTTGCCAAAGGGCTGGGTAACACGCATAAACAGAGAAACATCCTCGCCCGTGGTGCCAATAGTCTGTGGAATTACATAGCGCACACCGTTGCCGGGCTTGGTAGAGATGGTTGCTTCCCTGACCAATTGTTCATTTACAAACTTAGCCGCACCAATACCTGCACGCTCTGCTTCCTCGGAAACATAGTCCACCAGATCATGAACCTGGAGCACATTACCGCAGGCAAAAATGCCGGGTATTTCCGTTTGACAGTTTTCATCGACAAGAGCGCCGTTGGTAACAGGGTCAATGGGAATGCCGGCAGCTCTTGTGAGTTCATTTTCAGGGATTAAGCCTACGGAGAGGAGCAAGGTATCACAGGGAATGTAACGCTTAGTTTCCTCGATGGCACGGCGGTTTTCGTCGACCTGTGCAATGGTTACGCCCTCCAGGCGCTTATCACCATGTATTTGCACCACAGTGGTGCTCAAATACAAAGGAATGTCAAAATCCTCAAGGCACTGAACAATGTTACGGGTTAAGCCGCCGGAATAAGGCATAACCTCGCACACAGCCTCAACCTTTGCGCCCTCGTAGCTCATACGACGGGCCATAATCAGGCCAATATCACCTGAGCCAAGAATCACAACCCGCTTACCCACCTGATAACCAAGGCAGTTAACCAGCTTTTGGGCCGTGCCTGCGCTATACACACCGGCAGGTCTGCTGCCGCAAATATTCAGGGCGCCGCGGCTGCGTTCACGGCAGCCCATTGCCAAAATTACAGCCTTCGCCTGAATCTTCAGGATGCCATCTCTATTTTGCGCAGTAACAATGCGGTCGGAAGAAACTGATGTTACCGTTGTTTCCAAATAGACCTTGATATTGCGGCTTTTGACTTTTTGGGCATACACATCTGCATACTCAGGACCAGTAAGTTCACGGCCAAGCTTATGCAAGCCGAAGCCGTTGTGAATGCACTGCATCAAAATGCCGCCCACGCAGGGTTCTCTATCCAAAATAACCACGTCTGTGCAGCCTGCATCATATGCTGCAACAGCAGCTGCCATACCGGCAGGACCACCGCCAACGATCACAATATCGTGTTTGTGCATATCATTCACCGATCCTTCCAATCACCATTTCAGAACCTTTGCCGCTCTTGGTGACCTGTTCATAGGGTATGCCAAGCTCTTTGCTGATGAGTTCCATAACATAAGGTCCGCAGAAGCCGCCCTGACAGCGACCCATACCGCTTCGAGTACGGCGTTTTACGCCATCGACATCCATCGCCTGAGGATTGCTGCGAATAGCGTGCAGGATCTCACCTTCGCTCACGGTTTCGCAGCGGCAAACGATTTTGCCGTAAGCTGGATGGCTGTGGATATAAGCGTCCTTTTCTTCATCGGTCATATGGCGGAATGCGTGAGGGTCCTCCCGGACACCGTTCCAATCCGTTTTTACATCAAGGGCAAGACCTTGTTCCTTCAAAAGGTCCACCAAATAACGGGCAATAGAAACGCAGCAAGTAAGGCCAGGAGAGTCGATGGCACCGGCATGAATAAGACCGGGCACTTTCTCAGATGCCTGCAAAATAAAGTCGCTGCTGCTGCCGGAGGCACGCACACCGGTAAAGGAGGTAATTACCTGCCTGTAGTTTACAGTAGGAACGCTTTTGGATGCAAGGCGCATCACTTCAGCAAGGCCCTGTTCTGTGGTATCCCGATTATCGGGTGTTGCCACCTTTGTAGCAGTAGGCCCAACCAAGAGGTTACCATCCACTGTGGGGGAAACCAAAATGCCCTTACCCTCCGCAGTGGGGCATTGGAACAAGGTATGTTTAACACGGCAGCCCTCTGCTTTATCAAGGAGCATATACTCACCGGCTCTGGGAATGATGGTGAAAAAATCATCGCCGCACAATCGTGCAATATGATCGCTATAGCCACCTGCGCAATTAACCAAATACTTTGCCTGCACCATATCACCTGCGGCGGAGATAACCGTAAACACACCGTTTTCCCGGGAAATACTGTTAACGGCAAAATTGCGCTTCAAGCAAACGCCATTATCCATTGCATTGCCAACAGCGGCGATGGTAAGATCATAAGGACATACGATACCTGCATTGGTCACATGCAGAACAAGCTCCACCTTATCAGAAAGGTTAGGCTCAATCTGCCGTGCCTGCTCTCCGGTCAAGATCGCAAGTCCGGGAATGCTGTTTATCTGACCGCGCTCATAAAGCTCATAAATAGTGGGCTTTTCCTGTTCACTAAAGGCGCATACCATTGAGCCGTTACGCAGAAACGGCACATGCAGCTCCTGGGCAGCCTGCACCAGCAATTCCACGCCTTCAGCGTTCAGCTTTGCCTTCAGCGTTCCAGGCTCAGGGTCATATCCGCCGTGCACAATACCGCTGTTTGCCCGTGAAGCGCCCATGGCTACATCATTTTCCTTTTCCAGCAGGCAAACCTGCAAACGGTATTTTGACAATTCTCTTGCCAGCATACCGCCAATCACGCCGGCTCCAACAATCAATACATCATACATTTTAACAGTTCTCCCTTCAAAAAAAGCGAGCAGATTAGAGGCGCAAATAATGCGTCTCTGATCTGCCCGTTCTCTTAATCTCTACGGATATGAAATTTACAGATACCAAAGCTCTTTCTTGCCTGTAGAAACAGCGGTTGCGCCACAGCCAAGAGCATCGGTAACCTCAGCTTTTGTTTGAATCAATCCGCCTGCAATCACCGGAATGCCGCAGGTGCTGAATTTGGTGATGGCCTTGCAAATGACTCCGGGCATAATTTCCATCAGGTGTGGGCAGGAAACTTTAAGCATTTCCTGAACGCTATCCATACCCTTGGAATCCAGCATAAAAAATCGCTGAATCGCCACAAGATTATGCTCTTTGGCATAGCGGATGATGTTGGCTTTTGTGGACAAAATACCATCTGCTCCGCAGTTTGCAACAAACGCAATGCCGGCTCGGTCCTTACCGATGCCTTCGGCAAGATCCATATGAATCATAACATATTTACCAACAGCATGCGCCTGGCAAATTCGCTCCTGAACAGTGAGCAGATTTGCAGACAGATAAAACAGAATTTGCGCCGGTGATTTCAGCGCCTCATCCCACCTGTCATCCTGGATAGATGCAATCACGGGATTGCATTCCAGGCATTGCATAATCTGTGTAATTTTCACAGAATGCACCTCATTTCAAGAACTTATTACCAGTATAAAGTATTGAAAATGAATTGTCAAGGCAAACACTTTTTTCCTCCATAAAAATTAGGCTAATAATACACCAATGTATCTTTTCAGAAGGATATAATCTGAATCATTTACTTGACAATTATTAAATAATTCAATATAATAGCAAGGCTATCGGGGTGTGGCGAAGTTTGGTATCGCGCTTGGTTCGGGTCCAAGAGGCCTCGGGTTCGAATCCCGACACTCCGACCAAAAATCTGGAATCCGCTTCTGCGGGTTCCAGATTTTTTATTGGTGTGATGGGATTCGAAAGGCCGTTAAGAAAACATGCCGGTGGCATGTTTTTAGGCCGTGGGAGAATCCATTTCTTTCAGAACGCATCCCACAAGGATGTGGGCTGAAAGAAATTTTGTTGGTTCTCGAAACCCTATAATTACACTCCGAACAAAAGCAGGAAAGGGTATTTGCCCCTTCCTGCTTTTTCTGTTTGCTTCAACAAATCTGAATATTATTCAGTCATCACACTGTAGGAAAGCCGTGCTGCTTCCCTACTGATATTACAACGCAAAAGGTAAACAGGAACCTGCTTTAACAAGACATCCAGCATTTCCAATGTCTTTAATGCGGCAATGGAATTTTTGGGCATATAACACTGCATCATCAGTCGGTTTAGCGCATCACCGGCAGTGAGCCTTGAAATCTCATTCTCCTTAGCCTGCTCTAAAAAACAAATGCCTGCTAAAGGCGCGTAAATTGGCGCACCGAGCTTATGCTTACCGTTCCAGGGTGTGCCGCAAGCAGAAAAACCGTTCATATCTTTTCGAATAAATGGTTTATCATCATTAATCATTACAGCACGGTCGGCAAGCATCTGCCTCCAAAGGCCTGCATGGGTGGATTTTCCTGTGCCGCTGGGAGCTGTGAAAAGATAGGCCTTGTTATCCACCATGATGGCAGAGCCATGCATAAGAAAAGCATCAAAATTAGGGGCGTATTCTGCCAGCTTCCGCAGCAATGCCAAAGTTTCAAGGTAGGCATCAGAATAGGCTGCCCCATCATCTGCACCCTTTTCAATAGCCTGACGCCGTTCAGCGGCAATGTCTTCTAATGTAACAACTATTTTGTAGTCGGCAGGCTTTGCGGTAAAGTAGCGCTTACAATAAGCCTTAGTCGATTCAAATGTGCAGCACACAAAATATGCTCTGCCGGCAAGTTCAATTGTAAATTCAGTCATATGCACACCTTACATCATCCGGGAATCTCAGGAAGCTCGATTCCGTCATCAAATTCATCAACCGGAGGGTCGGTTGGCGCTTCGCTGGCAAGCGGTTGGGATTGTACAGAACTCTGTTCGGTTCCATTTGCGCCGGTGGGAATCACAATCTGCTGTCCGGAGGGACCTTTCCCCTCTTCGCTTACAGAACCGGAAGACGATATATTTCCGGTATTATTGGAAGAAGCATCCGGATTACCCGCTTCCGCGCAGGCGGAAAAGAGCAAAAAGGAAAAAAGCAACAATATTGAAATTATCTTTTTCATTAGCCCTTCCCTCCTATAATTTATACATCAATAATAACACAAACGACAAAATATTTCAAGGAATATGAAGTAAGGAGGAGGCTCAAACCTCCTCCTTGCTGCCAACCGCCATAATATCGAATGGGGTAGTTTGATAAACAAAGTAATTGAGCCAATTGGAGAACAGCAAATTCGCATGTCCTCTCCAGCGAACAATGGGTTCTTTGGTATCGTCATCATTGGGGAAATAATTCACAGGCGGGCGAATGGGTAATCCAAGGGCCTTATCTCTTTGATATTCCTTATCCAAAGTTTCGGGATCATACTCAGAATGGCCTGTGACAAATATCTGCCGTCCGCCCTTGCTCATAACCGCGTAAACACCGGCTTCGTCGGAGGATGCGATAACCTTCAGGCCGGGCACGGCTTCAATGTCCTCACGCATAACCGTTGTATGCCGACTGTGGGGCACCCAAAACGTATCATCAAAGCCACGAAGCAAAATTGAACGCTTATAATCGGCCTTATGCTTAAACACACCAAACAGCTTTTCCTCTATAGGCTTCTTCTGTATACCGTAGTGATAGTAAAGGCCTGCCTGGGCGCCCCAGCAAATATGGAAAGTGCTGTGCACATTGGTCTTACTCCACTCCATAATTTCGCAAAGCTCCTGCCAATAGTCCACTTCCTCAAAAGCCATATGTTCCACCGGCGCACCGGTAATCACAAGGCCGTCAAACTTGCGGTGCTTAAGTTCATCAAAGCTCTTATAAAAATTGAGAAGATGATCCTCTGCTGTATTTTTGGATTTGTGGGAGCTGGTATGCATCAACTCCAGCTTAACCTGCAAAGGCGTATTTCCCAAAAGTCGCGTAAGCTGGGTTTCTGTTGCAATCTTAGTGGGCATCAAGTTCAGCAGAACAATCTCCAAAGGACGGATATCCTGGGTTGTTGCCCGGTTTTCCGACATAACGAATATATTCTCCTGCTGAAGGGTGTTGGCAGCAGGCAAATCGTTGGGTATTTGAATAGGCACGGGTATTCCCCCATTTACTCATAATTTGTGCCTTATTGTACTCTAATTTGCAGCTTTTGTCAATTCTCAGTGCCAACATAGTCGCAAACTTCTGTTCCTGTATAATAATGGGTCAGGATTGCAGCATAATCGCAGCCTGCAGCAGCCATAGCATTTGCCCCGTACTGGCTCATGCCAACTCTGTGTCCGTAGCCCCTGGTCGTAATGGTTACGCTATCTCCAATTGCCGTAATTGAAAAAGCTGTGGAGCGAAGACCCAATTTACTTCGCATTTGCATGCCGGTAAGTAAGACACCATTTATAACAATACTGTCAACAGAGCCGCCGTCCGTATAATGGATATTTTCAATTGCGACCCTTTGGCTGCTATCCAAGCCAAGGCGTTGACAAAATTCTTCCTTTGATATATTCACAGTGTAGGTATAGTAAACTGCGCTTTCCTCACCCGGGCTGTCAACCGCCTGCAAATACGGCACATCAGAGCCCCAAACAGCCAATGCATCTTCCGTTCTGCCTCCAGAGCAGGAAAAATATGCAGCATCAATCAAATCATTCTGATAAGTAATCACCTTGCCGGCAGTATCGGTCACTGCCTTTTGTGCTTTTGCAACATTCTCTTCTCTGCCCATAGCGTTCGTATATTCTTTAACAGAAATATATGCCTGGCAGCAGTTTGCCTGGCCGCAAACATCCGCACCATCATGCTTATTCTGCTTTAAAGCAAAAGTGCGTGCGGCAACAGCCTGGGCTTTAAGGGCCTCCATATGGAAATCCATTGGCATCTCAGCAAGCAAAACGCCTGTAAGGTATTCATTCATGGAAAGAATACTTATGCTTCCATCTTCCATAAGCAGCCTCACCGAAAATTCATCAACCGGGTCTCTTGCGGCATCCTCCTTCAAATCATCTGCAGGCTTTAACAAAAGGTTAATAAGCAGAACCGGAACAACAAAGCAAGCAAGGAAGCTGATAATCATTTCTTTCCAGTAAATTTTCATTCGTAATCACCCTGATTATCCTATCAAATACGCCGCCAAAACCCTGACGAAACGGCTCACCATTTCCTGCCATTTGTGCCGCAATGCTTGACATAATTCTATATAAAATGTATAATAACACAGTCGATTTTTGAAGAAACGGAGATAAAAATGAAAAAGTTTCTTAAAGTATTCCTACCGATTCTTTTGTCGGTTGTTATATTGAGCGGCTGTGTATGGTACTTCCTTGTTTATGACAGGGACTTGACGCGGGATTTGCTTCTGGGCGGTGCCCGCTTTTTTGAGCAACAAGGCAGCGCAGCTATTTCCGGCTGGTTATATGACCTTGCCTTTGATAATTTCGGTGACAATGATGAAATTACCCTGGAGCTTGTGCAGCAGCACCTGAGTAACGGCAACTACACCAGGGCAGAATCCACCTTGTATAAAGCAATCCGCAATGGCGGTGGTAGTGAGCTTTACCTTGCCCTCAGCCGCATTTACCTGGAGCAGGACAAGGTGCTTGATGCTGTGGCAATATTAGACGCGGCAACAAATCCCCATATCAAGGCGGAGCTGGATGCAGCCAGACCCGAGGCCCCAACCTGTGACAATCCCCCCGGTTTCTACAACCAGTATATTCAGGTATCCTTCCAGGCTAAGGCCGCAAAGCTTTATGTGAACACCCAAGGCCAATATCCATCAATTACATCAGACCTTTATACCCAGCCCTTCACACTCAACGGCGGTGAAAATGTGTTTTACTGCGTAGCCGTTTCCGATGACGGCATTGTCAGTCCCCTTAACATTTTTGGTTATACAGTAGGTGGCGTTATTGAACAAGTTCAGTTCCATGATGCATCTATGGAAAAGGCAATACGCAATGCCCTTGGGGTAAGTGAAGATAAAACGCTGTATAGCAACGCCCTGTGGGATATTAAAGAATTTATCGTACCGGAAGATGCCCAAGACTATTCCGACCTGCGTCACTTTGCATTTTTGCAAAAGCTCACAATAAATGACGGCGTTTCCGGGCAGCTGCGTGTTTTGTCCAATTTAACCAATTTGGAATCCCTTACCATTGTTGATACACCGCTGATGCAGGAGGAGCTCTCTGCGATCGGCACCTTAACCAAGCTAACATCGCTGACGTTGGATGGCTGCACGATTTCCACCACTGCTCCCCTTGCTGACTGCGTCAACTTAATACATCTGGATTTGAGCAACAACGCCATTCGCAATCTTGATGTTCTGAGCAATATGACGGAGCTAAAATCCCTGGTGCTGCACAGAAACGCTGTTACAAACCTTGATATCCTTTCTGCGTGCCTGAATTTAGAAAAGCTTGATCTTTCCAACAATGCAATTACAGACCTAACCCCCATTTTTGAACTGCCCAAGCTTGCTGAGCTGGATGTCAGCTTCAACAAGCTGGAGAATTTAGATGGCATTGATGGTATGAAGGTTATTTCTGTTTTGAATCTTGGCAACAATTTGCTTGCAGATATTTCGGCGATTTCCGCCTGTGCAAGCATTACCAAGCTAAATGTCTCCAACAACACGCTCACCGAAATCAACGCACTTGCAAGCCTGCCTAACCTGATTGACCTGGATTTCTCTTATAATGCCGTCACTGCCATCCCCGAATTCAAAAAAAGCAGCTCGGGTCTGCAGAACATTGACGGTTCTTATAACAAAATCAGCTCTCTCAAGCCCCTGGAAGGCATTACAAGCCTGCGCACGGTATCTATGGATTATAACACTGAGATTTCCCTGCTCACCTGGCTGGAGCGCTGCCCCATGCTCATTCGTGTTAATGTATACGGCACAAAGGTTAAGGACGTTTCCTGCCTGACCGATCAGGAAATAGTGGTAAATTTCAACCCCATATCATAAAAATAAGGCTGTTCATTCGAACAGCCTTATTTATTTTCATTATCTTCCGCCTGAATTTCTGCCAGGAGCTTCTGGTCCTGCTTAGAACGCAAATCCAGCTTTTCATACATATCCGGCCTGCGCTCTTTTGTTCGCCGCAGAGATTGCTTCCTGCGCCACTGAGCGACCTTGCCATGATTGCCGGAAAGGAGAATCTCAGGCACTTCCCTGCCATGCCAAACAGCAGGGCGTGAATACTGAGGATATTCCAAAAGCCCGTTAAAATGGCTCTCATCCTCAAAGCATTCCGGATCGGACAACACGCCGGGAACCATTCTGCACACAGCGTCTGCTACCGCCATAGCGGCAATTTCGCCTCCGGTGAGCACAAAGTCGCCCAAGGAAATTTCTTCATCCACACACTCATCAATAAAGCGCTGGTCAATTCCCTCATAGTGTCCGCATACCAAAATCAAATTTTCATACCTGCTAAGGCGGATAGCATCTGCCTGGCGGAATGTATGACCGCAGGGAGAAAGGTAGACCGTATGCACCGGGCCTCCTGCCTGATCGCACACAGCTTCCCAACAGCGGTACAGGGGATCTGCCTGCATTATAGCACCTCTTCCTCCGCCGTAGGGATAATCATCCACCTGGCATTGCTTGCTGGCAGTATAATCCCGAATTTGATGGGCGCGTATCTGTATAATGCCTCGCTCCTGAGCACGACCGAGAATGCTGTCAGACAGCACATCAATCAGCGACTCAGGAAAAAGCGTAAGAATATCAATTCTCATCAGTACGCATCCCTTCAATCAGCTTTACCTGCATTATATTGCTATCTATATCCGTAGATAGGACGAATGCCTTTACAGCAGGAATCATATAGGTGTGTTCACCGGCAACCACATAAACTTTATTGCCGGGATAATCCAGCACATCGGTGATTTTTCCGATTATTACTCCCTCTGCATAAACATCCATATCCATCAGTTCTGCAGCAAATATAAGGCCCTTGGGCGCATCTTCCCGGTAAATTTCAACCGTCTTACCACGCATAGCCTGAGCCTGCTCCATGGAATCCACGCCTGAAAGCTTAACAAGATTGCAGGTTTTCTGCACCCGACAGCTTTCAACGGTATAATCCGTTCCATCAATGCGGACGCGCTTAAAACCCAATAAAAAGTCAGGTCCATCGGCCCATGGAAGCACCTTCACCTCTCCGCGAACACCGTGACAGGTGACAATTTCACCGGCCTGCAAATATACAAGCTTCATAAAACCTCCAAAACAACAGAAAATGCGTGGCGCTTTGGCGTCACGCATAAACCGTTAGTCCACGATATCAACCGTGACTTTCTCACCGCTGCGCTGGGCAACGGTCTTGATAATTGTACGGATCTCCTTAGCGATCCGACCCTGGCGGCCGATCACCTTACCCATGTCGCCGGGGGCAACATGGAGCTGCAGCACCTTGCCATCTTCATCCGTGGTTTCGGTAACAGTAACTGCATCGGGGTCGTCCACCAGATTTTTTGCCATATACAGCAAAAGCTCTTTCATTTGGATAACTCCTTTGTAAGGATCTTACAGAACGCCGGCGTTCTTCAGCAGGCCGCGAACGGTATCAGTGGGCTGTGCGCCGTTCTTGATCCAAGCCTGAGCCTTCTCAGCATCAACAGTGATGGTAACGGGATCGGTCAGAGGATTGTAGGTGCCGATTTCCTCGATGCAGCGGCCGTCACGGGGACTGCGGGAGTCAGCAACAACAATGCGGTAGTAAGGAGCCTTCTTAGCACCCATTCTTCTCAGTCTGATTTTAACCATGGTTATTTCCTCCAAAATGTGTTTTTAATATATCGCTAAGCTTACTGCTTTAACGTAAAAATAATTTAGAAGCCACCAAATCCGCCAAAGCCACCAAGGCCGCGCATCCGCTTCATTTTTTTGCCCATTCCAGGGCCGGAAAATTGCTTGATCATAGCCTTCATTTGGTCAAAGGATTTCAGCAATCGGTTAACATCCTCAACCCGAACGCCGGCGCCGTTTGCAATGCGCTTTTTACGGCTGGCACCAATAATACCGGGGTTCTCCCTTTCCTTAGGCGTCATAGAAAGGATAATAGCTTCGGTACGGCCCATGGCCTTTTCGTCCAGCTGCACATTTTTCATTGCTGCGCCGCCGGGAAGCTGAGCCAAAATATCCTGCATAGAGCCCATGGATTTAAGCTGCACCATTTGGTCATAAAAGTCTTGCAGCGTAAAGCGATTGCTCTTCAGTTTTTCTTCCATTTGGGCGGTCTTTTGTGCGTCATATGCCTGCTCAGCTTTTTCAATCAGGCTCAACACATCGCCCATACCCAAAATTCTCGATGCCATACGGTCGGGATGAAAGGCTTCGATATCCTCAAGCTTTTCGCCCTGGCCTGCAAATTTAATAGGCTTGCCGGTAATAGCCCGTACAGACAGGGCCGCACCGCCACGGGCATCACCATCCAGCTTGGAGAGCATAACCGAATCGATATCCAGCCACTCATTGAAGCTTTGGGCAGCATTGACAGCATCCTGGCCGGTCATAGCATCGATAACCAGCATAATCTCATCAGGTTTAACCTGGGCCTTGATACGCTTAAGCTCATCCATTAGTGCCTCATCCACATGCAAACGACCGGCAGTATCCAAAAATACCATGTCGTGTCCATGCTGACGGGCATATAAAAGGGCATCCTTAGCAATTTGCACCGGGTCTGTCTGACCCTTTTCAAAAACCGGAATGCCAAGCTTTTCACCGCAGACCTTCAGCTGCTGGATTGCAGCAGGGCGATAAATATCGCAGGCAACCAGCAAAGGATTCTTGCCCTGGCGCTTCATAAGGCCGGCAAGCTTAGAACCGTTTGTGGTCTTACCGGCGCCCTGCAGACCAACCAGCATCACAACAGTTGGGCCGTTGGGGTTAATGGTTATATGCTTAATATCGCTGCCCATAAGGGCTGTAAGCTCCTCGTTGACAATCTTAACGATCATCTGGGCTGGACTCAACGCCTCCAGTACATCAGCGCCAACGCAGCGCTCTGTAACGCTCTTTGTAAAGTCCTTAACAACCTTATAGCTTACATCCGCCTCCAAAAGCGCCATGCGAATTTCACGCATTGCCTCTTTAACATCGGATTCCTTCAGGCGGCCTTTGCCCCTGAGCTTTTTGAAGGCAGCAGAAATTTTTTCAGTTAATCCTTCAAATGCCATACTTACTCCTCGAGATTATTGGCAGCTGCAATGATGCGTTCTGCCAATGCGGAAACTTGGGGGTCCTGATACTCGCTCAGTGGCTTAGCTGCGTCAATAATCAGCTTTGCAGCCTTGCGACAGGCAAGATCACGGCGGACACAGCCGGTTTTCTCCTCCATATTGCGAAGCAGAGCCTCTGCCCTGCTCAGGTTATCAAAAACGCCCTGACGGCTAACCTGAAGCTCATGGGCAATCTCTGCAAGGGACAGGTCCTGATTATGGTGCAGGTCAAAGCACATACGCTGACGTGGGGTGAGCAGATCACCGTAATAGTCGAATAACAATGTCATCTCCAGTGCGTCCATAGCGCCTCCTTTGTCAAGGCTTTTCCCTTGACACCTGAGATATCATACACCAACGAAATGGCTTTGTCAAGTATTTTTCCTTGACAGCGAAATATTTTTATACAACCTCGTACCAGGAAGCAACCAGCTTTGTACGAACGAAGCCCAATCGCTCATATAAACGCATTGCTTTACCATTATTGGCAGCAACCTCAAGATTAACAAACTCAGAATCTAACGTGCCGCAGATTGCTTTAAGCACACGCTCCCCTGCGCCCTTTTGGCAGGCAGCGATTGCCTGAACTTTGTCATTGGATGCAACACCTATGCCCAAAATGCTGCCTTCTGAATGAACAAAATATGCGCTTTTTTCTTTAAGAAGTTCCAAACCGCCCTGCTTTGTCATATAGGCTGCATTTGGCACATCCTGCATAGCTTCGTTGTAAATTTCAAGCCACTTTTCCAGCGTATGCTCCTGAACCGGGAAAACAGCATCCGTTGCAGAATCAAAATTCTGCCTGCACATAAGATAGATATCTGTATGATGCTTCCATTTTTCAAGGCAGCTGTGGCCACTTGCATAAATATGCTCCGCACCTGCTGCGCGGCAAAAAGATACGCATTCGTTCAAAAAGGCCTCCGGCTGCTCTGATGAAAGCAGCTTGATATAGGCCACTGACCGATAAGGTATATCCTTCAAAACCAGACTCCCTACGCCCAGTTCCGTTGCAAACACAGGTATATCACGCACAAAACCACCCCTTTTGTATAATTATAGCACAATTGGTCGCATCCGTCCATATCCGACAAAATTTCCCAATATTTTTGAATCAAAATGTTGTGATTTCTAATAATTTTAACGAATATACTTGCATTTTTAAACCGCATATGTATAATATACAGCATCTACGAAAGGAGATTTATTATGCAAAAAACAATTTGTAAAAAACTTTACGATACTGACACTGCCGCATTAATCAAAAAGCATACATACGGCTGCTTCGGTGACCCGGCAGGCTATGAAGAAACCCTGTTCCAGACACCGGAGGGGCTATATTTCATCTATGTAAACGGTGGCGATGTATCCCCTTATCCTTTTGAGGATATTTTGCGCCTTTCAAAAGCGAAAGTAAACAATTGGATAGAAACACATTAAGGTGCGGAGGCTTCGGCCTCCGCTTCTTTTCATTTCTTGACAGATATGATATTCTAATATCATGAACACATAAAAAGTGACGGTAAAACCATGTTAAAAAGAATTTTATTTTTTATGCTTTCTCTGCTTTTGCTTCTGGGTGGCTGCACACAAGGCAGCTCACCGCAAGTGCTGGCCACAACACGCCCGGTTTATGACTTCACAGCATTTCTGTGCCAGAACACAGGCATTACAACGCAGCTACTGATAACCGAAAATGTTTCCTGTCTGCACGATTATTCCCTGCAGGTAAGCCAAATGAAAATGCTTGAAAAGGCAGAGCTAATTGTGCTCAATGGTGCAGGTCTTGAGGATTTTCTTGCCGATGCCCTACCCGATGCAGTTAAACGTGTCGATAGTTCCGCCGGTATTGGTCTGCTCTGTCCGGACGAGAGTCATGAACACGGCCACCACGAAGGGCATTCTCATGAAGTCGACCCCCACATATGGCTGAACATTGAAAATGCTAAAATTATGGCGCAGAACATCTGCGATGGGCTTTGCGCTGCATACCCTCAGCACGAAGCCACCTTTTTATTAAATCTGAATTCCCTCCACAATGAACTGGATTCTATTGCCATATATGCCCGACAAGAGCTATCCGGTCTTGGCTGCAAAGAAATGATTACCTTCCACGATGGCTTTGCCTACTTGGCAGAAAGTCTTGATCTGACTATCTTGAAGGCTCTTGAGGAGGAAGCAGGCGCTGAAGCATCTGCTGCAGAGCTAATTCAGCTTATCGCCATTGTTAACGAGCATAGTCTGCCTGCCATCTTTACGGAGGTAAACGGCAGCACATCTGCGGCCCAAATCATTGCCGCTGAAACCGGAGCAAAAATATATGCGCTGGATATGGGTATGTCCAAACGGGACTATTTTGAAATGATGCACTATAACATTGATACCATAAAGGAGGCGCTGCAATGAACTTTGGTTTACACGGTGGCAACTGCGGCCATTCCTGCTGCCTGCGTATACAGAACCTGGGGGTTAAAATTGGCAGCGATGCCATATTGGAGCATATTGATATGCATGTGCATTGCGGTCAAATGGTTGCGCTCATTGGACCAAACGGTGCCGGCAAAAGCACCCTGATTAAGGCCATTCTCGGTCAGCAGGAATATACCGGCGTAATTTCTTTTTCTGTTCCCGGGCAGAGAAATCGCAAGGCAAAAATCGGCTATGTACCCCAAAGCCCCACTTTTGACCCAGGTGACCCCATCAGCGTTGCTGACCTGTTTGCCTGCTGTATGAGTAAACGGCCGGCATTTTTAGGTCTTTCCAAGAAAATGCGCGCCAAGGTGCTCAGCTGCCTTGAACGGGTGCACGGCGAAAGCCTGATTGATAAGCGCGTAGGCACACTTTCCGGCGGAGAACTGCAGCGCGTGCTCCTTGCCCTGGCCCTGGAGCCGCTGCCAAACATTCTTATTCTGGACGAGCCTTTATCCGGTGTGGATGTTGAGGGCATAAATGAACTGATGGAAATGCTGGATGAAATTCGCAAAACCTATGATCTTTCCATCCTGATGACAACGCACAACTTTGACACTCTGGATAAATATGCCGACACTGTGGTGCTTATAGACCGCCAAATTTTGTGCAGCGGCAGCCCCCGCGAGGTACTTTCCGGGCAGGCATTTGCCCAGGTATTCCACAGCAAAGGAGGCAGCCTATGAGCCTTTGGTATGCAATTTGCGAAATGATTCCTTTTGATATGTTTCACTATCGCTTTATGCAAAATGCACTCTTGGCAATCCTTGTCATGGCTCCCCTGTTTGGTTTAATGTCCACCATGATTGTCACCGGCAAAATGAGTTTCTTTTCCGACGCTTTGGGTCACTCCGCGTTCACAGGTGTGGCCATAGGCTGCATCTTTGGTATTGCTGCGCCAACCTGGGTCGCAGTTTTGTTCAGCATTGCCTTTTCGCTTTTGTTTTCCTATGTAAAAAGCAGAAGCTATCAGGCTGCAGACACTTTGATTGGCGTATTCTCCAGCGCAGCTGTTGCATTGGGCATTTTCATTGCAACATTAGGCGGCAACAGCTTTACCAAGTATAACAAATATCTCATCGGTGATATTCTTTCTGTTACCCCTGAACAAATCGGCCTGCTTTCGCTGGTGCTGGCAGCCGTGATTCTCTTTTGGGTGATTATGAGCAACCGCCTCACCCTTTCTTCTTTATATCCCCAGCTTGCTGCCTCCAGGGGCATTTCTAACGGCTTAACCCAAACCTTGTTCACTACCGCCACAGCTGTTGTAGTAACCCTTTCAATTTCCTGGGTAGGACTATTGATTCTCAATTCACTGCTTGTTCTCCCCGGAGCGGCCGCCCGGAACATCGCAAAGAATCTTCGGCAATACCACCTGTTTTCTGTATTGTTTGCCCTGGTAGCTTCCTTTGCCGGCCTTTGCCTTTCTTATTTCCTTGGCAGCTCAGCAGGTGCTGCGATTAGCCTTGTTCTGGCTGCAATTTTTGCCATATCATTTTTCTTAAGAAAGGTTGGTAAATAATATGCAGTCATTCAATATCCAACCAATTGCAAAAATGCATTGCGATTTTCATACCAAATTCGGCATTCCCAGGCAAAGCGGTCTTGTTGAATCGCTAACTTCAACCATTGTATTTGAACCGGAATTTCGCAACCCGGATGCACTCAGGGGAATTGAGGGCTATTCTCACCTATGGCTGATATGGCAATTTTCTGCCAATACCAACCAGAAATGGAGTCCAACAGTACGGCCGCCCAGGTTGGGCGGGAATGCACGTATGGGTGTGTTTGCCACCCGTTCCTCCTTCCGCCCCAATTTTCTCGGACTTTCCTGTGTGAAGCTATTGAAGGTTGAGCGTACCAAGGATCATGGCACAGTACTTCATGTTGGCGGCGCAGACCTGATGAACGGAACGCCTATTGTGGACATCAAGCCATATATCCCCTATGCCGACTGCAAACAAGATGCCATCGGCGGCTTTACGGACACGGCGGGGAGCTTTTTGCTGGAGGTAAACTTCCCAGCCAACCTTCTAAGCCAGCTGCCTGAGGATAAGCAAACAGCCGCTGTTGACCTGTTATCCCATGACCCAAGACCCTCCTATCAGGACGATCCGGAACGGATTTACGGCATTTGCTTCGCAGGATATGACATTCGGTTTAAGGTATGTGATAATCGCCTTAGTGTTGTGGATGTCAAAGAATTGGCTTAACCTTCACAGATATCCCGGGAATTTAAATCAAAAAGAAAGCCACCGGTTCTGCTCTAAACAGAACCGGTGGCATTTTTTGTGTCTACTAACAAATAACAACGCTTTTAAGCTATTACTTATTTTCCTTTGCAGCCTTCTTGGCAGCCTTGGCCTTAGCCTTCTCTTCAGCCTTCTTCTGAGCCTCTTCCTTGGCTCTTGCAGCTGCGGTCTCATTGGTGGACAGGGCCCACTTGGTGAACTCAATGCGAACCTGATCGGCGCTGGTTTCGATGACAAACTTATCATCCTTAACATTAACGACGGTACCTACGATGCCGCCGATGGTGGTAATCTCATCGCCAACCTTCAAGGAACTGCGCATCTGTTCGGCTTCCTTCTTGCGCTTGTTCTCAGGGCGGATCAGGATGAAATAGAACACCACCATAATCAGGAGCAGAGGTGCAAAGGTCATCAGCAGTTCAATGATACCACCGCCGGGTACATTGGGATCGGTAGCAGCCTCAGTTAAAAAGTTAAACATAGTGAAACTCCTTTTGTATTAATTTTACCAGTTCATTATACCATTGTTTCCATAAATTGCAAGGCAATTTTAGATTCTGCGGGATAATTTTTCAGAATATTCACATCTGAATGCGTCAAATGTATCATTATCCAAAGCGTCCCGGATTTTCTCCATAAGCTTATTATAAAAATAAAGGTTGTGCATCACCGCAAGGCGCATTGCCAGCATTTCATCTGCCACAAACAAATGGCGGATATAAGCTCTTGTGTAACGGCGGCAAACAGGACAATCGCACTGAGGGTCTATGGGGCTTTCATCCAGAATATATTTAGCGTTTTTCAGATTGATGGAGCCTTCCCAGGTAAAAAGCCGGGCATGACGGGCATTACGGGCAGGCATTACGCAGTCAAAGAAATCCACGCCACGGGCAACGCCCTCAATAATGTTGGTAGGTGTGCCAACACCCATCAAATAACGAGGCCTGTCAGAGGGCATATGAGGCTCAACTGCTTCAATGATGTCATACATTTCCTCAGCCGTTTCACCCACTGCAAGACCGCCTATGGCGTAGCC
>JAZMZJ010000053.1:0-13611 GCA_045585915.1 Faecousia sp. | reverse complement strand
GCAGGTTGCCTGGTTCAGGGCACACGATAAGCTGCTGGAGGCCCAGCGCATTGCGCAGCGCACCAACTACGATCTGGAAATGCTTACGGAAATCGGATTTTGTACCGGCATTGAAAATTATTCCCGTGTGATTCAGGGCAGACAGCCCGGCACACCGCCCACAACCCTTTTGGACTATTTTCCTGAAGATTTTCTTCTGTTCGTTGATGAAAGCCATGTGACACTTCCCCAATGCAGAGCCATGTTTGCAGGGGATAAGAGCCGCAAGGATGCCTTAGTGAACTATGGCTTCCGTTTGCCATCGGCATATGATAACCGTCCGCTGAACTTTGATGAATTTAACAGTAAGCTTAATCAGGTGGTGTATGTGTCGGCAACCCCTGCAGACTATGAGCTTACAAGGTCCTCTCAAACCGTGGAGCAGGTAATCCGTCCTACGGGCCTGCTGGACCCTGTTGTTCAGGTGCGGCCCATTGATGGGCAGATTGATGACCTCATTGGCGAAATTAAGTCACGCAGCGCAAAGGATGAGCGTGTGCTGGTTACAACCCTGACCAAAAAGATGGCAGAGGATTTAACCGCCTATTTGCTCCAGGCAGGTATTCGGGTGCGGTATATGCACTCTGATATCGGTGCAATGGAGCGAATGGAAATCATCAGGGACCTTCGTATGGCAAAGTTTGATGTTCTTGTGGGTATCAACCTGCTTCGTGAAGGTCTGGACTTGCCTGAGGTGAGCCTGGTTGCCATTTTGGACGCGGATAAGGAAGGCTTTCTCCGGTCGCAGACAAGCCTGATTCAGACGATTGGGCGAGCAGCGAGAAATGCCGGTGGTCTTGTGATTATGTATGCAGATCATATTACCGACTCAATGCGCATTGCCATTGAAGAGACCAAACGCCGCAGAAAGATTCAGGATGACTATAATAAGGCCAACGGGATTGTTCCCAAAACCATTATTAAGTCCGTTCGGGATTTGATTGAAATTTCCTCGCCCACTGCTGAACGCAAGGGCCGCACCGGTGTCAAGATGACCAAGGCGGAAAAAGAAAAGGAAATTGCAAGGCTGGAAAAGCAGATGAAGGAAGCAGCTCGTATGATGGAATACGAGTATGCAGCTGTTCTGCGTGACCAAATTATTGAGCTTCGCGGCCAACAGTAAAATAAACCGCCCAAGGTTTTCCTTGGGCGGGTTTGATTATTTAACGGGGAACATTGCCACGGGAGGCTTCAAGCACTGCGGCAGGGTCGAAGATGCCGCTAAACCAACCGGCATTATAGGTCATGTTGGAGCCGCTTACCATAAGTCGTCCCATACGGAAATAGCTATCCTGCAAATACGCCCAGGTGTCGCCATTGGAGCCGCAGAAGCCCAGGTAATAGCGGAAGCCCAGATTCTTAAGGGTATAGAACCGGTCACCGCTGTAGGCGGAGTTTGCACTTGCTATGTCGCTGTTTTGGGCAAATACAAAGATGTCAGCTTCACCGATAATGGGTAGGACCTCTCTGGTCCAGCTGTTCATGTCTGCCTTGATTTGGCCGATGCTGATGCTGCCGTATGCATAGTTTTCGTAGGTATAGCAGGCAATATCGTAACCACATTCACGCAGAGCCGTAACAACACTTTTTGCATCGTTCACTGCTGCGTTATAGGCCTCAGTGCCAAAATGCTTGCTGGCCGATGGGGTCGTCCGGTAGCCAAACACACCGTCGTAACCGGTAATGGCCAGGATTGCCCTGGCACCCCGGTAGGAGAAATCGGGATGCTCTTTGACAAAGGCTTCCAGGATGGGGACCAGGTCATATGCACCGGTAACTTTGTTGCCGGCGGCATCTATCATTTCATTTGTCAGGTTGCCGTTTTCATCAACAATGAGCTTGGAAGCAAAGCCTGCACCGTTAGCATCCGGCAGCTTATCTCCGTCACTGTCGGTCATATATGTATAGTAGTTGACCTGCGTTTGGGTCAGAATCAAGGGCTTTTTGCCTGTAGGCAGCCAAAGCTCGTTGGCGCTTAAGGTGGTGTTGCCGTTTTCGTCGGTTTCTGCTTTAACAACATCATCCAAGCTCACAAGCACATAGCCGTTGGCATAAAGTTGCTCAAGAATTGCGGAAAATTCGCCGATAGTAACGAAGTTGCGGTTATATGCGCTGCCATATGCCTGATTCTTAAATGCACGGGAAGGATCGGCAATCAATACTTGGAAGGAGAGGTTAACAACCTCTGAAGGGTCATCCCACAACACAAGCTCTGATTGGATTTGCACGTATTCGCTGCGCTTTGCAATCAGCTGGGGATAATCGGCAATATTGCCGGTGAAGGTATCAATAACGGTGATGGCTTCCTGGTACTCATACTTGTCGGCAAAGCTCTGGGAGATGGTAAGTAGCTGTTCAGCTTCTTCGTCCCAGGCTTTTTTCTGGGCTTCAGCAGCTGCAATAGAAGCCTGTGAGGCATCCTCCTGCGCTTTCCTGTCGGCTGCGGAACGAACCAGGGAGGTGATTACAAATACCGCGCAAAGCACAATGGCTGCCGCTGCTATGATGGCAGGCAGGTAAGTTTCCTTAAAAACTTGCTGTTTTGTGCGCTTTCTGCGCCTTGTGTTTTCCGGGCGATCTGCGTTATTTATCTGCTCATCCATAGCAAACGCCACCTTTCTGCAAATAATAATTAGAGTATAGCGGAAAATACTGTAAATTGCAAGGCTTTTTGGTCGAACTTTCTCATATTCCATTGGGATTAAATGGGAAAAAGCCGGGAATACTTACCAGGGAGGCGATCATATTGGTGCAGGGCATTTCAAAGCAGGTAATTGTTTTACAGCCAAAAGAAGAGGACGTTTTTGAGCAGGCAATATTTATACTCAAGCAGGATGCGCTTGCCAAGGGTGGCGTGACAGATGCAGTGCTAATGAAGCAGGCAAGACAGGTAACTGGCAGCAGATGTATGAATAATAGCCGCAGCTGGCTAAAATATTTAATAGGCGGTGTAATTGGCACGGCTATTACTTGCGCAGCCTGGGCTGCCATAATCCTCTTTTAACTTGCACAATGTAAGGCTTTGTGCTATAATCACCCCGATTGGAGGTGATGCTGTGCGCATCGGCAATATTCAGGTGGATAATCCTTTGGCCTTAGGTCCGATGGCTGGTGTGACCGATTGGGCATTCCGCACAATATGCGCCCGCCTCGGCGCCGGCATCACGGTTACGGAGATGGTGTCCTCCCGGGCCCTTGTATACCGGGATAAAAAGAGCGCAGCACTTCTGAAGAAGAACGAAGGGAGCATATGCGGCGCTCAGATTTTTGGCAATGACCCCGGCATTATGGCAGAGGGCGCTGTTCTTGCACTGCAAATTTCCGGCTGCGATTTTTTGGATATTAACATGGGTTGCCCGATGCCGAAAATTGCCAATTCCGGCGATGGCTGTGGCCTTATGCGTACTCCGGAGCTGGCGGCCAGGATTGTGGAGGCTGTGTGTGCGGCGGTGAATGTCCCGGTTACTGTAAAGTGCCGCTTAGGCTGGGATAAGGGCTCTGTCAATGTGCTGGAGTTTTCCAAGCTCATGGAGCAAAGCGGCGCCAAAATGCTGACCGTTCACGGTAGAACCCGGAGTATGCTCTATTCCGGTGTTGCTGATTGGGATATGATAGGCAAGGTAAAGGCAAGTGTACAGATTCCTGTTATCGCTAATGGCGATATTATTGATGGGGTGTCTGCCACAAAGTGCATCAGGCGCACGGGCGCTGACGGCATTATGATAGGCAGGGCTTCCTTTGGTGACCCTTGGGTGTTTATGCAGGCAAAGGCAGCAATGGCCGGTCAGCCGATTCCTGAGCGCCCACCCTTAAAAGACCGGGTGGATGTGGCGCTGCAGCAGTTTTCCCTTGCCTGTGAGGACAGGGGAGAGCACATAGCCTGCCTTGAGGCAAGGAAGCACTTTGCATGGTACCTGCGTGGCGTATCCCACAGCGGCTATTATAAAGACCAAATCAGCCATATTGAAACCATGGAAGATATTGCCCGAATTGCCAAAGGTATTCAAAACGATTTGAAATAATTACATGGAATGAAGCAAGCTGCCTTGTTGCACCATAACCTTGAGGTGATGGATGTAATGCGGCGGCTTGCTTGTTTTTTACTCATTGTGTCTTTGCTTATTGTGCCGGTACGGGCAGATGTAATCAAATGGGTGGATTTTCAGGTGCCCTATGAATCTCTAAAGCTTGCCATGGATGCTGACATAGCTTCTTTTGACAAGGAAAAACATATTAGCTGGATTGATATTCTGGCGGTGGCGGGGTGCCGAACAGGTGGTAAATGCCCACTTGCATCTGTGAAAAAGGCGTATCAGGACCTTTCAGGTGACAAAACTACAGAAGAATTGCTTGGTAGTCTCTATAAATATTATGACTATTATTATAAGGCGTATGACGGTGTGCTTGGCGGGTTGCTTGGCAGCTTCAGCATCGAGATTAACGGGGAAAGAAAGCCAGCATACGGCTTAAAGGCTTATAGTCCAATAGCATCAGGCTTTGGCTATAGTCATTGCGCGGATTTTGGCAACCAGCGATCCTTTGGGTTTAACCGAAAGCACCTTGGCAACGACCTGATGGGCGCTCTTGGCACACCCATCGTGGCGGTGGAGGGGGGCGTTGTGGAAGCCATGGGCTGGAATCGCTATGGCGGCTGGCGCATTGGCATTCGTTCCTTTGATTCAAAGCGCTACTATTATTATGCCCACCTGCAAAAAGACAACCCCTTTGCCGAAGGCTTGCAGGTTGGGGATATTGTGAATCCCGGTGATCTGATTGGCTTTATGGGTAGAACAGGGTATTCAGATAAGGAAAATGTAAACAACATCGAAACGGTTCATCTTCATTTTGGTATGCAGCTAATCTTTGATGAAAGCCAAAAGGAATGCCTTAGTGAAATATGGATAGATGTGTATAACATTGTAAGACTTCTAAGCAGCCACCGCAGTACAATCGTTAAGGAAAACGGAAAGTGGAAGCGGCTATATCCCTTTGAGGACCTGGATACGCAAATGTTTTTATAGGTATATCTTGCTTTTTCCGTAATACAGTGATATTATTGTTGTATGGAAAAGGAGGTATATTATGAAAAAACTGATTTCTGTTACGCTTTGCGTTGTTATGCTTTGCGCTATGCTTACTGCCTGTGACAGCACTGAGGCTGAGCCTTCGGTCCAGGTGCCTGACTATTTCCCCGGCGTTACGACGGATACCGAGTGGTCCAGCGAATGGATTGGCTTGTCCTATACCCTTGGCAACGGTTATACCTTTGCCAGCCACGAGGAAATCAATTCCATGATGGAGCTTTCGGCAGATGTGTTCCTTGTTGACGAAAATGGCAATCCTCTTTATGATTATTCGCAGCTTAATGTTATCTACGAAATGATGGCCTATGATGCTTTAGGCAGTAATTTAATAATTATGTGCGAAGCCAACCAAATGAACCTTAGCGAAGCCCAGTATTTTGCTGCAATGAAGCGGCAGCTTAAGCAGGCGAATATGGAATATGTTTTTTCTGACCTGATTGAGGTTACAATTGGTGATGTGACTATGCGTAAAACCCAGGCTTATACCGACGATTATGGCATCCGTATGTACCAAATATATTTGATTCGTGTATATGGAGACCGCGTTATTTCAATCATTGCTTCCAGCAGCAATGAGGCAGAAGCCCAGGCTCTTATCGATTCTATTCGTTAAATCATTTTGCCCGCACCTTTCGTGCGGGCAAAATTTTTGGTTTTTATAGCATATTATGTTTGACAAGTATATTTGTCTTATGCTATACTTGCAAAGATAAATTTCAGCACCGAAGGAGGATGTCACGATGATGAGCGCCAGCTTAAAACTCAAGAGCGTTGGTTTCATTGGTGATTCTGTTTCTGTCGGCAAGTTGTTTGCAGACGAATTGCCCGCTTTCGGCAGCGGTGAATATGTTGTTTTTCCCGGCTTTTGTGATGTGCATGTGCATTTCCGTGAGCCGGGATTTTCTTATAAAGAAACAATGGTTACTGGATCAAAGGCAGCAGCAAGAGGCGGCTATACCGATGTTTGCACTATGCCGAACCTGAAGCCTGTGCCTGACAGCGCAGATAATCTCGGCAAGCAGCTTTTCCTGGCCAAGAACGCCTGCATTCATGTTTACCCCTATGGCGCCATTACAGTTGGTCAGCAGGGACAAGCGCTTGCAGACCTGGAAGCAATGGCACCTGATGCCATCGCTTTTTCTGATGATGGACGGGGCGTGCAGACCGATGAGCTGATGCGCCAGGCGATGCTCCGGGCCAAGGCCCTTGATAAAATGATTGTTGCCCACTGTGAAGTCAATGATCTTCTCAACGGCGGCTATATTCACGATGGCGCTTATGCTAAGACCCACGGCCATAAAGGCATTTGCAGTGAAAGCGAATATGCCCAGATTGCCCGTGACCTTAAGTTGGTGGAAGAGACCGGCTGCCGCTACCACGTGTGCCATGTGTCGGCAAAGGAAAGTGTTGCACTTATCAGGCAGGCCAAGAAAAAAGGCCTGGATGTCACCTGCGAAACCGCGCCTCATTACCTTGTAATGGACGATGGCGACTTGCAGGAGGATGGTCGTTTTAAGATGAATCCGCCCCTGCGGGGTCCGGAGGACAGGCTTGCCCTGCTTGAAGGCATCCTGGACGGCACAATTGATATGATTGCTACAGATCACGCACCACATAGCGCAGAAGAAAAGGCGAAGGGTTTAGATGGCAGTATGTTTGGCATCGTTGGCCTGGAGACAGCTTTCCCGGTGCTGTACACCAAGCTTGTTAAGCCCGGCATATTAAGTCTTGAAAGCCTTGTGAAGTTGCTTACCGATAACCCACGCAAACGCTTTGGTATTCCATTGGGTAACGACTTTAGCATATGGTCTCTTGACAAAACCTTTACGGTTGACCCAAATGATTTCGTATCAATGGGCAAGGCCACGCCCTTTGCTGGTTGGCAGCTGCAGGGCCAGTGTATGATGACAGTTTGTGATGGAAAAGTAGTATATAAGATGCAATGAAGGAGTAATGAAGATGGCAAAGAGAACAGACATTAAAAAGATTTTGATTATCGGCTCCGGCCCGATTGTAATTGGCCAGGCTGCGGAGTTTGACTATGCAGGCACTCAGGCTTGCCTTGCTCTGAAGGAGGAGGGCTATGAGGTTGTGCTTTGCAACTCCAACCCTGCCACCATTATGACCGATACCACCATTGCAGACAAGGTGTATATGGAGCCTTTGACCCTTGAATATATGGCAAAGATTCTCCGCTACGAGCGTCCGGATGCCATTGTGCCCGGCATCGGCGGTCAGACCGGCTTGAACCTGGCAATGCAGCTTGAGAAAAAAGGCGTTCTGCGTGAATGTAACGTTGAGCTTTTGGGCACCAGTAGCGAATCCATTGAACGGGCTGAGGACAGAGAGCTGTTTAAGCAGCTTTGTGCGTCTATCGGTGAGCCCACAATCCCTTCTGAAATCACATATTCCATTGAGGAAGCAAAGGCAGCAGCAGATCGCATCGGCTATCCTGTTGTTTTGCGCCCGGCCTTCACCTTGGGTGGTACAGGCGGCGGCTTTGCCTATAGCGAGGAAGAGCTGGTTGAGGTGGGCCTGAATGCCTTTAAGCTTTCCCCTGTGCACCAGGTGCTGGTGGAAAAGAGCGTTAAGGGCTACAAGGAAATTGAATTTGAGGTTATGCGTGATTCTCAGGACCACGCCATCACTATTTGCGGTATGGAGAACATTGACCCGGTTGGCGTGCACACCGGTGACTCCATTGTGGTTGCTCCCATTATGACCCTGAGCGAAAAAGACCGCAAAATGCTTAACGACAGCGCCATTAAGCTGATTCGCGAGCTGAAGATTGAGGGCGGCTGCAATGTTCAGTTTGCCCTGAATCCCACCACCAGCGAGTATTACCTCATTGAGGTAAATCCCCGTGTTTCCCGTTCCTCTGCACTGGCCTCCAAGGCGTCCGGCTATCCCATTGCAAGAGTGACAGCCAAGATTGCCGTCGGTATGGCCCTTGAGGACATCAAGATTGCCAATACCAATGCTGCCTTTGAGCCTGCGCTTGATTATGTAATTGCCAAGCTGCCTCGTTTTCCCTTTGATAAGTTCTCCTCTGCTGCCAATACTTTGGGCACGCAGATGAAGGCTACCGGTGAGGTGATGGGCATTGGTTCTAACTTGGAAGAATGCCTGCTGAAGTCTGTGCGTTCTTTGGAAATTGGTGCCTGCCATTTCCATCTGCCTAAATTTGACGGTAAGACCGATGAGGCACTGCTGGAGTACCTGAAGGAATTTAAGGACGATAATATCTTTGCGATTGCTGAACTTATGCGCCGTGGTCACAGCGCTCAGGAGCTTCACGAGATTACAAAGATTACTGCATATTTCCTTGAGGCAGTAGCCAACATTGTTGCTATGGAAAATAAGCTTAGCGCTAATGTGAATGACCTTGCAGTTTTGCTGGATGCCAAGAAAATGGGCTTTAGCGATACCTTTATTTCAAGATTGTGGAATTGCAAGGAAATCGAGGTCTATAATCTGCGCAAGGAAAACCGGATGTTCCCTGTATACCGTATGGTGGATACCTGCCACACCGGTGCATATATTCCGTATTTCTATTCTTCTTACACAGGTGAAAATGCTTCGGTTTTGACCAATAAGAAGAAGATTGTTGTACTTGGCGCAGGCCCCATTCGTATCGGCCAGGGTGTGGAATTTGACTATTCTACCGTCCATGCGGTTACTACCATTAAGAATTCCGGCTATGAAGCCATCATCATCAATAATAACCCGGAAACCGTGTCTACCGACTATACAACCGCAGACAAGCTGTATTTTGAGCCCCTGACGCCGGAAGATGTGATGAACATCATTGAGTTTGAAAAGCCTGAGGGTGTGATCGCATCTCTGGGCGGACAGACTGCCATCAATCTTGCTCAGCCTCTGATGGACAGAGGTGTGAAGATCATTGGCACGGATTGTGCTGCCATCGAGCGCGCAGAAAACCGGGATAGTTTTGAAAAGATTCTGCAGGAGCTGAACATTCCTCAGCCCCAGGGCAGAGCTGTTACCAAGATTGAGGATGGCATTGCTGCAGCGGCTATGATCGGTTATCCTGTGCTGGTGCGACCCAGCTTTGTTCTTGGCGGTCGGGCAATGCAGATTGTTGCCAATGAGGATCAGCTGCGTCATTATCTTAAGACCGCAGTTGAGATCGACGAAGACAAGCCTGTGCTGGTGGATAAATATATCCAGGGCCGTGAGGTGGAGGTCGATGCTATCTGTGACGGCATCAATGTGTTTGTCCCCGGCATCATGGAGCTGGTTGAGCGCACTGGTGTTCACAGCGGTGACTCTATAAGCGTGTATCCTTCCTTCAGCATTTCCGACAAGGTTAAGGGCACAATTTTGCAGTATGCCAAAAAGTTGGGCTTGGGTATTGGTATTATCGGCCTTTATAATATTCAGTTTATTGTGGATAACGATGACAATGTGTATATTATCGAGGTCAACCCCCGTTCTTCCCGTACAGTTCCTTTCCTGAGCAAGGCCACCGGCTATTCTCTGGCAGATATTGCCACTGAGGTTATTTTGGGAAAGAGCCTAAAAGAACAGGGCATTTTCGATATTTATCCTGATGAGCGCAAGCGCTGGTATGTAAAAGTGCCTGTGTTCTCCTTTAACAAGATTCGTGGTATGGATACCTATCTTTCTCCGGAAATGAAGTCTACTGGCGAAGCCATCGGCTACGATGATAAGCTGAACCGTGCCCTTTATAAGGCGCTGCAGGCTTCCGGTATTCATCTGCAGAACTATGGCACCGTCTTTGCAACCGTTGCCGATAAGGACAAGGAAGAGGCGCTGCCTCTGATTCGGCGGTTTTATAACCTGGGCTTTAATATTCAGGCCACCTATGGCACTGCTATGTTCTTAAAGCGCAACGGCATCCGCACGCATATTCTGCAGAAGATAAGCTCCGGCAGCGAGGAGATTCCCGATGCGCTGCGCCAGGGTCATATTGCCTATGTAATCAATACCAAAGAGCCCGGCTCCGAGGGCTCTAACAACGATGGTTATCAGATCCGCAAGATTGCAACAGAGAACAATGTCACCATCTTTACCGCCCTGGATACTGTCCGGGTGCTTCTGGATGTTCTTGAGGAAACCACGCTGACCATTTCCACCATTGATGCTTGATTGGGAGAAAAGATGAAACAGGGATTGTTTGAAATAATTGAAAATGTACCCCTGACGGAGTCTGTATACAAAATGACCCTTCGGGGCGATACCGGCGCAATTACTGCGCCTGGACAGTTTGTTAATATTAAACTGGATGGCCTATATCTGCGCAGACCCATTTCCGTCTGCGATGTGGCTGCAGATTGCCTTACCATTATCTACAAGATTGTTGGCAAGGGCACAGCGCAGATGGCTGCCATGGGAAATGGCACATTGGATGTGCTCACTGGTCTGGGCAATGGCTATGACCTTGCGGTAAGTGGGGATAAGCCTGTTTTGTTGGGCGGTGGCGTTGGTGTGCCTCCTATGTATTTGCTGGCAAAGGAGCTTATAGCTCAGGGGAAAGAGGTCACTGTGATTTTGGGCTTTAATACCAAATCAGAGGTTTTTTACGAAGATGCCTTCCGCACCCTTGGCGCTAATGTTTTGGTCACAACCGTGGATGGCTCTTATGGAATGCAGGGCTTTGTGACCGACGCGCTTAAAAATGTGGAGTATACTTATTTTTACGCCTGCGGACCTGAACCTATGCTGAAGGCTGTTTACAGAGCATCGGTAACCTCCGGGCAAATGAGCTTTGAAAAGCGCATGGGCTGTGGCTTTGGTGCCTGTATGGGCTGCTCCTGCAAGACCATAACCGGCTATAAACGTATTTGCAAGGAAGGACCGGTTATGCGAAAGGAGGAAATCCTGTGGGAAGACTGAGTGTTGAACTTTGCGGCACAAAGCTGGATAACCCGGTGATTCCTGCCAGCGGTACATTTGGTTACGGCTATGAATATGCCGCGCTTTATGATATCAATTGTCTTGGCACATTTTCCTTTAAGGGTACTACCAAAGATGCCCGTTTCGGCAACCCCACACCTCGCATTGCTGAGTGCACCGCAGGTATGATCAATGCCGTTGGCCTGCAGAACCCCGGTGTGGATGCAGTTATCAGCAGGGAATTGCCTTTGCTGAAGCAATGCTTTCACAAGCCGGTTATGGCCAATGTCAGTGGCTTTTCCTTGGAGGACTATGCTTACACCTGTGAGCGCTTGGATAAAGAAGAACAGGTGGGCTGGCTTGAGGTAAATGTAAGCTGCCCCAATGTTCACGGTGGCGGCATGAGCTTTGGCACCGATCCGAAAGCGGCCGCAGAGGTGACAAGGGCCGTTAAGGCTGTTACTACAAAGCCCGTGATCGTAAAGCTTTCACCCAATGTAACAGATATCGTTTCCATAGCTAAGGCTTGTGAGGATGCAGGCGCAGACGGTATTAGCCTGATTAATACTATGCTGGGTATGCGTATTGACCTGCGCAGCCGTAAGCCCGTTATCGCCAATAAAATGGGCGGCTTTTCGGGCTCTGCAATTTTCCCCGTGGCAGTGCGAATGGTGTATCAGGTTGCAAATGCCGTGAAAGTGCCAGTGGTAGGTATGGGCGGCGTTTCCTGCGCTGAAGATGTCATTGAAATGATGCTTGCCGGCGCAACCGCTGTGGAGGTTGGCGCTGCAAATCTGGTAGATCCCTTTGTCTGCCGGGATATCATTGACGAGCTTCCCAAGGTTATGGATAAATATGGAATCAACAATTTAAGCGAGATTATAGGAGGCGTAAAATAATGGGTAAGGATGTAATTGTTGCCTGCGATTTTGCAAGCGCAGAGCAGGTGTTTACTTTCTTGGATAAGTTCACCGATGTAAAGCCCTTTGTTAAGATTGGCATGGAGCTTTACTATGCCGAAGGCCCGTCTATTGTTCGGCAGATTAAGGCCCGCGGCCATAAGATTTTTCTGGACTTAAAGCTGCACGATATCCCCAATACGGTTAAGAAGGCGATGGCCGTTCTTTCTAACCTGGATGTGGATATCTGCAACCTTCACGCAGCCGGCACAACCGCTATGATGAAAGCTGCTCTCGAGGGCCTGACCAGACCCGACGGCTCCCGTCCTTTGCTGATTGCCGTTACCCAGCTCACCTCTACCGATCAGGAGAGCATGGAACGGGACCTGCTGATTCATCAGCCTATTGACCAGGTGGTTATGCACTATGCAAAAACCGCTAAAGAAGCGGGCCTCGACGGTATTGTTTGCTCTCCTCTGGAATCCGGCAAGGTTCACGATGTGTGCGGCAAGGATTTCCTGACAGTTACACCCGGTGTACGCTTTGCTGACGGCGATGTAGGCGACCAGAAGCGGGTTATGACTCCTGCCCAGGCCAAGGATATCGGCTCTGACTATATTGTCGTTGGCAGACCCATTACTGCCGCAACTGACCCTGTTGCGGCCTATAAGCGGTGCATGGCGGAATTCTGCGATTGATGGAGGTACATATGGAAAGCTATAAAAGAGAGTTTATTCAGTTTCTCCAGGAAGCAGGTGTGCTGAAGTTTGGCGATTTTACCGCCAAATCCGGTCGTAAAATCCCTTATTTTGTAAACGCCGGTATGATCAAGACCGGTGACCAGATTACTAAGATGGGTGAATTCTACGCAAAGGCTTACACAGACAAGCTGGGCAAGAAGAATGCTGTTCTTTATGGTCCTGCTTATAAAGGCATTTCTTTGTCTATTTCTGCAGCAGTTGCATTGAGTAAAAATGGTCTGGATCTGCCCTTCTTCTTTAACCGCAAAGAGGTGAAGGATCATGGAGAGGGCGGCACATTTGTCGGTTATGTTCCCCAGCAGGGAGAACAGATCGTTATCATCGAAGACGTTATCTCTGCCGGCACAGCAATTCGTGAGAGCATGGAGATTTTGAGTCATCTGGATGGCACTAAAGTCATCGCCACCTTCATTATGGTTGACCGTAAGGAAAAGGGTCAGACCGAGAAGGGCGCTATGCAAGAAATTGAGGAACAGTTTGGATTCCCCGTGTATAGTGTTGTGGATGTTTATGATATTATCGAATACTTGGAAGAAGATCCTGCCAACGACGAAAATGTGACCCGAATTAAAAACTATTTGGCTGTTAACGGTGCAAAAGTATGAGAAGCTTAATTGATATAACCGATTTTTCTTTGGAGGAACTGCAGGAGCTGATTCAAAATGCCTGCGATATCAGCGAGCATCCTGAAAAATATGCGGATGCCTGCCGTGGAAAGAAGCTGGCAACCCTGTTTTTTGAACCCTCCACCCGTACACGGCTGAGCTTTGAGGCGGCTATGCTGGAGCTTGGCGGCAGTGTGATTGGCTTTTCTGAAGCCAGCAGTTCTTCTGCAGCCAAGCGAGAGAGTATGGCAGATCCCTCCAAGATTCTTTCTTGCTATGCAGATATTATGGCTATTCGCCATCCGAAGGAAGGCGCGCCCTATGTTGCGGCTAAAAATGCAAC
>JAZMZJ010000052.1:0-3252 GCA_045585915.1 Faecousia sp. | reverse complement strand
GAGATACATATGCGTTATTATTTTGCCCCCATGGAGGGGCTTACCGACAGCATATACCGCTTTCGCCACCGCCAGTTTTTCCCGGGTGTTGACCGGTATTATACACCCTTCTTCTCCCCCACCCAAAGCCACAAACTCACCTGCAAAGAGCAAAAGGAGCTGCCGCCAAGACAAAGCCTTAAGATGGAGGTCATCCCCCAAATTCTCACCAAAGTGCCGGAGGACTTTTTGTGGCTGGCGCAAAAATGCGCCGCCTTGGGGTACGAAGAAGTAAATCTCAACGCAGGCTGCCCCTCCGGCACCGTCACAGCAAAGGGCAAGGGCGCCGGGATGCTGGCTGACCCGGAGAGTCTTGACCGGTTTTTGGAGCAGGTGTTTTCCAGATGTCCCATCCCCATTTCAGTTAAAACGAGGATTGGTTTTCAAAGACCTGAAGAATTCGCAGAGCTTCTGGGCGTTTATAACCGCTATCCTATCAAGGAGCTGACGGTGCACCCCAGGGTGCGTAAGGCCTTTTATGCCGGCACGGCAGACATGGAAATCTTTGCTTATGCGGCAAAAAACAGCAAGAATCCCCTATGTTACAACGGCGATATCACAGATAAAGCCCAGGCCTTGGCAATTGGGCAGGCTTTTCCCAATGTAAATGCCGTGATGATTGGCAGAGGTCTTATTGCCAGACCGGATATGCTTAGCCCCAGGGAAGCTGACGGTCAAACTTTACTTGCCTTTTATGAGGCGCTGCTTGCAGACTATATGCAGGCATTTGGCTCAAGCCGCAACGCCATGTTCCGGTTAAAGGAGCACTGGCATTATTTGGCTCCCCGTTTCCCCGGCTGCGAAAAGCTGGCAAAGCGCCTGCGCAAAACCACCGACCTGGAAGAATACCGAGCCATTATCAAAGAAATACTGTTATCGCCCGTTGATGATAATCCATGCAAGGAGAAAATATGATGAAAGCCGGACTTTGTTCTGTTTCTTTTCGCAAGCTAAGCCCACGCATGATTTGCCAAGCCGCTGCCGATGCAGGACTATCCTGCATTGAATGGGGCAGCGATGTGCATATGCCCATAAAAAATCCCCAACGGCTGCAGGAGATTGTGCAGCTGCAGCAGGAATTTGGGATTAGCTGCTGCTCCTACGGTACATATTTCTATTTGGGTGCTACCCCTATAGAGGAGCTCTCTGACTATATCCGCATTGCAAAAAACTTAGGCACCAATATTTTGCGGCTTTGGTGCGGCAAAAAGAACCGGGAATCCACAACTGAGGAAGAAAAGGCAATTCTCTTTGACCATTGCCGCCGGGCAGCCAAAAAAGCGGAAGAAGAAAATGTGATTTTGTGCCTGGAGTGCCACCGAAACACCTATACCGAGACCAAGGAAGGCGCTTTGGAGCTGATGGAATATGTAAATTCCAGGCATTTTCGAATGTACTGGCAGCCCAGCAGCATTCACACCATCGAGGAAAATCTGCGCTATGCCAGGCTGCTGGCGCCATATACCTATCATCTGCATGTTCAGTACCATGTAGACGGTAAATTGCATTCCCTGGAAGCTGGCATCCAAATTTGGCAGAAATATATGAAAGAATTTTCCGGGGAGCATTATGTGCTTTTGGAATTTATGCCGGACCATCAAATTAGCTCACTGCCAGCCCAGGCAAAGGCCCTATATGAGATTATAGAAGCTGCAAGATAAAAAACAGGTGCGTTAGGCAACGCACCTGTTTTTTATTTGATTGCTTTTTTCAGCACAGGGGTAATGAGCAGCGCAACGCCGCCGCCAATAAGAGCGGTGACAAGCTGCATTGCGCCAAAGGTGGCCGGCAGGGCGGTGAGCATAGGCGTTTTCAGCAACCCCTTTTCCAGCAGCATTGGAGCTAAAAAATCGCAAATCACATAGCTCACCATAGTATAAAGTGCAAAAAACTTTACATTTGCAGCCAGTACCCAGGCAGCGATTCTCCGCAGGATGCTTTTACCGGATAGCAAATGCAGCATCACCACATACAGCAAATTGCCCACCATAATCACAGGCACCGTGAGGACTTGGGGCGCAATGCCCAAAAGATAGGCCATCACCGGAGAAACAAGCGCCACTGTAACACCGCTTGACAGACCGGCAAGCAGAACGCACACTGCCAGCACCGCGTTTACAAAAGAGCCGGTAACCAGCTGTCCAAAGCCTTTGGTAAAATACTGCAGTGTGACCAGCAACGCCAGCATAACGGCGGTTTGGGTTATCCAACGGATTTTTGATTTCATAGCAAAGGCCTCTTTTCTCCAGACTAAGATATATGCGCATATCACAGTGGCTATTATGCCACAATTTTAAGATTTGTCAATGAAGGAATTTGGCAATCCCTCCGTCACGGCGTCGCCGTGCCACCTCCCTTTACACAAGGGAGGCTTTGGGGACGATAAAGGGACTGCTACGATAACGCAGCAGTCCCGAAGTTATGCAATTGGGTATGCAATATAAAGCGCTTACAACTGATTAGTTGCCGCCTACATCAATTATGCCACCGGGGCCCAAAGGCGTTTTGTCTTTGGAAGCCTCATATTCTTCCCGGGCTGCAGTGACCCAATCCAGGAAAGCATCTACTGAGGGGAAGCTATTGATAAATCGCGTTTGGTCCTCTCCGGACATAGCTATATACTCTTCATAATTCTCAGGTGCTTTATAATTGTCTACAGAAGGCTCGGTAGGCGCTTGCGTAGGTGCCTGAGTGGGTGCTTCTGTGGGTGCGTTGATAGGCGCATCCGTAGGTGTGCCGGTGGGTGCGTTGGTAGGCGCATCCGTAGGCGTACCGGTAGGTGCTTGTGTAGGCGCTTCCGTAGGTGTGCCGGTGGGTGCTTGTGTAGGCGCTTCCGTAGGCGTACCGGTGGGTGCTTGTGTAGGAGTCGGCTCCACCACAGCACAGGCTCCAAGGAGCAGCACCATTGCCATAGCCGCAATAATGCAAATAGTTCTTTTGAAATTCATAGGAAGTTCTCCTCAATGAAGAATTGCACAACAGCCCGGACTAACCCGGGCTGTTGTTTAGATGTATTAGTCTTCGGGGAACCACTCGTTTTCACCAAAGCCCCAATCCAAAGTTGAGGAGGTTTTAACCGGATCGGTTGCCTGCTGGTTCAGCACCGTAGCGGAAGGTGCAACATAATTCTTAGTATCATCAAACATCGCTTTTCGCTCCTTTCATATTACTATTCCGTAATAACTTCCACTTTTTCAGCTACCAGATTTTCTA
>JAZMZJ010000051.1:0-5601 GCA_045585915.1 Faecousia sp. | reverse complement strand
CCAAAATAGCTTAAAAAGATCCGCAGAGGAGATCTTTTGTGAAAATCTTGCGTAGTCATATTTCTTCCTCCTTGTTTGAAAACATTATAAGGCTTTTTGTAAGGTTTTGACAAGTGTAATTTTTATGTTATACTGGTAGGCAGAGAGAACTTGAACCCAAGCAGGTTTTCAGGCGCCTGCATTCCCCAATACATCAGAAAATCCCTTGATAATACACAAAGTATTGTCTGCGTGATTTTCGACCTCTTGGAAAATGCAGGCGGCTGAAAACTGCCAAGCACCTCTCGGTAAATAGGGCTGCTGAGAGGCTACTTGGGTTCGAGTCCTCTCTGCCTATGTAAAGGCGGTGAAACCATGGAGCTATTGTATCAGGATCAGGATATTGCGGTTTGCGTAAAGCCGGTAGGTGTAGAATCAGAAAAGCAGCTGCCTGCACTGCTGACGCAGCAGCTGGGAGGGGATATCTATCCTCTGCACCGGTTGGATTTGAATGTGGGCGGCGTGATGGTGTTTGCCCGGAATAAGGCTGCAGCGGCAAAAATATCGGCCCAAATATCCCGGGGAGAAATGGTAAAGGAATATGTGGCGCTGGTTAAGGGGGCACCTCCTTTAGAGGGCACTTGGGAGGATTTTCTGTTTAAGGATAGCCGCAGGAATAAAGTATTCGTGGTGAAAAAGCAGCGCGCCGGTGTGAAGGCGGCAAAGCTTGCCTACCGGGTGGTAAGGGCAGGGGAGGAGAGCCTGGTGCATATCCGACTGTTTACCGGAAGAAGCCATCAGATCCGGGTGCAGTTTGCATCCCGGGGCTACCCGTTGCTGGGTGACCATAAATACGGCGCCCGGGATGAAAACAAAGCCCCCCGGCTATTTTCCTGCCGCATTACCTTGATGCATAACAATCAAAAGCTGACATTTTCTGCCCTGCCGGAGTTTGCGCAGGATACTACATTAGAGGAATTTTTATGGGAGCAAAATTAAGATTACTGCTGGCAATGGGCATTTTCGGCACGGTAGGCATCTTTGTGGATATGATCCCTTTGCCCTCCGGACTGATTGCCCTTTGCAGGGCCGTACTGGGCTTTGTTTTTTTGCTGGTTGTGATGGCTGCAGGCAGGCAGCATATCAGTATAAAAGCCATTGGAAAAAACCTGGTGGTGCTGCTTTTGTCGGGCATTTGCCTGGGGGCAAACTGGGTGCTGCTTTTTGAAGCTATCCGCTATAGCGGCGTGGCGGTAGCCACCGCCTGCTATTACTTAGCCCCTGCTTTTTTGATTTTATGTTCGCCCATATTTGGAGAAAGGCTTACCGCCAAAAAGCTTGCCTGCGTGGGCGTTGCCCTAATAGGTATGGTTTTCGTGTCCGGCGTTTTCCGGGGGCAGGGGTCAATCAGCGTTGGCGTAGCCTTTGGTGTGGGTGCTGCGGTGCTTTATACTGCGGTAGTGGTGCTGAACAAAAGGCTTGCCGGTCTTACGGATTACGAACGAACCGGCACGCAGCTTTTGGTATCTGCTCTGGTGCTGCTTGGCTATGTGCTTTGCACCGGGGGGCTGGACTTTACGCCCCTGAACCTGCACACCTGGCCCATTCTTTTGCTGGTGGGCATTGTTCACACCGGCGTTGCTTACTGGCTGTATTTTGGGGCGGTGAGCGCTCTGGATGGACAGAGTGTGGCCCTTTTCAGTTATTTGGACCCGGTAATTGCCCTGCTCTGCTCCTGGGCGATTTCACCTAAAAGCTTTGACCCCCTCATGGCCCTTGGCGCAGCGCTGATCTTGGGAAGTACTTTGTTCAGTCAGCTTACAGAAAAACAAAAAAAGTAAGGGGTTACCCCTTACTTTTTTTCGTATTTGCCTTTGAACTTGGGCTTGCGGCTGAGCCAGTACAGCCCACCAAGGGCGGCGGCGCTTATGAGGCTCACGGCTATGCCCCATATAAAGGCGCTGTTTTGGTAGCGGAAGCTAATTTCGTGGGTGCCGGCCTCCAGCATCACGCCGGTCATACCCTCGGCAATGCGCACAGCTTCTGCTTCTTGTCCATCCACATATACCTTCCAGTTGCCATTTTGGGGAATGGAGGTATAGAGCAGCCCACCGGTTTTGCTGGTAACGGTGCCGTCTACCCGGGTGTTGGAAAAAGCCGTAATGCCCATGGTTTCGGCAGAGAGCCTATCATAAGCCTTTTGGAACTCAGTTTGATTCAGAATGGCGCCACGCAGAAGCATAGTGCTGTTGTCTCCTGCGTTGCAGGAAATCTTGATAAACACTTTGTCACCGGGCTCCACATAGGTGCAGCTCATGGTTTGGGGAAGCTTATACTCCTCGGAGTATAATAGCGTCCACTCCGACGAGCCTTTTTTCAGCACATAAACATGCACCCTGGCCTTTTTGCCCAGGTGCATATTCACGCAGAACAGGCCGGAGCGATCGGCGGTGTAATTGTAGTTCACATAGCCGGAGGAGGTGGTGGTATAGTCCACAAAGCCGGTTTCGGGGTTAGCCTTTTCTAAGGTCACATCATTGGCGGTGATGGCAAGCTTACCTTCACCGATTACCTTGTGCCAAAGGTTAAGATTCAAACCGGTGGCCGCCTCTAACAGGTTTTCCTGATAGGTCAGGTGGTCGGTTTCGGAATTGGGAATCATGGCAAGCTCCGCTAAAGCCGGGTCAGTCATAAAGCCCAGGGGCAGATAGAAGCTGTTTTCCAGCAAGGCTACCTTTCCCTCGGTGCACACTTCGGTGAGGGTGGGGTTTTCCACAGGAACACCGGTGCGGTCAATCATATACTTAAGGTTAATAAACAGGTTGGCAACGGGGGTTGCGTACCGGTAGGTGTATTGATTCCAGTAGTCCCGGGCGCTTAAGCCTAAGGCCCGCAGGAAATTGGTGGTGCCCACATTTGCCGAGCTTGTAAAGGCGGAGATGCCGGCATAGCCGTTCAGAGGTCCGTCGTTGAGGATGTGGGCGTGGGAGGTTTCTGCCCGGTAATAGTCGGAATCCCCTTCCCGCTGCTGCATCCGTTCAATCACCGTTGCGGCAGAAGCGCCTTCTTTGGGATAGTTCTGAAGGCTCACGCCGGGATACATATAGGCATTGAAATTCACAAGGTTCAGCACAAGCTCCGCCGCCATCAGCGCTAAAAACAGCCAGCTGCCCATGGCTCTGCGCAGACGCAGGCTCTCAAAGTGGGCTTTGCGCTGCAGCCGGGTGTAGGGGCGGCGCTGGGTCAGGTGGGTCAGAGCCAGCACCAAAGCGTAGGCTGCAATCAGCAGGAAATTATAGGCCGGGTACACCAGCGCCTGCCAAATATCTCCCTGACCGTTCAGGGCGCTGCTCAGCTTTGCATAATTGGCAGAAACTACGGCATAAATCATCGCGATGCACACCGCGCCCACATAGTGAAGGCTGCGGAAACTCTTACGATGCTGCCATGCCCGGTACGCCATCATGAGCACCACAAAGCTATACAGAAAGCTGAAGCGGTAGGGGATGGAGTTGGGGAAATGGAAGCCGTGGAATACATAGTCTAATTGCCGCACCACGAAGCTCAGGTTAAACAGCACCAGCAAAAATACCGCGGAAAGCTTTTCCCGGAGCTTAATGCGCCGGCAGAACAAAAACAGGAAGGAAAGCACATTGGCGGCAACACCGCAATAGAGGTTAGGCAGGTCACTCAGACTCACAAAGGTGGGGGCTGTGCCACCGCCCCGGTTGCCTGCAACCTGGCTCATAGCCTGCAGCACCGGTAAAACCGACTTACCGATGGCATCCAGCCAACTGCCTGTGCCGTCTTTATAGGCGCTCCAGGCGTTGGCGGCATCCTGCCACAGGGACCGGTCTAAAATATTCAGGGAAAAACTGTCGGGGAACTGGTTGACGCTGGAGTGGGTGGTCTGCAAAGCCGCATAGGCAGGCAAGGTAATTGCTGCCGTCATACCGATTGCCAGCACGGAGAACAGGGCAATGCGTCCTAAGTCCAGGAAAAAGGCCTTTGCGCTTTTGCAGCGGCAGAACTCATAGCAGAAGAAGCTGAGGAACACAAAAATGCAAACAAAAAGGCCGATATAATAGTTGGAAGCTACGGCAAAGAACAGGCTTATGGTATAAAGCAGGAACTTTTTATCCCGTAAAAGCCGCACCGTACCCAGCACCACCAGGGGAAGCAGAGCGAAGCTATCCAGCCACATAATGTTCCACATATATCCCAGCGCCCAGGCGCAAAGACCGTAAAAAGCGCCAAACAGGGAAATGGAAAGGTCGTTTTTATTAAAAAGCCCCTTCAGGCATATGGCAAAGAACAGACCTGCAAAGCCCAGCTTAATGGGCTGCAGCAGAGCGAAAAGCCCGGCCATCCAGCTCTCCGGCACCAAAACGCAAAGAAAATTCAGGGGGGAGGCAAGGTAATAGGCATAAAGCCCCAGGTAATCGATGCCCATACCCAGATTCCAGTTAAACAGCAGGCTGTCGCCGCGGAGTAACATTCGCCGAAAATCCAAAAAGAAGGGGAAATACTGATGGTACATATCGGATTTGAACATGGAGCTTGTGCCAAAGGGCGCATAGCCGCTGTAGAGCATAACAATCAATAGCCCCAGGAAGGGCAGGCAGAAGGCCAGCGTCAAAGGCAGCCAGGTCCACTTTTTGTAATTGGGCATTTTCAGTCGCATAAGCATACTCCCATCTCATAGATGTGGCTATTTTACCATATTGTGCCACAAAGGGCAAGCGGTTTTCCGCTTGCCCTTTGTTCAATTGACAATTATTGTATCGCTTCGCGATGAATTTATTATTTATTATTTATTATTTATTCTCTATTCTCTATTCTTTATTATCTATTATCTAAAAACAACAGGATAGAGGAGCTTTAGAGCCGTCCCCTTGTCTCCCTAATGGATGTGAATACCTGGGGTCCATTGTCCATCACCACCATACACATAGTCCACTGTCCAATTATCCGCTTCAATAATATAAATAGATATAATCCCAATATTATTCTCATCAAAATCATCTCTTGTACATTCTTTGATGGCAAGATAATATTTACTTTCGGATGTAACGATAGTAAATGAAGCTTGAATTTCTTTTTTCTTCTTTCCGCGTTCAGCTTTATAACTAGCCCCCACTCCTGATTCTGATGCAGAAGAAAATGAAATTATTTCACCTTGAATATAATCAATAAACTTGGATGCCGATACAGATAAACTTTCTTCGCTCTTGATTGAGGAGGAAAACAAATCTACAATTTTTGAACCATTCTTCAGTCTAATGGCTTCAATTATCTCTCTAAAAGTCTCATCTGCGATTTCTGCATTATTCTCTCTCAAAATACTCGCATTCGTGCACCCACCAAAACAAGATGCAATAGTTATTGTTAATATAACTATTATAATCAATAGAAGCATTTTTTTCATATTTATCACCCCTACTTAAAATGAAAAATAGCTAATTTTTGATAATCATGAAATGACCAACGAGAATCATCGCTCCCCGGGGACAAGGGGACGGTTCTGTTGTCCCCCTGCCTATAAAGCGGATTTCTTTCCTATCGTTTTTATTTTAACATATTTTGGGTTTGGGGTCTATTGGCTTTTTATTTCAGTGGAAA
>JAZMZJ010000050.1:0-2606 GCA_045585915.1 Faecousia sp. | reverse complement strand
GCACTCCAAAGTGAGAGATTTTTCTGCAAGACAAGATAAAAAGCCACGGTAAGGCTGACGCCTGCCGTGGCTTTTTGACGTAGTATTGCTGGAAAAGGTCCAATTTGGAGCGTATAAATCCCTATGTGAACCCGCCCTTTGATGCCCTGTTTTTGCGTTTGTAAACTGCTGTTGCGTAAATTCCAGCTCCTGTTGGTTGCAATGCTACCGAATTTTGTGATATAATCGCGACCAAAGGAGGCGGCAATATGAAATTTGCAGAACGTATCTTGTATTGCAGGAGAAAGGCTCTGCTTTCTCAGGAAGAGCTGGCAGGCAGACTTGGCGTTTCCCGCCAGGCAGTGAGCAAGTGGGAAACAGGGGAGTCTATACCGGATATGAATAATCTGGCTGCTTTAGCTGAGGTTTTGGATGTGTCCCTGGATTGGCTTATTAAAGGGGAAGAAGATAAACGGGAAGAAAATCCGAGGGATAAACGGCCCTTTGAAGAACGGCTACCTAATTTTCTTGGGAATATGGTAAAGCGATTTGGCTGGTTGGTAGGTGTCCGCATGGCAATTGCCGGTGTGATGTTTGTTTTCATAGGGCTTTTTGCGAATATCGGTGCAAGGAATATATTTAATGGCTTTAACAATCCATTCTTTCAGGATGTTGTACATAATAATCCTATGACTATTATGTCCTATTTCATTATGGGCTTAGGAGCTTTGATTGCAATCGCTGGCGTTGTGCTGGCAGTGATTTTGAAAAAGAAAAGCAAGGAATAAAAATATCCGGTATCCTGTTTAGGATACCGGATATTGATTTTTGCTTATTCAGCTTCTTCTTCGAAATCTTCTTCAACGGTTTCGTCTGCTTCATCAGTACCTTGGCAGCAGCACTCGCAATCGCAGTCTTCTTCATCGCAGCAGCAATCGCAATCACAATCACAGCAGCACTCCATACCCAGCGCCTTTTTTGCCCAGGCTACAATCTTATCGCCGTAGGTGGCTACTACATAAACGACACCGGCAATGGCTGCCAGAGCTGCAAGGACCTTCAAAATAGTTGTAAAAACTTTCATAGTACATACCTCCTTAAAGCTTCTATATAAAGTATAACCAATGTAAAACAAAAAAGCAATAAGAAATTTACAGATAGCCGTACATGCCTCTTACACTCACCTCACCGGAGCTGATGGTACGGATGGTGCCGTCCTTGAGTTTGGCAATCAGGCAGCCGTCGGCATCCACGTCCAAAGCTGTGGCAAAAATTTCGTCTTCACCACGGACAATGCGGATTTCTTGATTTAAGGTGATGCAGTCCCGACGGT
Source organism: Faecousia sp. (assembly GCA_045585915.1). Classification (GTDB taxonomy): domain Bacteria; phylum Bacillota; class Clostridia; order Oscillospirales; family Oscillospiraceae; genus Faecousia. Next base: position 1,294 of record JAZMZJ010000050.1, on the reverse strand, counting down.
AGCGGGCCATTATGGAAGCTTTTTCTGTGAGGAGTTTTTTGGAAAGGTCATGTAAGCTACAAAGCAATTGGGCTGCCATTTCTTGGGGCGTGATATGTGCTCCGTAGGCGCTATGCAGGGTGGTGGCAATGGATTGCAGGGGGGCAGGGAAGTCCTGCTTCAGGCAGTTGATACCGATGCCAATAATGGCATAGTCTACTGAGTCCGTGCCGGGGGTTAAGGAAAGCTCTGTTAGGATGCCGCCAAGCTTTCTGCCATTTGCAACAAGGTCGTTAATCCACTTAATACCGGGGCGTCGTTGGCACAGGGCTTCCACTGCATCACAGGCAGCTACCGCTACGGCGCAGGTTAAGTGCATCAGCTCCTTGGCAGGGCAGTTTGGCCGAAGAATCAGGGAAAAATACAAACCTTTACCATCCGGGCTGTGGAAATAACGGCCCATACGGCCTTTTCCCTGAGCTTGGCTGCCGGCAATGCACACAGTGCCCTGGGGCGCACCCTGCTGTGCAAGGGCTTTGGCCAGGTCGTTGGTGGAGCAGGCACTGGGATAATAGTTTATGTGTTCTGCCCAAGGGTCACCCTTGGGCAGAAGGTTAAGAATATGTGATTTCATAGTTATTCAATGTCGCTAAGCACTTCTACGGGGGGCTGCTCCAGAACTTCCGGATGATACAAAAGCCGCTTAAAGTGCTTGAAGAAGGCGGCGTAGTAGAAGCCGTCAACAATTCGCTCATCCATGGTGAACTTACAGTCTAAGTACTTTCTCTGCACAACCGTGCCGTCCTCCTGTACTTCCAGCGCTCTGCGCTTGCAGCCAAAGGAGCCAAACAGAGGCATATTGCCGAAATCGTACAGATGGTGATAAATGGGCAAAATACCCAGTGAACCCATAGAGGTAAAGAAGAAAGAGCCGTGGAAGGGACTGACCTCCAGCAGGAATTTGGGCAGCAGGCCAAAGTAATCCAGGGTTTTCAGCAGCCAAACCACAAATTTCAGGAACACACCGGGAATCAGCATCAGGAAATGAGCGGTATTGTCAAAGCTGGAGTCCAGAGGTGTGTTTTTCACTTCCTCCACCTTTTCGTTCATTTTCCGGTAGACATCCTCGGCAGTATCGTGGGGCGTCAAATGCACCTTGATGATGGTCTCCGGGGAGTCGGTGGACATTTCCTTTTTGATAGTCATGCAGAACTGCAGATCCTTGCCACGGGAGTAGATCTTCTGACCGGCAATAAACCGGTTGATTGCCGGGTACTTGGCAACGGCACGGCAGTAGGCAGCCAAGTCGGATCGT
>JAZMZJ010000049.1:0-32426 GCA_045585915.1 Faecousia sp. | reverse complement strand
TCTTATTTTCACGGGTTACCCCGCATTTTTACAATTATCATTATAGCATAAAATTCCTCTATTTCAATAAAAATTTACGAAATGGCGGATTTCTATCAAAAACAGAAGATTACGCAATTTTCGCAGCGGGTATTTTGTAGGAATTATAAACTACCGCCCCGGAAACGGCAAGAAAAATATGGGAAATGACTATTTACCTTTGCATTTAAATGTTTTATAATGTAAAAGTAATAATTTGCGCAAAATAACATAAGGAGTGTTTATTCATATGAAACTGTCCCCTCTTCAGGTAGCAAGATACCAGTATAACCCCAAGCTGCCCGGCATGCTGCGCAACGGCATCTCCGAGATCTGTGTCAAGAACGGCGAAGCAACCCAGTCCGTTGCTGACCAGGAGAAGATCCAGGCCCTGTTCCCCAACACCTACGGCAAAAATGAGATCACCTTCCAGAAGGGTCAGAACACCTCTCCTGCCAAAAAGCAGGTGGTGGGCGTGATCCTTTCCGGCGGTCAGGCACCCGGCGGCCACAATGTGGTCTGCGGCCTGTACGATGCACTGAAGGCCACCGATCCGGACAATGTGCTGATCGGCTTCAAGGGCGGCCCCAGCGGCCTGCTGGATGATAAGTATATTATCTTCGACGACGAGTATATTGATCAGTTCCGCAACACCGGCGGCTTTGATATCATCGGCTCCGGCAGAACCAAGCTGGAAACCGAGGAGCAGTTTGCTGTTGTTGCTGAGGTCTGCAAGAAGCACGGCGTTACCGCTGTTGTTATCATCGGCGGCGACGACTCCAACACCAATGCTGCTGTGCTGGCTGAGTACTTTGCTGCTCACAACACCGGCATTCAGGTAATTGGCTGTCCCAAGACCATCGACGGCGACCTGAAGAACGAGGACATCGAGTGTTCCTTCGGCTTCGACACTGCTACCAAGACCTACAGTGAGATCATCGGCAACATCGCCCGTGATGCCAACTCCGCCAAGAAATATTGGCACTTCATTTTGGTTATGGGCCGTTCCGCATCCCATGTGGCTCTGGAATGCGCTCTGCAGACCCAGCCTAATATCTGCCTCATTGGCGAGGAAGTGGCTGCCAAGAAGATGAGCCTGGCGCAGATCACCGATTATATTGCCGATTCCGTGGCTGCCCGCGCTGCCAAGGGCTGCAACTTCGGTATCGCCATCATCCCTGAGGGCATCGTGGAATTTGTTCCTGAGTTCTCTATGCTGATTGCCGAAATCAACGAGCTGCTGGCCGGCGAAAAGACCGCCCAGTTCAACGCCCTTCCCAACTGGCAGGCAAAGTACGCCTTCATCGAAGCCGGCCTGACCAAGGAAGCTATGGCTGTTTTCGCCATCCTGCCCGAATCCATTCAGCAGCAGCTGTTCTTAGAGCGCGATCCCCACGGCAATGTGCAGGTTTCCCTCATTGAGTCTGAAAAGCTGTTCTCCGCTATGGTTAAGGAAAATCTGGCAGCCCGTAAAGCGGCCGGTACTTTCAAGGGCAAGTTCTCTGCTCAGCATCACTTCCTGGGCTACGAAGGCCGCTGCGCTTTCCCCTCCAACTTCGATGCTGACTATTGCTACTCCCTGGGCTACAATGCCTTTATGCTCATTCAGTACGGCTACACCGGTTACCTGTCCAAGGTTTCCAACCTCCATAAGCCTGCTGAGGAGTGGGTTGCCGGCGGTATGCCCATCACCAAGATGATGAATATGGAGCGCAGAAACGGTGAGGATAAGCCTGTTATCCGTAAGGCTCTTGTAGAGCTTGACGGCAAGCCCTTCCGGTATTTTGCTTCTGTTCGTGAAACCTGGGCTGTGGAGACCTGCTTCACTTACCCCGGTGCTATTCAGTACTTTGGGCCTGCCGAGGTATGCGACCTGACTACTCACACCCTGGCATTGGAGAAAAACTAAATTAAAAAGAGCAAGCGATTTTCATCGCTTGCTCTTTTTTGTGTAATTGACAGTTGAAAATTGAAAATTTAGGTATCGCTTTGCGATGTATTTTAATAAGCCGACACAATAATTGTCTATTGCCAGTTTTATTGCGCTGCAGCAGCCCCGTATAACAAGTTGTTATACAGGTGGCGAAGACGGAAAGTGGTTAGTGTACCTTGTATATATTTTGGTTATGTGATAAAATGTAATTAACGGTTTGATAAACTTGAATTTGACTAATAGTTATGCACCGCACCAAAGCCTCCCTTGTGTAAAGGGAGGTGGCACGGCGAAGCCGTGACGGAGGGATTGTAATGCAATCAAAGCATAATAAGCAGTTAGTACCTTTCGCAAAGCAACTGCGAAAAGAAATGACAAAAGAAGAACGGCATCTGTGGTATGATTTTCTGCGTACTCATCCAGTTCGCTTTTCACGGCAAAAGGTATTAGGAAAATATATTGCTGATTTTTATAGTGCGGAAGCGAAGCTGGTAATTGAACTGGACGGCTCTCAACACTACGAAGATAACAATGTGATGAAAGATGCAGAGCGTACAGTGTTCTTAGAAGGATATGGATTAACGATTATTCGTATTCCCAACAACGAGGTCAGCCGCAATTTTCGTGGTGTTTGTGAGTATATCGATGCTGCGGTAAGACAATCCCTCAGTCAAAAATCAGAAGATTTTTGACAGCTCCCTTTACACAAGGGAGCCTTGGGCGCTCTCGCGCCAGTTAGGAAAACTTGAATTTGACGAATGGAGGCATTATGGATTATCAAGCTAAATTGACAAAACATCTTCAGATAATTGTTGGAAAGCAGCTGGATACAATTAACCTTGCCTGCGAAATGATGATGTTCAGCTTTGGAGAATATGAACTTCATGCCCAATGCCTTACTCGCATTATCTGTGAGGATGATGTTATAGTAACAACTTTTGATTACCAAAGTTGGGATGGCGAAACAGCAGAAAATAACGATGAATGGTATTTTGTTGAACAAAACAGAGAAAAAATAGTAGGTGGCATGGTAACATCTGTAACTGTCAATTCTTTGCACGATGTTTTCATTGCTTTAGACAACGGCATAAAGATTGAACTATTCGTTAAAAACGGTTATCATCATTTTGATGATAAACAAGAACAATGGGTGTTTTTCAAACATCATGACCACTCTTATCCCTTCATTACTGTGTATAATAAAACCGTCGATATTGCAGCAGATTGGTAGCAATATTTTTAGAAACAGTTAGACAAATTCCAATTTATCTAATTGTTAGCATAATTTTCAACTTTCAATTTTCAATTTTCAATTAAAAAGCCAAGCGGAAAACCGCTTGGCTTTTTGTTATCTTCTTGTCCAGGTGCTTCTGGAGAACAGCACCAAAATGGGGAATATTTCCAATCTGCCTGCCAGCATGGCGATAGAAAGCACAATCTTGGAAAAATCGCTGTAAGCGCTGTAGTTGCACATAGGACCAACCAGGTCAAAGCCGGGGCCAATGTTATTAAAGCAGGCCAGGGTGGCGGAGAGGTTGGTTTCCACCGAAAAGCCGTCCAGGCTAATGATGGCAAAGCACAGCACGATAATAATGGCATAGGCGGCAAGGTAGGCGTTGGTGTTGTCCAGAACACCTTCGCTGACCACTTTGCCGTTGTTGCGGATCACCTGCACCTTTTGAGGGTTAAGGATCTGCCGGATGTTCCGCCGCAGGCTCTTAAGCACCAGCAGGAGTCTGCCGCACTTAAAGCCGCCGCCGGTGGAGCCGGCGCAGGCGCCAACCATCATCAGCATAAGCAAAATGCCTTTGGAGAAGGCAGGCCACCGGTCAAAATCCGTGGTGGAAAAGCCGGTGGTAGTCATAATAGTAGACACCTGGAAAGCACTGTTGCGCAGGGTATCTGCCAAATTGCCGTAAATGTGATAAACATTCCACGCGATCAGGGCGATGGACGCAACAGCGATGCCTATGTACAGCCGCAGCTCCTCGTCAAAGAATACACCCTTAATCCGCTTTAGCAGGATCAGGTAATAGCAGCTGAAGTTTACACCGAACAGGAACATAAAAACGGTGGTGACGATTTGCGTATAGGCGTTAAAGCTGGCCATAGAATCGTTGCGAACGCCAAAGCCGCCGGTGCCTGCTGTGCCGAAGGCGGTACAAAGGGCTTCCAGCCAGTTCATATCGCCAAAGAGCAGGAAGATAAAGCACAGCACCGTCAGCACAATGTAGATCGTGTACAGAATCTTGGCGGTGTCCTTCATACGGGGGACTAATTTGCCCACATCCGGGCCGGGGCTTTCTGCCCGCATCAGGTGCATGGTAAAGCCTTTGTCCTGTCCGGGGGCAATGGCCAGCAGGAACACCAGCACGCCCATGCCGCCTACCCAGTGGGTGAAGCTGCGCCAGTAAAGCATGCCCTTAGGCAGGCTTTCCACATCAGCAAGAATGGAGGCACCGGTGGTGGTGAAGCCGGAAACGGTTTCGAAAAATGCGTCTATGTAGTTACTGATTACGCCGCTTAGGGTAAAAGGCAGCGCGCCTAAAAGACTCAATACCACCCAGCTAAAGCCAACGCACACCAGGCCTTCCTTTGCGCCAAAGAGCTTGCCTGCTTTGCGGCAGGCGGCATACATAATGCCTGCAATGGCAAGGCAGATGGCCATAGTGCAGCCAAAGGCCTGCACGCTGCCCCACTCGCCATAGCTCAGGCTGATGGCAAGGGCCGGCATGAAAAATGCCGCTTCTATGGCAATCAGCTGGGATAAAAAGCGGCCGATCATCTTAAAGTTCATAATGACCTCTTACATGAAAATATCATTCATTTGCTTCAGAACACCCCGTCCGCTGGTCACCACGACCACCGTATCACCGGGCAGAAACTGGGAGTCACCGCCGGGGATGCTGGTATTGGCGCCATGGGTGATGCTTACAATAAGTACATTGGGCTTCAGCTTCAGTTGCTTCAGAGGCGTGCCGCAGTTGCGTGTGGATTCGTCCACCGTAAATTCCACCGCTTCTGCCTGTCCGTCCGCAATGGCGTGGACCGATACGGCAGCGCCGGTCTGATTTTGCATAGCCCGCACATAGCCTACAATGGTGTTGCAGCACAGCTCTCTGGGAGAGATGGTGCTGCCCAAAGCCATCGTATCAGCCAAAGGGGCATTTTCACTGCGGCTTAATTTGGTGATAACCTGACCTACGCCCTGCTTGCCGGCATACAAAGAGATGATCATATTGGTTTCATCCATACCGGTAAGGGCAACAACGGCATCCTGGTTGGCAAGACCCTGATCGTCCAGCGTCGTCTGGGAGCTGCAATCGGCACACACAACGCTGACCCAGGGCAGCAGACCTGCCAGCTCCTTGCACCGGTCAGGATCCTTTTCCAAAATGGTTACATCCATTTTTTCATCTTCCAGCAAGGAAGCAAGATAGTAGCTGAGCATACCGCCGCCGCAAATCAGGACGTTGCGCACCTTCCGGGTGACGATGCCCAAGCTTTTCAGCAGGGTGGCAAGGTTGGCGGTGGGGGCGGTGACGAAAATCCGGTCGCCCTCCTTGAGCACAAAGTTACCGCTGGGGGCAATTGCCGCACCGGCGCGGAGTACTGCACACACCAGAACCCGGCATTTAACGATGCCACCTAAGTCCTTTAGCGGCACATTGCAAAGCTTGCTTTCGCCGTCAACGCGCAGCTCAACAATTTGTGTGCGGTTCTTGGCAAAGCTCTCTCTGCGCAAAAAGCCGGGGAATTTCAAAAGCCGCTCAATTTCCATAGCCGCGTGTTTTTCCGGATTGAAGGTCAAAGACAAGGGGAAAATATCCCGCATAGTCATAATCTGATCTGTGTATTCCGGGTTCCGAATCCGGGCGATGGTGTGCAGGTTGGGATTTAAGCCGTGGGCGGTCATACAGCAGAGCAAATTCAGCTCATCGGCATTGGTTGTGGCGATGAGCAGATCCGCCGTTTCGATGCCTGCATCCAGCAAAGCCTGCTTGGATGCGCAGTTGCCCAGTACGGTCATAGCATCGATCCGGTCAATGGAAGTTTCCAGAACACGGCTGCTGTGGTCGATAATGGTCAGGTCGTGACCCTCCTGGGCCAGCTGCCGGGCCAAAGTTCTTCCGACTTTACCATTGCCGGCAATAATAATGTTCATAAATAAGCCTCCTTACAGGCCCTCTAAGAATACCACGCCTGGGATTTGCTCAATATCTGCCAGCACATCTGCGTGGAGGCGACGGTTTGGGGTTTTCAGAGTGGCGATGTATGCCCGGGTTTCCTGCTCCCGGCTAAAGCCGGATTCCATCTGCACATCGTCCACATTGATGTCCAAAGCCCGGGCCTGACGGATGAAATCTCCCAAAGTGCAGGTTTTATCCAGCTCAAAATATACCTCGGTGGATTTACCCTTGCTATGGACTCTGGCATCCATCCGATGCAAAAGGGTCATAATGGTGAAGATGGCAAAGGCTGCAAGAATGCCGGCCTCATAAAAGCCGATACCGATGGCAAGGCCCACACCGGCTGCGGCCCACAGGCCTGCTGCGGTGGTAAGACCTTTGATTTGGCTTTTCCGGGTGACAATAATGGTACCTGCTCCCAAAAAGCCGATACCGCTAACCACCTGAGCGCCCATACGCACAGGGTCACCGGCGCCAAACACCTGAAAAATGAATTGGTTTGTCAGCATAATCAGGCAAGAACCTACACACACCAGCATATAGGTGCGCAGACCGGCAGCCCGATTTTTACGGCCACGCTCCATGCCAATCAGGCCGCCAACAATCATAGCAACCAAAATACGCAGAGCAACTGCCAAATAAGTAACTTCCCGAAGTTCCATATAGCTACCTCCTTGGTATGATTCTATGCCGCTTATTTAACGGCTATGGCTTCGATTTCGCAAAGCACGCCCTTGGGAAGCTGCCGCACAGCTACGCAGCTGCGGGCAGGTTTGGAAATAAAATAGGTTTCATAAACCTTATTAAATTCGGCAAAATCTGCCATATCTGCCAAAAAGCAGGTGGTTTTCACCACATTTTCAAAGCCTGCGCCGGCAGCGGAAAGCACCGCGCCCACATTTTGGCAGCTTCTGTGGGCCTGGGCGCAGATGCCCTCAGGCACAGTGCCGTTTGCCGGGTCCACGGGGATTTGTCCGGAGGTGATTACAAGGCTGCCAAAGGCAACGCCCTGACTATAGGGGCCAATGGCTGCAGGTGCATTGGGTGTAGAAATAAATTCCATCTTTATTCTCCTTAGGCAGAGAGGACTTGAACCCAAGCAGGTTTTCAGGCGCCAGCATTCCCCAATACATCAGAAAATCCCTTGATAATACACAAAGTATTGTCTGCGTGATTTTCTTCGTCATGGAAAATGCAGACGGCTGAAAACTGCCAAGCACCTCTCAGCAAGTGATATTTGATTGATTTTTGGCGCAGATGACGCCGCCTTGCTGGCGCAAGGCAAGGAAGATAAGGCAAAAAGCAGCAAATAGGGCTGCTGAGAGGCTACTTGGGTTCGAGTCCTCTCTGCCTAGCCTGCAATCGGCTTTCCCGGCTTTGGCAGGTAAATATCAGCACTTGCCGGTCCTTGCTTTCTTCTTTCAGCAGGTTAAGGGCCTGACGGGTGCGTTCATCGTCAAAACGGACAAAGGCATCGTCTAAAATCAAAGGTGCCTTGGGGGAGAGCTCCTGGGCAACGGCCAGACGCAGGGCAAAGTACAGCTGGTCCAAGGTGCCGTCGCTGCGGCTGAGGGCATCGTGGAGGTTGATTTCCTCCTGGGCGCCGGTGGTCATGGTGAAGTCGCTTCCCAAGTAAACACGGTCGTATCTACCACCGGTGAGCTGGGCCATAATGGCTTGCGCCCGCTGGGAGATACGGGGTGCAAACCGCTGCTGCAGCTGCCGGGTAGCCTGCTCCAGATATTCCCGGGCAAGCTCCAAAGCACCCAAAGTTTGCTCCAGCTTAACAATGCGCTCATTTATGGCTGCAAGCTGCTTCTGCAAGGTTTCTTCCTGACCCAGGGCTTCCATACGGCCCTGACATTGGCCTAAGGTGCGCTGTAAACCGTTGCGCTGGGCGGCAGTGTCTGCCAGCAGACGGGCAGTTTCCTGGGCGCTGTAGCTAAGGTCATCCGGCTGAGTGGGGGGCGGTGCTTCCCGGTGGGTGCTCTTAAGAGCAGAAAGCAGCTCCTGCGCCCGAATCAGCTCCCGACGGGCATCGGCTAACGCACTGTGCTTTTGCCGGTGGGAAATAAGCTGCTGCTCGAATTCTATGGGGCTCAAACCGCCGGTGAGGCAGAGCGTCTGCTCTTGCAGGGCAGCCATGCGGCTTTGCAGTGCCTGGGCCTTTTCCTGATGCTCCCTGCAGGCCTGCTCATAGGCCAGCTTGGTGGCAAGCTTGCTGCCGGAAACAGCTTCCCAGCTTTCAGGGGCGATGCCGGGATATTTTTCCATAAGGCTGCGGACTTGGGCGGCCTTTTTTTCTTTGCCGCCAAAGTGGCTGATCAGCAGCGCAATGCCGGCAGAAAGGGGCAGCAGGGCAGTAAGCAGCCAGGGCATAGGCAGCAACAGAAGCGCTGCTGCGCCGACAAGAAGGGCAATGCCCGTTATCAGAGGCAGGATAGATGCTTTTTTCGTAAGCAGGGTGTAGGTTTCATAATCGGCCTTGGCCCGGACCACGGCTTCCTCAGAGCCGCCGGCCTCTGCCGGGGCTATGGGGGCAGGGGGGAGCAGTTGAGATTGCAGATGCAGCTGCTCCCGTTCTTCCCGCAGCTGCTGCAGGGAAAATAGTTGTTTGGCTATGGTCTGCTCGTCGGGAATGCCGGCACAATCGGCCTCCAGGTCCGTAACCTTGGCTTGGGCCAGGGCTTCGGCCTCCTGGGCTGCGGCCAGCTTTTGGGCATAGGTGATATTTGCAGCATAGTTTAATGCCGCCTGATGGTTCTTTAGCTGCTGTTCAAAGCCTTCCAGCTGCTGAAGCTTGGCTTTGAGCTGGGCAGACTGGCTTTGCAAAGCCCGCAGTTCTTCCAGCTTTTGGAAGATTTCCAGATGCTGCCGTTCTGCCTCCGGCAGCAAGCCAACCTTTTTGTTGGCGCGGCAGCCGTTTTTCAGATTGTTGAGCTTTTCAGCCAGCGCCTGGGCAGCACCGCTGTCATCGCCGGTGGTAACCAGGGTGTTGAGCCGGGTGCGCAGGGCTTGACTGTCAGAAACCGGCAGCTCAGCCTGACGGATAAAGGCAGAGCGCAGGAACACATCCTTTTCAATGCCCAACAGCATTTGACCGCAGTTATCGGCGGTCAGCTCCTCGATGGGGGCGCCGCTTTGGGTGTCGTAGGCCCGGAACTGGTTGAAGGGCACCCGGCCCTTGCTTTGCCGTTCCAGGGTAATGTATTTGCCGCGTGCCTCAATGTCCATGCGGCCTGCCATAGGCGCGCCGGACCAGGGGGCATAGCGGTCCTTGTCCTCCACGGAGGTGTCGCTTGAGCGCTTTCGGGAGGGAAAACCGTAGAGCATTGCTGTAATAAAGGCGCACCAGGTGCTCTTGCCCCATTCGTTGGGAGCTTCAATAATCTGCATGTCCGGTGCAAAGGTAAGGGTTTGATGCTCCAATTTGCCAAAGGTGGCGGTCATAGATAAAATTTTCACGGCAGCTCCACCTCCTGTCCATCCAAAATCCGACGGGAAATGGTGGCGGCAAGCTCCAAAAGCCCAGCAGTTTCTTCGTCTGCGCCCTCCATAGCCTGCTTTAGCAAACCAAAGAAATGGCCCTCCAGGTTGTCCTGACCCAGCGCCTGCCACGTGTCTACGGGCGGCACGGTTTTGTTTATAACGGTCAGATTGGGGAAAAGGCTGAAACGGCCGGCAAGGGCCTGCTCATCAAAGGCCTCCCATTGACCGGTGAGGGTGATGCGGTAATAGTCTGTGTTGCCGGCAGGGGGGAGCAGTGACTGAAGGGTTTGCTCCGGACTTATGCGCACCTGCTCGGTCAGATCGTAAAACCGGGGCGTGTCCAAAGGGACAAAACGGGCCTCCGCCGCGCCGTCTAAAGTTACGATGTAAACGCCTTTTTCACCGCATTCGCCGAAGTCCTTGCCCATAGGGCAGCCGGGCCAAAGGCAAAGGGTGTCTGCTGCGGTGAAAGAGCCGCAGTTGTGGGTGTGACCCAGAGCCAAATAGTCCAGCCCGCTTTCCCGTACATGGGTTTGGGTAATGGGATTACAGGGGGAATTGGGCAGCAGGGGGTCGCCGTGGAAAATGCCAATGGCATATTTTTCGGTGCATTCTGCCCGGAAGCCCTCCAGCAGAGCAGGGCAGTCCATAGAGGTGAATGCGCCGCCGTAAATGCGGCAGTCGAGGGCTGAAAGAGCCACGGATTCTACTTGACAACGGGTGAAAATATGCACATTCTCCGGCCATATTTCCTTTAGCCAGGGGCTTTGGGCATTTGCCGGGTCGTGGTTGCCCGGGGTGATAAATACGGGAACCGCCATAGCCTCCAGGGCTTCGTAAAGGGCCTTGTAGCTTGCCTGGGTATAGGCTGTGTCAAACAGATCACCTGCTAAAAGCACCAGGTCGCAGTCCTCATCCCGGCAAATCTGGGCGATGCGCCCGGGGATGGACAGCAAAATGGGCTTTAGCTGCCCTTTGCCACGCAAAGGCGCATCCAAGTGCCAGTCGGCACTGTGGAGGATTTTAATCATACAGGTCAGTCCTTTCCGCCTTGGTGCAAAGGCCGGTTTCCGGGTCAACGGTGAAAAGCACCGCTTCTAACTTGGTGGGGCCCTCTGCCCATTGATAGCGACCGGTAAGGTCACCCCGGAACTTGGCAATGGATTGCTTGGCCTGCACACCCAAAATGCCGTTTTTCGGTCCGGTCATACCCAGGTCAGTCACATAGCCTGTGCCGCCGGGCAGCACCTGAGCATCGGCAGTGGGCACATGGGTGTGGGTGCCCCACAGGGCGCTGATGCGTCCGTCCAGCATATGGGCCATGGCCAGCTTTTCCGATGTGGCCTCTGCGTGCATATCTATAAAAATCAGCTTGGTGTTCAAATTTTTCAGCACCTTTTCGGCCAGCAAAAAGGGATTGTTCGGCCCAAAGTCCATGTGGCAGCGGCCCAACAGATTGATAACCGCAACCGGACCAAACCGGGTGTCAAAGAGCCCAAAGCCCCGGCCGGGGGTTTGGGGGGCATAGTTATAAGGACGCAATACCCGGGAATTGCTTTCTAAGTAGTCCACCAATTCCCTGCGCCCAAAGGCGTGATTGCCCAGGGTGATCACATCGGCACCTGCGTCTAAAATATCCTCGCATTGCCCCGGGGTGATGCCAACCATACTGGCATTTTCTCCGTTAACCACCACAAAATCTGCCAGGGTTTTGCGCTTTAGATACCGCAGACTGCGGCAAATCCGTTCCACGCCCGGATTACCAACTACATCGCCTACCGCCAAAACCTTAAATTCCATGGCAATCCCTCCTCTTTATCCCCTTATTATATACCAAAACCCCAATATACGCAAGTATTTTACAAACCAATAAATAAGGAATAATGCAGAATGCTGAATATAAGACACTTGCTCTTTTTCAATGCACAATGGACAATTGATAATTGACAATTATTGTGTCGGCAAAGCCGACTATTAAAATGCATCGCAAAGGTACATAAATTGTCAGTTGCAGCAGCTTACATTGCTGCTGTCTTAGTGCTGAATGCGAATCGAAATGCAGCCAATGAAATAGCGGTTTACATAACGCGTTGAATGATTATTCAACTACTTTCTTCGATGCAGAATAACGGTATATATGAAGATTGCAGTGTCAACTGTTCAGTTGACACGAATTTAAATTTATCGCGTCAGCGATACCGCAATTTTCAATTTTCAATTTTCAACTAACAAGAGCAAGCGGAAAACCGCTTGCTCTTGGCTATTTTCAATGGCGAAGCCTATTTGTTGTAAAGCATTTCTTCCACAATGGGAATAGCTCCATTTGTATCTTCAAACTCCTTAACGCATTGTTGTGCCAGATATTCCAATTGTGCATTTAAGGAACGCTTGCTGTCCTTGGCAACATATGAGATTTTGTAAAGAAGTTCTGGCTCAAAGCGAATACCCGTTTGTATCTTGTTAGTTGCCATAATAACACCTCGCAAATACTTTGTTAGCAGTATAGCAACAAAAGTATTGAATTTATACAAACAAAGTGTTATCATAATGGAAAATAACATAAGGAGAAATATAATGTACGAATTAGTTAAGGCAGTGGAAAAAGCGGATATTTCAGAAATCAGTGATGTTATTGATGCGGCCCTTTGGCGATACTGGGAATTACATCCGGGCAGAGAGATTGCTGCGATTTGCCTGGATGAGGGTCCTGACCGGGATAGGCAGATTGATTACATTATCAGCCGGTTGGAAGAACTGAAGGGGCATTGTGATGATGAACTGAATCAATGGCCGATTTTGATTCCCCGGGATTATATGAATAATAAATAATGCACAATTACAAATTATAAAAGTTTCTGGGTAACAAAAGCACAGTTTACATAACGCGTTGAATGATTATTCAACTACTTTCTTCGATGCAGAATAACGGTATATATGAAGATTGCAGTGTCAACTGTTCAGTTGACACGAATTTTAATTTATCGCGTCAGCGATACCACAATTTTCAATTTTCAATTTTCAATTAACAAGAGCAAGCGGAAAACCGCTTGCTCTTGTTAACGTATTATTTTATAGACCTTGCATATTCCGACGGGGTGATGCCAAAATTCCCCTTAAATTGCCGGGAGAAATGATGCACCGTGGAATAGTTCAGGAGGGCGGCAATTTGGGTGAAGTTCATAGTGCCGCTGCGGATGAGCTGCTTGGATTCCTGAAGCTTAATGCGACGCACATAGTCCGCCGGGGAAATCTGCAAATGCTTTTGGAATAGGGCGGTGAGGTAACTGGTGCTCACGCCGGCATTTTTAGCAACCTCCGGCACAGAAAGCTTGCCTTGCACATTTTGTGCGATGTACTGCTGGGCTGTGCGGATAATGCTGTTCTCATTTTTGGCGCCGTAGGCGGTCTGCAGGGGAGTGGGGGTACGGTCCGTGCTGCGCAGCAGCTGCAATAAAAGCTGAGTCAGCAGGCACAAAATCATATCTTCGCTGCAATGGTCCGGGTTTTCCTGCTGGCGAAGCATCTGCTGCAAAAGGTCGGCCTGCTGATGGGAAAGGGAGAACTTGCGGTTATAAAGAGGGGTTAAATCATAGTTGCCCGGGTCAAAGCTCACCGTCAAAAATCTGGGGGTAACATCCACTTCGGCGTATTGCATATGCCACTGGTCAGGGGCATAGAGGGCCAGCTCACCCTGACTGAGCAGAATGTCCCGACCGTCGGCAACGGAGTGTAGTTGGCCCTGGTCTACATAAATCAGCTCCACCACCGAATGGCGCTCACCGGCAAACAGAAAGCCGGGCTCCTTTTCCTGATAGAAAAAGGTGTACAGCGTGTCCAGCTTGAGCCGCCTGTGAATGCGAAAATCCTCCCGCACCCGGTTTTCCAGACTCTGCACCTGACCGCTGATGCGAATGTGCGCAGCGGTTTTGAAGGCCGAAAGGGAAAAATGCAGACCCTCTTTTAGCACAACCGGCTTATCTAAGTAAAAATGGCAAAAGCTGCCGTCCTCCTTTTGGCAGGAAAGCACAGCCATACCTTGGTCGCAAATCACAGCTGTGGCGGATTTGGTAAGAAATACCGGGCACATATCTCCCTGCAGGTGCACCGCCATGGGCTGGGCATCCTCGGCAATGACACCGGAAAGGTTTGTAAAAACCTGGCCGAAAGACTGAAAAGCGCCTTTGTTTAAGTTGGAAATCACAAAAATCCCTCCTGAATAAACAATAACAGCGCCACATTTTCTGTGACGCTGTTAGTATAGCATAAAAAGTTGATTTTGGCAATTACCTTTGATACTCAAACTGGAAATCGTAGATATCCACTGTGTCGCCGTCCTGAATTCCCATTTCCTCCAGCCGGGCGAACAGACCGCATTTGCGCAGCTGCAGGTCAAAATAGTTCCTCGATTCGTAGTCATCAAAATTGATGTTCTGAATCAGGCGCTCCAGCCAGGTGCCGGTGATGAGCCAGGTGCTGCCCAGGTGTTCAATCTCCAAGGCCTTGGGGTCACCGGCTTCTTCCATAACCTCCACATATTCCGGCTCATAAATGGTAACCGGGGGCAGAGTCTTAAGCTTTTCGGCAACAATCCGCATAAGCTGCTTTGTGCCTTGGGTGGTGCCTGCGGAAATTTCGTAAAGCTCACAGCCGGCTTCCTCCACATGCTGGCGCAGCCGCTGCAGGTTATCCGATTCCGGCATCAAAAGGTCGCACTTGTTGGCAGCCACAATCATGGGGCGGTTACTAAGGTCGATGCTGTAATTTTTAAGCTCTTCGCAGATGGCATCAAAGTCCTCCACCGGGTCCCGGCCCTCGCAGCCGGATACATCCACCACATGCACCAGCAGCCGACAGCGGTCAATGTGCCGCAAAAAGTCGTGGCCCAGACCTGCACCTTCGGCAGCGCCTTCGATGATGCCGGGGATATCTGCCATCACAAAGCTTACGCCTTCATCCACATAAATCACACCCAGGTTAGGGAACAGGGTGGTGAAGTGATAGTTGGCAATTTTGGGCCGGGCATTGGAGGTGACCGACAGCAGGGTGGACTTACCCACATTGGGGAAGCCAACAAGGCCCACATCTGCCAGGAGCTTCAGCTCCATCACAACATCCCGTTCCTGACCCTTAAGGCCGGCTTTGGCAAACCGGGGTACCTGCCGGGTGGGGGTGGCATAGTGACCGTTGCCCCAGCCGCCGCGACCGCCCTTGGCAATGATATAATCTTCGCCGGTGGACATATCCACAATAATCTGGCCGGTTTCGGCATCCCGCACCACAGTGCCCCGAGGCACCTGAACAATCAGGTTTTCGCCCCGCTTGCCTGCCATATTTCTGCCCTGACCGTTCTGGCCGGCCTGGGCGGCATACTTGCGCTTATAGCGAAAATCCAGCAGGGTGGACAGGTTGTCGTTCACCCGCAAAATCACGCTGCCGCCGTGACCGCCGTCGCCACCGTCCGGGCCGCCGGCTGCCACATATTTTTCCCGATGGAAAGCCACCGCGCCGTCACCGCCCCGTCCGCCGCAGACGGTGATGCGCACTTTATCTACAAATTGTTCCATTGCAGACTCCTTTGTAAAAGGTAAGGCTGCTGCAAAATATGCAGCAGCCTTTCAAGCAAAATGATTCGTGATTACTGCTCAGCAGCGTACACGGAGCACTGACGGCGATCCTTGCCCTTGCGCTCGAACTTGACAGTACCGTCAATCAGAGCGAACAGGGTGTCATCACTGCCGATGCCAACATTGACACCGGGATGGATGTGGGTGCCTCTCTGGCGAACCAGGATGTTGCCGGCCAGAACGAACTGACCGTCCGCGCGCTTCACGCCCAGGCGCTTAGCCTCGGAATCACGACCGTTCTTGGTAGAACCGCCGCCCTTATGGTGAGCGAAAAACTGAATACCAATCTTCAGCATGGTGTTACGCCTCCGAAACTTCGATATAATCAGGATAATCGTCCCGCATGCTGCAAAGGGTGAGCATCATACCGGCAAGCACAGCCTGTACGGACTCTTCCTCATCGCAGGAAACGGGGAGGGTCAGGGTAATGCGGGCGTCCGCATCCTTGACACGAACTTTGGCCTTTGCGCCGCACACCTCATTGATGGTGGCCTCGGCCATGGTCACAACGGCGGAGATGGCGGCGCACACAATATCGGCGCCGGCTTCTGCATAGCCGCTATGGCCGGAGATACTGAATCCTGTGATTCGATCTCCCTCAGTAAAAAACTCGCACTTTGTCATAATTACAGAGCGATCTTGGTGATCTCCACCTTGGTGTAAGGCTGACGGTGGCCGATCTTCTTCTTTTCGTTCTTCTTGGCCTTGTACTTGAAGACATCGATCTTCTTGCCCTTGCCATTCTTGATGACCTTGGCTTCGACACAAGCGCCTTCCACGACGGGAGCGCCGATCTTGGAGTTTTCGCCATCCAGCACAGCCAGAACCTGCTCAAACTTCACGGTAGCTTCAGCCTCTGCCTCCAGCTTCTCGATGTACAAAACATCGCCATCAGAGACGGTGTACTGCTTACCACCGGTCACGATAACTGCTTTCATTCTTTTTCACCTACTTTATAATGTGTAGTCTCGCTCTAAAGGCGCAGGCCTAAAGACCCAACTTAAGCCTATTCAATGCGGCTTGCCTATTTTAGCATCACAAACAGGAAAAGTCAAGGACTATTTATACTTTTTTGGAAGAAAAATTGACAGTTAACAATGGATAATCGCTAATTTTCAACTTTCAATTTTCAATTGTCAATTGAACACGCACCTATTTGCCGATTCGACATAAATTGTGGTGGGAGGTGAAAATTATGGAAACTTTTCGTTGCAGATGTTTTTGCAAATGTCCGCTTATTGCCCTGATTGCCAGCCTGGTAATCGGCGTGGTGGCTGCGTTTTTGCAGATTGTGGGAGTTATTACGGTGACTCCCGTTTTCCTGTATGTGGCGCTTGGCGCAGCCGGTGTGTTCCTGGCGGTATTGCTGCTGGGTGATGGCACTGCCCGGTGCGGCTGTGGCTGTACGGATATAAATGCTGTGCTGATAGGTATTTTAGGGACCATTCTCCTGTCCGCCATACTGCTGGTGGTTGGAATCACCGCAACAAGCGTGGTGAGCGCGATTCTGGTTGGGGTGCTGGTGTTCTTCCTGGCGCTTATTATCACCGGCGCTGTGTGCCTTATCCGCTGCAAAGCAAATTGCGAAAGTTAATAAAAAGGGGGAGGCAATGCCTCCCCTGAATTTGTCAAAGCTGAGTCCGTTATCGTCTTTCCCCTATACGATGGCGCGAAGCATCGTCGGCTAAGGTAGGGCGCGTTGCGCCCGGATGGACTCGCCCGCTGCGGCGGGCCACGCCGGTTGCAAGTGTCCCCCGGACACTTGCTAAGTGCCGGCTTTCGAGTCCGTTATCTGAATACCGATACCAAAAAAGACACCACCCGATTGGGTGGTGTCTTTTTTGGTGGACGATAACGGACTCGAACCGCTGACCCTGCGCACGTCAAGCGCATGCTCTACCAGCTGAGCTAATCGTCCAAAGCAAAAGTGATTATAACGAAAGCATCCCGATTTGTCAAGCCTTTTCTTCGGGAAAAAGCGGAAATTGTATAAGCCAGGCTAAAATGCGGAGGAAAGGACAAAATAAGGGTTGAAAAATGGGGGATTTTGGGTTACCATAATATCGAAAAAAGGCGAATGCCGGAATGTAAGAAAGAGGCACATTATGAAAAAGACAATCAACCGTTTCATTGCCGTGATTTTGGTAATAGCTTCTGTGTTCTGCCTGAGCGCATGCGGCGGCAGCGCACCGGAAGCGCCCCAAAAGAATATTGATGCCCAGGCCCTGCTGGGTGACCTGCTGGGTGGCGTTACCTATGCCAGCGACCTTCAGGATATGGGCGAGGGCGCAGAGGTGTTTTTCCCGGAGCTGCCTGAGGGCACGAAGGCTGTAATGTATGCCGGAAGCGCCAAATATGCCGATGTGCTTGCCCTTGTGACGGTGACCGATGCAGCGAACACCGAGGCCGCTGTGCAGAGCATCAAGACCTATGTCAAGCAGATGCGGGATCAGTTTTTGAGCTATATTCCCGGGGAGGTTGCCAAGATTGATAAGGCAATCATCTGGTCTAACGGCGTGTATGTGATTTTGTGCATCACCGATGATATTGCCACTGCCCAGGCTCTCATTGATAACGCCCCGGCAGTGGGCGAGCGCCCTGCTACCAACCCTCCTACTGAAGCCCCCACCCAGGCGCCTACCGAAGCGCCCACCGAGGCTCCCACGGAGGCTTCCACCGATAATCCTGTGATTGTGACCGGCAGCATTTACGCCACCGGCAAGAAAAACGCAGCAGGCTACCCGGAGCTACTGAGCACCAGCGGCAGCTATTATTACCATCAGGGCATTGTTATGGTGGATAATATGGCCTTTGAGGATTATGGCTATATCGATTCTGCAGCCTCCCGGTATGCAGGCCTTGTCAGCAGTGTCGCCGACCAGCTGGCAGGGGAAACGAATGTATATAACCTGATTATTCCCACAGCCATCGGCATTGTGATGCCGGATAATGTGAACATCCAAAAGGCAGACCAACTGCAAAGAAGCCAGCAGATTTTTGACAAAATGAGCAGCAATGTCATCCCTGTGCAGTGTGTGGATAACCTGCTGGAGCACAGAGATGAATACCTGTATTTCCGCACCGACTGGCACTGGAACGGCATCGGCGCCTACTATGGCTACGAAGCCTTCTGCCAGGCTAAGGGCATCACGCCCTACACCATGAGCCAGCGCACGGAGCGCCAGTACGGCGGATATCTTGGTGGTATGTACACCAATTTTGGCTACCCGGAGAACCTGAAGAACACCCCCGACACGGTGTATGCCTATGAGCCCTATTGCTCCAGCGCATTTATGTACTTTACCGAGCAGAACGGCGGCGCCAAGACTTATTGGCCCATCATTATGGATGTTTCCGGCTGGGCATACTATTCCAAGTATAATACCTTCTGCGGCTCTGACCAGCCCTTTGCAGAGCTATCTAATCCTGAGGTTACCGACGGCTCTGTGCTGATTGTGGTGAAGGAAAGCTTTGGTAACGCCCTGATGAGCTATGTGGTTGACCACTACAGCACCGTTTACGAGATTGACTACCGCTATTGGAGCGACCCCAGCGGCCGCAATCTGGTGCAGTTTGCCAGGGATGTGGGCGCAACGGATATTTTGTTTGCCAATAACATAGGTATGATTCGCACCGATTACCTCATTGGCCTTATGGACCGCATTATCTAATACGAATGGCGAGAGGTTTTTCCTCTCGCCATTTAATTGACAATTGACAGTGGAAAATTGACAATTAAGGTGTCGGCTTTGCCGACTATTTAAATTTATAGCAAAGTGATACAGCAATTATCAACTTTCAATTTCTTGTTGAAAACGGTGCGAAGATTGGTTATAATGGACAAAAAACAAGAAAGAGGGATTATTATGAGCAGAGCAGACGAACTTTACCGGCAAACATGCCTGGATATTCTGGAAAACGGTTTTTATGACACCGATTTGCAGGTGCGTCCCCACTGGGCCGACGGCACACCGGCCCACACGGTAAAAAAGTTTGGCGTTGTCAACCGCTATAATCTGCAGGAAGAATTTCCCATTATGACCCTGCGCCGCACCTACTGGAAAAGCTGCTTGGATGAGCTTTTGTGGATTTGGCAGAAAAAGTCCAACCGTATCTGCGATTTGGGCAGCCATGTTTGGGACGAATGGGCAGGGGAGGACGGCACCATCGGCAAGGCCTATGGCTATCAGCTGGGCATCAAGCATCAGTATAAAGAGGGCGAGTTTGACCAGGTGGACCGGGTGATTTATGACCTTAAGAATAACCCTGCCTCCCGGCGGATTATGACCAACATTTATAATTTCCAGGACCTGCACGAGATGAACCTGTATCCCTGCGCCTATTCCATGACCTTTAATGTCACCGGCGATACCCTCAACGCCATCTTAAATCAGCGCAGTCAGGATATGCTCACTGCCAATAACTGGAATGTTTGCCAGTATGCTATGCTGACTATGATGATGGCCCAGGTGGCAGGTCTGAAGGCAGGCGAGCTGGTGCATGTGATTGCCGACTGCCATATTTACGACCGGCATATTCCTGCAGTAAAGGCTATGCTGGAACGGGAGGGCTATCCTGCCCCCAAGGTGACGCTGGATCCGAGTATTACTGATTTTTATCAGTTCACCAAGGATAGCTTCAAGGTGGAAGATTATCAGTATCATCCCTTTGATTTTGAAATCCCCATGGCCATTTGAGGTGTAAAATGGAACTGATTGTTGCAGTATATTCCGATTGGGGCATCGGCAGGGACGGCACTCAGCCGGTTGCCCTTTCTGCTGACCGCAAATTCTTCCGGGAGACCACCCGGGGGGCTACTGTGATTGTGGGCCGCCGGACGGTGGCGGATTTTCCCGGCCAAAAGCCTCTGCCCGGCAGGCAGAACATTATGCTCAGCCGTTCCGGCGCGGCTCCCGAGGGCTTTACCCTGGCCTCCAGCCCGGAGGAAGCGGCAAAGCTGACAGAAAATCACGAAAAGGTAATGGTCATTGGCGGTGGCAGCATCTATAAGCAAATGCTGCCTATGTGCCGTAAAGCCTATGTGACCAAGCTTTCCGCCTGCCCCGAGTCGGATACCTTTTTCCCCAACTTAGATGCTGACCCTGACTGGAAACGAATGGAAGTTTTGCAGGAGGGCGAAGAGGACGGAATTTCTTATCAAATGTGCTTATACGAAAGAATCGGTGCGGAATAATCCGCACCGATTTTTATTCTTCTGCCCAGTTGCCGGCTCTGGCAACTGCCTTTTTCCAAAGGCCGATGCGCTTTTCCTGCTCCTGTCGGGAAATTGCCGGTGCAAATGTCCGGTCGGCTGCCCAGCTTTCTTCAATATCTTCTGTGCTTTTCCAGTACCCCACGCAAAGGCCGGCAAGGTAAGCCGAGCCCAAAGCGGTGGTTTCTGTGCAGCGGGGACGGAGCACCGGATTGCCGCAGATGTCGGCTTGGGTCTGTAAAAGATAATTGTTGGCGCTGGCACCGCCATCCACCTTTAAGCTTTGCTTGCAGATGCCGCTGTCAGCTTCCATAGCCATAAGCACATCGTTTACCTGATAGGCGATGGAATCCAGGGTGGCGCGGATGATGTGATATTTGTTAGTACCCCGGCTCAGGCCCACCAGCACGCCCCGGGCATAAGGATCCCAGTAAGGCGCGCCTAAACCGGCAAAGGCAGGCACTAAGTAACAGCCGCCGGTGTCCGGCACTTTGTTTGCCATATATTCTGAGTCGGCAGCAGATTCCAGGAACCGCAGCTCATCCCGCAGCCATTGGATGGCAGCACCAGCCATAAAGATAGAGCCTTCCAAGGCATAGGTGACCTTGCCGTTTAAGCCCCAGGCAATGGTGGTTACCAAGCCGTTTTGAGAGGGGATGGGAGATGCTCCTGTATTCATCAGCAAAAATGCGCCTGTGCCGTAAGTACATTTGCTTTGTCCCGGCTGAAAACAGGCCTGACCAAACAGGGCCGCTTGCTGGTCGCCGGCACTGCCGGCAATGGGGATGGCTGCGCCAAAAACCGCAGGATCTGTATAGCCGTAGATTTTGCTGGAGGGGGCAGCCTCCGGCAGCATGGACAGGGGGATGTTCAGCTTTTTTAGAATCTCCTGATCCCAGCTTAAGGTGTGGATATTAAAGAGCATCGTCCGGGAGGCGTTGGAATAATCCGTCACGTGGACCTTACCGCCGGTCAGCTTCCAGATGAGCCAGGTCTCCACTGTGCCAAACAGGAGCTTGCCCGCTTCTGCCAAATCCCTTGCACCGGGAACATTTTCCAAGATCCACTTAAGCTTTGTGGCGGAAAAATAGGGGTCTAACACAAGGCCGGTCTTCTGCCGGATGATCTGTCCCCAGCCTTCCTTTTCCAGCTGCTTACAGTAGTCCGCCGTCCGGCGGCATTGCCACACAATGGCGTTATATACCGGAAGACCGGTTTCTTTGTTCCACACTACGGTAGTCTCCCGCTGGTTGGTGATGCCGATGGCAGCAATGCGACCGGGGGCAACCCCTGCGTTTTCCAGTGCCTGCTTTGCAACAGCTACCTGGGTAGCATAAATTTCCAGCGCATTGTGTTCCACCCAGCCGTTTTTGGGGAAATGCTGGGTAAATTCCTTTTGCGCCATACTGATGATCCGGGAATCCCGGTCAAAGAGGATGCACCGGTTGCTGGTAGTGCCGGAGTCCAGTGCCATAATGAATTTGTCCATATTTTCACCGCCTTTTGTGTAGTGCTTTTATTATAGCACAAAAATATGCGCCTGGCAATGAGCCAGGCGCAGTTACTTATTCTACGTGGGTGTGGTTATTGATGTGATCTTCACAGTAACAGAAATAGCCGTTGCACCGGGAACAATACCGGAATTCCAGCTCCGGATTGCTTACATCCGTTCTGCCGCACACGGTACACCGGTGGGTGTAGCTTTGGGCCTTGCTGGGCGCAGCTTTGTGCATGCGCATATTTTTGGGCTTCTTTCTTACAATCCGGGCAGGGAACAGGTTGGTAACATCCTTGCCAAAGAACAGGAAATAGTTCAAAATGGCAACTAAGGGGAACAGGCAGAGTGGGAAAATCAGGGTGGGAACACACAGCCGCACAATTTCAAAAATTATATAGGCAAGGTAAAACAGGGAAAGAATCCGGGCCTTGATGGGCAGAATGAACAGCACCAGAAATTGGGTTTCCGGGTAAATGGTGCTGAAGCAAATCGTCATACTCAGCAGCAGAAACAGAGGGATATAACTGGAAAAATAATAAGAAAAGTCATCTGCTATGAAAACCCATTGCCCATCTGCGAAAACATAGGCAAAGCTACCAAAAGCCAAAGCGAAAATATCCATCAGCAGTATGCCGGATAGCCAGTACAGGTTAAATTTCAGGGTGCCAAAGGCGTTTTCCACAGCCCGACCCAGAGAATAAAAGCAGTACAGCAGGATAAGGGCGGTTAGGATGTTGCCGCTGCCCATGGTAAATACCGGGGTAATCAGCCGCCAAACCTGACCCTGCAAAATGGCTGCGCGGTCAAAGCATAAAAGGTTGTAGATTTGGGGATATCCCAGCAATGCGGTTACGGTCACCAGACCGCAGCCAATGGCGATGTAAAGCATCAGGTTGGGGATGCCCTTGTTCCGGTTTTTATAGCAAAACCGTTCAAAACGGCTGCGCAGATTCTTCAAAAATATCAGCTCCTAAATATATTGGTATTATCATACCAACATTTTCCTAAAAAGTCTATAGGCTAATTGTAAACATATTTTTTCGAAAAAATAAGGAAAACCCCTTGACAATATAAGAATTTTCGATAAAATATTGTCGAACTGCATACAAGCCTTATCAAGAGTGGTGGAGGGAACGGCCCTGTGAAACCCGGCAACCTGTTAAGTCAAGGTGCCAAATCCGTCGGCAAACGAAAGATGAGGATTCGATAGATACGCACATCGAATCCGATGTGCGGTTTTTATTTTTCACGAAAGGATAGAATGTGATGGAAAAAAGATTATTTACCTCTGAATGCGTTACCTGCGGTCATCCCGATAAGGTGGCAGACAGCATTTCTGATGCTATTTTGGATGCTTGCCTGGCGCAAGACCCGGCGTCCCGTGTGGCCTGCGAAACCATGGTTACCACCGATTTTTGTATCATTTGCGGTGAAATTACCACCAAGGCGCAGGTGGACTATGCCGCCATTGCCCGTAAGGTGATTGGCCAGATTGGCTACACCCACCCCGGTGATGGCTTTGATGCCGATTCCGTGGAAATCCTTTGCAAGATTCACACCCAGTCTGCCGATATTGCTCTTGGCACCAACGATGCCGTTGGCGGCGCAGGTGACCAGGGTATGATGTTCGGCGGCGCCTGCACCCATACCCCGGAGCTGATGCCCTTGCCGGTTGCTCTGTCCCGGGCCCTTTCTAACCGGCTGACCCAGTGCGTGCAAAGCAACGATCTGCTTCGCCCCGACGGCAAGACTCAGGTGAGCGTGGAGTTTGACGAAAAGGGCAATGTGCTGGGAATCGATACGGTTGTTGTGTCCGTTATGCACAGCGCTGATTTTGAAATTGAGGAGCTGCGCCGCTATATCCGCCAGGGTGTTATCGCCCCTGTTCTTGCCAAGTACGGCTTTGATATTAAGAATGTTGCCAACATTCACATTAACCCCACCGGCAACTTTGTTATCGGTGGCCCCAACGGTGATACCGGCCTTACCGGCCGCAAGATTATTGTGGATACCTATGGCGGCTATTTCTCCCACGGTGGTGGCGCTTTCTCCGGCAAGGACCCCACCAAGGTAGACCGTAGCGGCGCCTATATGGCCCGTTATATGGCAAAGAATTTGGTGGCTGCCGGTTTGGCTTCTCAGGTGCAGGTGCAGCTTGCCTACGCCATTGGCGTGGCGGAGCCTGTGTCCGTCCGGGTGGATAGCTACGGCACCGGCAAGGTTTCCGACGAGGAAATGACTGCTTATCTGCGTCAGCTTTGTGACCTGACTCCTGCCGGCATCATCGGCAAATTGCAGCTGCGCCGTCCCATCTATGGCAAGACTGCTATGGAAGGTCATTTTGGCGTACAGGAGCTGCCTTGGGAGCAGACTGACCTTGTGGATGCTCTTAAAAAGCTGGCAAATAACTGAATTTAGGGAAAAAGCACCGAATGGTGCTTTTTTCTTTGCATTTTGCGAAAACCGTGGTATATTAAGAATATATTGAACGATGGAGGGATTTTTGTGCTGGATTTTATGCGTTTGGCTTGCGCCGTGCCTGCAGTGCGGGTGGCGGATGTAAAGAAAAATACTCAGGATATCTGTGAATATATCAGAAAGGCCGATGAAGCCGGTTGCGACCTGGTGGTGTTTCCGGAGCTGGCGCTGACAGGCTATACCTGTGGGGATTTGTTCTTCCAGGAAACGCTCCTTGCCGATTCCATGGAGGGGCTTAAGGAGATTATGGCGGCAACTGCCAACTATCCCCAACTGACTGCCGTAGTGGGCCTGCCGGTATTGCTTGCCGGGCAGATGTATAACTGCGCTGCAGTGGTGGCCCGGGGTATGCTCTGGGGTCTTATCCCCAAAACTTACCTGCCCAATTACAGCGAGTTTTATGAGCGCCGCTGGTTCTCCTCCTCTCAGGATTTGCCTATGGATAAGGTCAGCGCTCAGGATTTGGGGCTGGATGGTCAGTTCCAGGTGAAGGTGGGCCGCGACCTGCTGTTTACCCTTGGCGACGGCACCGTGATGGGCGTGGAAATTTGCGAGGACCTGTGGTCACCTATGGCGCCTTCTACCATGATGTGTCTCAACGGCGCTGAGGTGATTGTCAATCTTTCCGCCTCCAACGAAACCGTAGGCAAACGGGAGCGCCGCAGAGGTCTGGTGAAGCACCAGTCAAGCGTTTGCGGCTGCGTGTATGCTTACTGCTCTTCCGGCTATACGGAGTCCACCTCCGATTTGGTGTTCTCCGGTCATAGCATGATTGCGGAGAATGGCACTTTGATTGCCGAAAATGCCCAGCTTATCCAAACGGACTATATGCTGACCCAGGATGTGGATTTGGGTAAAATCCGGGCCAAGCGCCGGCATAATAAGAGCGTCCGGGATGCCATTTCCTTCTATGCTGCCATGGAGCCTATGCGGTATGTTTCCTGCAATCCCGGTAGTCTTCGATCCGATGGCAGCATGTATGCCATTGAAAAGTTCCCCTTTGTGCCGGATAACCGGCAGGAACGGTGTATGTCCATCTTCCAGATTCAGGTGGCCGGCCTTAAGCAGCGGCTGAGCGTCATTGGCGCCAACGCAGTAATCGGTGTTTCCGGTGGCTTGGATTCCACATTGGCGCTTTTGGTGGCGGTGGAAGCGATGCGTCAGCTGGGCAGACCTGCAACCGATGTTTATGGCGTGACCATGCCTTGCTTCGGCACATCTGACCGGACCTACAGTAATTCTCTGGCGCTGATGGATGCTTTGGGCATTACCATTAAGGAAATCAATATCCGGGATGCGGTGAGCACCCATTTCCGGGATATCGGTCACAATCCGGCAGTTCATAACGGCACTTATGAAAATTCTCAGGCGCGGGAGCGCACCCAGATTTTAATGGACTATGCCAGCGTGGTAAATGGCATTGTGGTTGGCACAGGTGACCTGAGCGAATTGGCTCTGGGCTGGTGCACTTATAATGGCGACCATATGAGTATGTACGGCGTTAACGCCTCTGTACCCAAGACCCTGATTGGCCCGATGATTGGTGTGATTGCAGAGCAGCCGGAATTTATAGATGCCAAGCAGGTGCTGCTGGATATTTTGGATACCCCCATTTCTCCTGAGCTGCTGCCCCCGGATGAAAGCGGTAAAATCAGCCAGCAGACAGAGGATATCGTCGGTCCTTATGCCCTCCACGATTTTTACCTCTATTATATTCTGCGCTATGGTTATAAGCCGGAAAAAATTTATACCCTGGCTTGCCGTGCCTTTGCAGGTGTTTATGATGCCGTGACTGTGAAAAAGTGGCTGAAGGTATTTTACAACCGGTTCTTCACCCAGCAGTTCAAGCGCAACTGTATGCCCGATGGCGTAAAGGTTGGCTCTGTGTGCTTAAGCCCCCGGGGGGACTGGCGTATGCCCAGCGATGCTTCCGGCCGCATTTGGCTGGAGGAAGTGGAAAACCTGTAAGCAAAACAATGTATGTAGGGGCGAACTGTGTTCGCCCGCCAAAAAACGGACACCGTTATGGTGTCCGTTTTAATGTATATTTTAGGGGGTTATTTTCTATATATTCCCAAATATCGTTGTAATCTTGTTGATTTCTTATTCCGTGGTCATAAAAAGATCTTTGCCAAATAGGTTTGCCGATCTGTTTCGTAATTGCTCCTTTAAATTGTTTGATTACCCGTGATATTGTGGGGGCGAACTGTGTTCGCCCGCTTGCATCAGCATTAATGGTTAGGACCATATGAATATGATCGGGCATGATGCAGTATTTATCTACACGCACGGTAGTATACACGGTGTTCAATTTCTTTATTTCTTTATCTACCACTATTCCTATATTCGACAATTCTACTGGCGAACATAGTTCGCCCCTACAGGAAGACCAAAAGACTTTTTGTCTACCTTCGGTGCAGATCGTGATGAAATATGCGCCGGGCGCAGCGTAATCGTGATCTTTAATTCGGATCTGCTTTCGCTTTGGAAGCTCGTTCATAAACTGCACCTGCCTTTTTTAGCATCATAACATATGGTTGATTTTATGTAAAGGCTATTATACATCCGTCTGTAGGGGCGATCTGCGATCGCTCGCAGGTGAATTTAGAGGCGCTGCATTTTGCAACGCCTCTTTTTATGAAATATGCTTTTTTGTGTAATGCGCTATGGCAATCAAACCAATCAGTGAGAGTAATGCTGTAAAAGCCAAATGGATCAGGGTGGGATAACTAAAATCACCGGTAACCGGTGTGGATGTGATACTCTCGAAGGTGATGTGCAAGTCCATTATTTCCTGAATATTGGATAAGGTCGTTTTCCCATTTACGATTCTGCTTGTAATATCACAGCCATTATAAATTACAGCTTTGAGTATGCTTCCTGCCTTTGGTATGATTTGTAATTCAACGGTAGTATCTGTTGGGACATCAATTTTGCCGGATTGATCATAGGAAGTCCCGTTGATCGCTATAAAACCGTTGCCGGTGAGTGTTAGGTTGATTTGGAGTGCTTTCGGCACGGTCGTGGTCAGCGTTGTGCTGCTTGCGGTAGCTGTCACTGGAGTATAAATAACAAAGGTCAATGCAACTACCAGCACACACAAGATTGCTTTCAAAAAACATTTTGACCTTGTTTTCATAGCTTTTTGTGCTTATTCTGCCACAACCTCTGCGGTAAAGGTAATAGTTGCTGTATAGTCACCAGCTAATGCTTTGCCCCAATCTGCGCTGTTCACTGCAACAAAAAAACTATCAAAAGTAAAGTATATGTTGCTGGACTTTGGTGTTGCGAGTTTGCCGCTATCTGTACCCTTAAACACAAGCGAACCGCCATTTGATATTGTTCCATCCGATGTTCCATAATCTTCGTTTTTACCTTGGTAATGAGCGCCTAAGCTAAAAGGGATGCTTGTGCTGACACCTTCACATACAAAATCACTATAGTTTATCGTGATTCTCAAGTCTTTTCCCTCAGCAAACCCTGTTTCATTGGTAACAGTAATTGTTCCTATATCTGTGGTAGTCGCCCCAAACGGGATTTCCTGATCTGCAGGGATATTCAGGGTATAGGTTGCAGCAGGGACGGTGGTGGTCAATGTGGTAGTGCTTTCGGCGGAAGCAATGGTTGCCATAGAGGCAAGCATTGCCACGGTCAAGAAGATTGCGAATAGTTTTTTCATAGTGGTTTCTCCTTTTTATTTTATTATTTCACCCATAGGGTTACTTTTGTTTCAGCGCCATTCAGCGGCGACAGATTTTCGTCCATACGATAGCAAGCGTATCGTAGAACGGCTTGGGGATATGTCCCCTTCGACAAGGTTTTTGTCAAAACCATTGGCTTAGATGTTTTTCCCGGCTCAATCAATTCAGACTGCCAAAGCAGAGTTCCATCTTCCAGAAATAATGATATCTGAAAATAGCACATGTTTTGTTCCGGGTTGGGCAGCCGTAAGGCTTGTTCTGTGGCATCTGCTTTTAATTCCAGCACTTCATAGCCGGGTATGGCGATGGAATTAGGATTTGCTGCGTTTGAAGATGTATCTATATTACTTGGGTATGGAGAAGATGGTGTCTTGTTATTTGTTAATTGTATGGCGATAATTAAGAGAGCAACAATACAACAAGATAAAATCCATACCAATTTATACCCATGCTTTTCAATAAATCTGTTGATCATTTTGTTTCCCTAGCTTGTAAGCTCATTCGTCGATGATTGCTTTGAAATTATCGAATAGTGATTTTGCTTCGTCGTAAGAAATTTCGTATTTGTGTTTTCCGAAGTACTGAGTACACTTTATGAAGAAATCAGAATACAAGGATAATTTGTTTTGGGGGATCTGGAGTACGTTTAGCATTGCCTCAACAAATGATCCTCCCTCTATATCATCGACGGAAAATAGCTTTGTGCCTCTTTCTTGTGTTATGCGCTCTAAATCTCTGGCTATAGTGTTATGAAATTTTAAACCTTCCAACCTAAAGTCAACTCCCTTTTTAGTAATTGATGAGCTAATTGTAACACGTAGCATCAACTAAATCAAGATGTTTTTTATACAGTAAGAGTTTATGTTATTTTTGCCAACTATAACCGATACTATATAAAGAGGTGATAGTGAATGTATAAACGGATTAGAAAAGCTAGGGAAGAACACGGTTATACACGGGAAAAGTTTGCAGAAAAGTTAGATGTAAGTGTTTCCTATCTTGCGGAGTTGGAGCGAGGCAGAACGGGCATTTCTGTAAAAATGCTGGTTAAGGTTTGTAACCTCTTGGGCTTATCTGCAGATTATGTTTTATTTGGCAGTGAGCGGAAAGCCGATGAACATAGATTAGATGCTATCCGCAGGATCGATGATGCTTATCTGCCTGTATTGGATACAATGATTAGTGAGCTTTTAAAATTGAGTTCAAAGGAAGAATAAATATAAATGAAACGGCTGTACCATTTGAGGTGCAGCCGTTTGCGCTTGCGGGCGAACACAGTTCGCCCCTACGAATGATATTGGCGGTATTTATTAGATGAGAATGGGTTGAATCTGCTTGCCTTGGAGGGCAAGGGAAAGGGCATCGGGTATTTTGGCAAAATCTGCCACCATAGAGGTGGGTTTGCCATTGGGGTCATCCTGTCCAAAGGGAACGAAATAATAGTTCTTCCGGGCAAGCAGCCTGCCTATGTTTTCTGCCGCAGCCGCTAAGGCATCGTTGGTGGAAACGGCAACGAGAACGGGCCTTCCGTTTCGCAGGTGGCTTTTGGCTGCCATAGTCACCGGTCCGTCGGCAATGCCGCAGGCAAGCTTTGCTAAGGTGTTGCCGGTGCAGGGGGCGATGATGAGGGCATCCAATAGCTTTTTCGGGCCGATGGGTTCTGCATCAAAAATGGTGCATATGGGTGCTTTGCCGCATATATCGCTTACCTTTCGTATATGCTCCTGGGCAGTGCCAAACCGGGAATTTACGGTGTAGGCGCTGTGGGAAAAAATGGGAATCAAATCATATTCCCGGCTTAAGTTTTCCATAACGGGGAATATTTTATGATAGGTACAAAAAGAGCCGCATAGGGCAAAGCCTACGGTCATGGCGTTTCCTCCTTATATATAATATAGTATCCTTTGTGCCATAAGCCTTCCGGCGCTTTCCGGGGCGTCCTTTCCGGGAAGCCCCCGGGCGGTAAGCACATCTGCGCCGGTAATGCCGGGCTTTGATGCCAAATCGATTTTCAGAGCATCGCCGGGGCAGTTGGGCAGAATCAGCTCCGGAGCTGTATTGAATATCAGCCGGTAGCTTTGGGGCAGAAGGGTATCGGCAGCATGATAGCCGAGAGCAGCGAGTATCGCCCGGTCGGTTTCCTTCCGGGCGTATACGCTCACCCGGGCATCCATAGCCCGGAGTAGCCGGGCAAGGCATTTGCCGATTCTGCCCCAGCCGACCACCAGACAGGGACAATCCTTTAAGGTGATGGGCAACTTGCTCATAGCAAGACAAATGGCGCAGTAAGCGGTGATAGATGCGTTTTCCGAAACGTACAGGGGGTCTTTCAGAAGGTCAATAACCCGATAACCGTCAAGCGCCGGCAGATTGCCGCCGATGACCGTAATGCCTTTCGGCAGAATATCCAGCAGTTCCATCAGGCTCTGCCCGCCTTTGATTCGGTATTCGTCTTCCAAAGAGGGTACGGGAAGCAACAGATGGGTAACGCTGCTGCAGGGCGTTTGGGTAAATACGCAGCCGGCTTCCTGCAGTGCCCCTATAGCAAAGACAAGGGCAGGGGAGCGGCCTGCGGCATAAAAACAAAGGTCATTCATAAAAATCATCCTTTCGTGACAGATTATGCTGACCGGTGCGTGCTGGTGCTTGATTTTTCCAATGGTTTTCATTATAATAAAGGTAAGAGGTGAGAAAGAATGAAACGACTTGGCTTCATCCACGATATGATGGATGTAAAAGTGCTGATTTTGTTTGTTATGGCTCGTTGCAATTATCCCCTGACCAATCAGGAGGTCTACGAGCTTTGCTATCAGGATGATTGCCTGAGTTATTTTGATGTGTGCCAGGCGCTGCCGGAAATGGTGGCCTCCGGCCATCTGAAGCAGCTGGACGAGGAGCGCTATGAGATTACCGACAGCGGCCGGGAAGACGGCAAGCTTACCGAGGATTCTATCGCCTTTACCGTTAAGCAGCGTGCAGAGGATGCGGTCGCCAAGTTTAACCGCCAGCTGCGCAGAAGCAGCTATGTGAAAACCCAAATCATCCCCCGGGAGGGTGGCGATTTTTCCGTGGTGATGTCATTGGATGATGAAATGGGCAATTTGATGACCTTGGAGCTGGTAGCTCCGGATCAGCGGCAGGCTGTGCGCCTGAGCCGGCTCTATGAGCTGCGGGCAGAGTCTGTATATAATATGATCATGGAGGAATTGCTGAAAGCCGAGAGGGAGCTGGATAGCTAAAGGTCACAATTTAATATGTCATTACACCGGTTTACCGGTGAATAGAAAGGAGCTGCCGCATATGAAATTTCAGTTTAGTGAGAAGAAAGTCAAGCTGCCCGGTTCTGTCCATGCTTATGCCGAGAAAAAGGTAATGAAGCTGGCACGGTTTTTTGAGGAGGATGCGGAAGCACTTATCGTATTTTCTACAGAGAAAAACCGGAACAAGGCAGAGCTCACCGTTCACGGCGCAGGTACTTGGTTCCGGGCCAGCGAAAGCACCTCGGATATGTTTGCATCCATCGATGCCGCTGTTGGCACCATTGAGGGCCAAATCCGCAAGAACAAAACCCGTCTTGCCCGGCGCCTGCGTCAGGATGCCTTCAGCCGCACCGTGGAGGAGACTTCCTTTGCCGCCGTAGAGCCGGAAGAGAAGCTGGATATTGTCAAAGTCAAGCAGTTTTATTTTAAGCCCATGACCCGGGAAGAAGCTGTGCTGCAAATGAACCTTTTGGGCCATAATTTCTTCGCCTTCCGGGATGAGGATAACGGCGGCAGTTTTGCCGTGGTTTACCGCAGAAATGACGGCGGTTACGGCCTTATCGACGATGCAAAATAAACCTAAAATGGGGCCATGGGCGGACTCGTATAGGGATTTATATGGTTTTGAATGAATCTTTTCCCTCACAAAAACCCCATCGAACTTGAAATACATCCAGTATTCCTGCGTTCTCTGGATGTTTCTGTGAGGAAAAATCTTTCATTCAAAACTGCAAAGCACTCCAAAGCGAGAGATTTTTCTGTAAGTCAAAATAAACTGCCACGGTAAGGCTGACGCCTGCCGTGGCAGTTTGCTGCAGAATTGCAGAAAAAGATCCGTTTTGGAGCATATAAATCCCTATATGAGGCCGCCCTAAGGGGCCCTAAAATTTTTTTCGAAATTTGAAAAATTATGCTTGACAATGTAATATCACTGTGATATTATATGCAAGCTGTCGCGATGAAGGGGTTGCCCGGAGGTCAGCAAATGTACCTTGTAAATTGAATAACGCAAAGACGAAATGA
>JAZMZJ010000048.1:0-4314 GCA_045585915.1 Faecousia sp. | reverse complement strand
CCTCGTTATGGGCCGGATGTAATATTCCAGCCATAAAAAGAGAGCCAATAGAGGGACTCGAACCCTCGACCTGCTGATTACGAATCAGCTGCTCTACCAACTGAGCCATATTGGCACATGCCGAAAAGATTTCAGCTTTAGTATGATAGCAGAGAACCCCCGCTTTGTCAAGGGGCGAACGTTGAATTTATTCGAAATCTTTTTCCTTCGTTTTTCTCTGCCTTGCATGTATACAAAGTTTATGATACACTGACAGAAAGAAATCCGTTATTCACTCTATTTCAAGCGAGGTGATATGGATGCATTATGCATTTATATTCGCCTTTCGGCGAGTTATATGCCCTTCGGCGCGTGATATTTGCTTCGCAAGTGATATGCCTGCGGGCGTGAGTGGCGAATATAATATCACTGAAACCGCAGGTTTCAATATCACATTTTGCGCAAGCAAAATATATCACTCCGTCGAAGACGGAATATCACTAAGAACTTACGATTATGTAAGAGTTCAAATTCATACGCAATAATGCGAAAATATCTTTTTTGTAGCCCATAGCCAAAAACTGCCAATCTTCCTAAGAAGGTTGGCGGTTTTCACTTCTTCTCTATTACCTGTTCATGCTTCAAAAAATCTATACGCTACCGCCTATCGTCGTACGGATGAAATTTGAAATCTAATCACCTCTAAAATAGCCAATAATCCACGAAATAAAATCAATAACAATAGCACAGCCTCTTGTAATTAGCTCTTTTCCATAGTAAAATATACACATCACAAACAAGCAGGAGGCAACCGACATGGAAGGATTGAAAGGCTACAAATACGAAAGTTTCACATTTGAGGGTGTGGATGCCATCATCGTATTCCCCTCTGTTGCGCCCATTGGCAAGCTGGCGCTGAAAACCCTGTACTGGACCGCGTTCCCGGATGTGGAAATGAAGCTGCTGGACAAAGGCTTCCATGTGGCCTGCATTCAAAGCCGCACCCGGTTTGCCACCGAGGACGACTGCGACCTAAAGGCAAGGTTTGTAGAATTCGTGGCAGAAAAATACAATCTGGATAAAAAATGCGTGCCAGTGGGCATGAGTTGCGGCGGCGGTATTGCGGTGAATTTTGCAGGCCGCCACCCGGAGCTTGTCAGCTGCATGTGGATTGACGCGCCGGTGCTTAACTTTAACGATTTTCCCGGTAGATTGGGTAATGCGCTCTATGAAAAGATATGGGAAAATGAATTCACTGTTGCATACCCAAATATAAAGCGCTATCAGCTTATGAATTTTCCCTATCATCCCATTTGCCAAGTTGACACCCTAATTGCCCACCGCATTCCCATTTTGATGGTATACGGCAAAGAGGACAATACCGTTCTGTATGAAAAGAATGGTTTGCTTATGGAGCAGGCTATGGAGGGCACCGGCCTTCTGACTGTAATTGCAGTGAACGCCCGTGGACACCACCCCCACGGCAAGATTGATGACAATACCGAAATTGTGGATTATATTTTGGCCCACTGTTAAATATAAGCACCGGATGACTGAGCCATCCGGTGCTTAAAATTATGTTAGGTTGTGAATTTAAAAAGAGTTATTTAGCGTCCGTTAGCTTTTCCTGCAGCTTTTGCATGATGCCGGGCACATCAATGCGCTGAGGGCAATGAGCCGTGCAAGCGCCGCATTGCAGGCAGGCACCGGGGTCCACATCCCCCTGTGGCTCCGGCAAGCGCCAGGTCTCCCCTGTGATGCTGCATTCGTTGTACATGCCCATAAGCCTTGGGATATCCAAGCCTGCCGGGCAGCCGTCGCAGCAATAGCGGCAGGCAGAACATGGCACACCAAGCGTTGCAAAAAGAGCTTGCGTTGCCCGGTCAAGGGCAGAGCGCTCTTTTTCTGTTAAGGGGTCGATCTTACTGAAGGTTGCCAGGTTATCTGCCATAACCGCTTCATCGGTCATACCGGAGAGAACAGTCTGCACGCCCTCCAAGCCCATAAGCCAGCGGAAGCTCCAGGAAGCTATGCTCCTATTGGGGGCAGCCTCCTTTAAGATTGCATTGCAGCCATCGTTCAAAGATGCCAGCCTGCTGCCCTTAAGAGGCTCCATTACCCAAATGGGAATGCCATGGGAACGAAGAAGCTCATACTGCTCCTTGGCATTTTGCACGGTCCAATCCACATAGTTTAGCTGCATCAGCGCCATATCAAAGCCGTCGTAATAATCCAACAGTCGCTTAAGTACCGGAATTGTTGCGTGGGTGGAAAAGCCCAGATAGCGGATTCTGCCGGCCTTCTTTTGCTCCAAAAGATAGCCAATATAGTCCTTTTCCCGGTCGGTATAAAAAGGAACGGTTTCATCCGTCAGGCAGTGAAGCAGATAAAAATCCACATAGTCAGTTTGCAGCCTTGCAAGCTGCTCTTCAAAGGTTGTCGCAATATCCCGGTCCTGGCTGCCATAGAACTTGGTGGCCAAATAGAAGCTATCCCGGGGATATTTTTTCAGGGCTTCCCCCAGAAAGCGCTCAGAATCACCCCTTTGATAAAGATGCGCGGTATCGAAATAGTTAATACCACCGGCAATGGCTGCATCCACAATTTTTTGTGCCTTTTCCCTGTCGATGGTATTCTTGTCCCCTTCTACTGTGGGAAAACGCATACAGCCCAGTCCAAGGCCGGATATCTTGTGTCCATGAAAGTCCTTATAAAACATAAGCTGCCTCCCATTTTTGTCTATCTATATTTTACCTTTTCCCTCAAATCCTGTCAAGGGATAGAAAGCGCCCCACGCATCAAGGCGTGGGGCGTTTGTTAAATTTTGGGACATTTTTCTATGCTGGCGGCAATTTCCGCGTCTGTGGGTACATAATCGGTCATGAGGCCATCGTTAAACCGCTGGTAAGCAAACATATCAAAATAGCCCGTACCGGTAAGGCCAAAGACAATGGTCTTTTCTTCACCGGTTTCCTTACAGCGGATTGCCTCATCCATTGCCACCTTAATGGCATGACTGCTTTCCGGTGCAGGCAAAATGCCCTCTACCCGGGCAAACTCTGTAGCTGCTTTAAATACATCGGTCTGATTTACTGTAACAGCTTCCATGAGCCCATCATGATAAAGCTGAGAAACCACACTGCTCATACCGTGGTAGCGAAGACCACCGGCGTGAGAAGATGCCGGAATAAAGCCGCTGCCCAGAGTATACATCTTTTGCAGGGGGCAGACTCTGCCTGTATCGCAATAGTCGTACAAATAGCTTCCCCGGCTTAAGCTGGGGCAGGAGGCCGGCTCCACGGCAATGAGCCGCATATCCGCTTCGCCGCGAAGCTTTTGCCCCACGAAGGGGGCAATCAGGCCACCAAGGTTAGAGCCGCCGCCGGCGCAGCCGATAATCATATCAGGCTTAATATTATATTTATCCAGCGCCGCCTTTGTTTCCAGGCCAATAATGGACTGATGCAGCAAAACCTGATTTAGAACGCTGCCAAGGACATAACGGTAGCCTTCCAGGCTGGAAGCGGCCTCCACAGCCTCGGATATGGCGCAGCCCAAAGAGCCGGTTGTGCCGGGAAACTCCGCAAGAATCTGCCTGCCCACCCGGGTGGTATCCGATGGTGAGGGCGTAACATGGGCGCCATAGGTACGCATAACCTCCCGACGAAATGGCTTCTGCTCATAAGAAACTTTTACCATAAAGACCTTGCAGTCAAGGCCAAAATAGGAGCAGGCCATACTTAGAGCCGTACCCCACTGGCCGGCGCCGGTTTCCGTGGTAACACCCTTAAGACCCTGCTCCTTTGCGTAGTACGCCTGAGCAATGGCGGAATTGAGCTTATGGCTGCCGGAGGTGTTATTTCCCTCAAATTTATAGTAAATTTTCGCAGGCGTGCCAAGCTTCTTTTCCAAACAGTAGGCGCGCACAAGGGGCGCAGGGCGGTACATGCGATAAAAATCCCGGATTTCCTGCGGAATAGGAATATAAGCGTTGGTATCATCCAGTTCCTGTTTGGCAAGCTCATCGCAGAACACCTGAGAAAGCTTTTCCAAAGTGATAGGCTGCAAAGTATCCGGGTCCAACAACGGAGCAGGCTTATTCACCATATCCGCCCGGACATTATACCACGCCGTAGGCATTTCACTTTCTTCCAAATAGATCTTGTAAGGTATTTGCTTGTTTGACATAGTAATTCCCCTTTCCTTAGGCAGGGAGGACTCGAACCTAAGTAGCCTCTCAGCAGCCCTATTTGCTACTTTTTGCCTTATCTTCCTTGCCTTGCGCCAGCAAGGCGGCGTCATCTGCGCCAAAAATCAATCAAATATCACTTGCTG
>JAZMZJ010000047.1:0-4190 GCA_045585915.1 Faecousia sp. | reverse complement strand
CGCAGCAACACAAGGGCTTCGGCCTCGGTAATACCGTAAGTACAATAATATTCGTACATATCATCGGGGCAACGGGTACCGTAGCCCACGGTATACTGACCG
Source organism: Faecousia sp. (assembly GCA_045585915.1). Classification (GTDB taxonomy): domain Bacteria; phylum Bacillota; class Clostridia; order Oscillospirales; family Oscillospiraceae; genus Faecousia. The sequence continues at coordinate 4,088 of JAZMZJ010000047.1, read as the reverse complement.
TAGTCATACACAGGGTACTTCACAAAGCCCTCATTGCCCGTAACAAAAGCAAGGGCAGCTTCGCTAAAATGCAGCTCACCGGGCTCAGTGGGAGCTTCGGTAGGGGCTTCGGTGGGGGCTTCGGTAGGAGGCTCGGTGGTGGCATCTTTCGGTGCCTCGGTGGCAGCTTCTGTAGAAGCCTCAGTAGGAGCCTCTGTGGAGGCCTCGGTTTCATTTGCAGCTGCAGGCTCTGTAGCTGCAGCTTCAGAAGGCTCGTTTTCCGCCCGTACGGTCTGCGTCACAGGGGAAAACAGGCTCAGTGCCATAACCAGCGCCAGCAAAAATCCGGCAATTCGCTTCATGGTCGGAAAGCTCCTTTCTAAACACGATTTTGCCCCATTATATCAGTTTTCCTGCCCAAAAGCAAGACCCTTTTTCGAAAAAATTACATAATTGTTACTTTTAAGCCTGGTAAAATGTTCCAAATTTTGCCGTTTTTAGGGGTAAAATAGGGAATTTTACCACATATTGTGTTTATTGGTAACAACCTGTCATATATATAGTGTGGTGAGAAACCACGCAGGCGTTGCTTTTTGACAAAAAATATGCTACAGTATGGTAAGCTTACAGCAAGGAGGTGCCCTATGAACCAAAAGAAAGCAATGATTGCCATGAGTGGCGGTGTGGACAGCTCCGTGGCTGCATATCTGATGCAGCAGCAGGGCTATAACTGCTGCGGCGGTACGCTTATACTGTGCGATGAAGCCCTGACCGGGCAGGCAGCCCCCTCCCCTGCTGTCGATGCCGAAGCCGTTGCCCAAACCCTGAAAATCCCCTTTTACAGCTTTGATGCCAGGCAGGAATTTTGCCATCTGGTGGTGGAGCCCTTTGTCAGCGCCTATGAGCAGGGCCTGACCCCCAACCCCTGTATTTTCTGTAACGGGGCCATTAAATTTGATTTGCTTCTGAACAAAGCCCTGTCCTTGGGCTGCGAATATATTGTCACCGGCCATTATGCCCGAATCCGGCAGGACGGGCAAACCGGCAGATACCTATTATATAAAGCCCCCGATCAAAACAAGGACCAAAGCTATTTCCTGGCCGGTCTTACCCAGCAGCAGCTGGCCCACTGTCTTTTCCCCCTTGGCGAGCTCACCAAGGAGCAGGTGCGCGCCATCGCCCGGGAGCAGGGCTTTATCAACGCCCGAAAAAAGGACTCCCAGGATATTTGCTTCATTCCCGGTGGGGACTATGTTGCCTTTATGGAACGCTACCGGGGAGCGTCCTATCCCGAAGGCGCTTACCTGGATACAACCGGCAAGGAGGTGGGCCGCCACAAAGGCGCGGTGGCTTATACCTTAGGTCAGCGCAAGGGTTTGGGTCTTGCCATGGGTGAGCCGGTGTATGTTTGCCATAAGGATATGCAGGCAAACACCGTAACTGTAGGCCCGGAAGAACTGCTGTTTTCTACACAGCTCATTGCCGAAAACTGGAACTTTTTCCCCTTTGAAACCCTTGAGGCCCCCATACGCGCCCACGCCAAGGTGCGCTACCGCCATATGCCTCAGCCGGCCACCGTCTATCCCATGGAGGGCGGCAAGGCCAAGGTGGTATTCGATGTGCCTCAAAGAGCCATCACCCCGGGGCAGGCAGTTGTTCTGTATGACGGGGATTTCGTCATCGGCAGCGGCACCATCACACAAGTATAAAATAAGCAGGCTTGCAAAAACGCAAGCCTGCTTATATTTTGACGCCCGGAAAATATTCATTTACAAAGTCCACCTGCTCCACCCGGAAGCTTTTGCCGTTTAGGTAGGCAAGCTCTCCGCTATCCGTGGTAAAGCAGAAGGTAAGCTTATAAGAATACAGGGCCTGGTAATTCCGGTCAGCGTTTTTGCTCAGCTTGCCGTATTTGCCGTCACCCAAAAGCGGGTGCCCTGCGTGGGCGAACTGGGCGCGGATTTGGTGGGTGCGGCCGGTAATCAGTTCACATTCCACAAGGCTCAGGCCCTTGGCTTTGACCAGCACTTTATAATTGGTCTGGCAGGTTTTGGCGCCGGCCTGGGGCTTGTCGGTAACAAACACCCGGTTTTTCTTGGTATCCTTAAACAAATATCCCTTCAGACTGCCCACCGGGGGCTTTGGCACGCCCTCCACAATGGCAAGGTAGCGCTTATCCAGCTCCCGGTCCTTTATCTTTTGATTCATCACCCGCAAAGCCTCCGCGGTTTTGGCGGCAATGACAATGCCGCCGGTATTGCGGTCAATGCGGTTGCACAAAGCCGGGGTGAAGGCATTTTCGCCCCGGGGGCTCCACTGGTGGGTTTGATAAAGATAGGCCTGAATATGGTCGATAAGGGTTCTGCCGTACTCCGCCCCGTCGTGGGGATGCACTGCAAGGCCGGGGCGCTTGTCCACCAGCAGAATATGTTCATCCTCGTAAACGATGTTCAGCTTAGGCGCTGCTACGGTAAGATAGGCATTGTCCTCCCGGGGCTTATCAAAGAACTCGTCGTTGATATATAGCTGTAAGGTATCGCCGGCGTTCAGCCGGGTATCCCGTTCCGCCCGGGCGCCATTCAGCTTAATGCGCTTGATGCGGATATATTTTTGCGCCAGGGATGCCGGCAGCAAAGGCACAGCCTTTGCCAAAAAGCGGTCCAGCCGCTGATTGGCATCGTTGGGGCCGATCACAAATTCCTTCATAAGTCCTCTTATATATTGGGAGTGTTCTGGGCGTAGTGCCGATCCATCTGCTCAGTAAATTCCCGGGCGGAATTATAGCCCCTCCGGCGCTGGCGGTTATTCATAGCCGCCACCTCCAATATCACCGCCAGGTTTCTGCCGGGGGTGATGGGAATGGTGTTCATGGGGATATTGACTCCCAAAATTTCCATATGCTGTTCTTCAATGCCCAGCCGGTCATATTCTGTCTGGGTATTCCAGGGCACAATGTTCACCACCAGGTCAATGGTGTTTTCCTGCTTAACCGCGCCCATACCAAAAAGCTTTGCCACATTGATAATGCCGATGCCCCGCAGCTCCACATAATTGCGGATGAGCTCCGGTGCAGTGCCCATCAGGGAGGTTTCGGAAACCTTGCGGATTTCCACCGCATCGTCGGCAATGAGCCGGTGGCCACGCTTTAGAAGCTCCACTGCCGTTTCGCTCTTGCCGAGGCCGCTTTCACCGGTAAGGAACACGCCTTCGCCATACACCTCCACCAGCACACCGTGCCGGGTAACGCAGGGAGCAAGGGCCGCCTTCAGATAGGCAATGATGGCAGATACCACCGTGGAGGTGGCATCCTGGGAGCGCAGGATGGTCACATTATATTTTCTGGCCATCTCCAGGCACTCCGGGAAAATAGGCAGACCCCGGGCTACCAGCAGCGCAGGGAATTTATAAGAGAAAAGCCGGTCAAAGGTCTCCAGCCGCTGCTCATGGGTCATTTTCTGCAGATAGCTTGCCTCCAAATTGCCAATCACCATCAGGCGCCTTGGGTCAAAATAGTCCATATACCCTGCCAGCTGCAGGCCGGGACGGGTAATGTCCTCAACGCACAGGCGGATTTTCTCAAAGTCTGTAGCCTCATAGGCCGTGCCAAGACGGAAAGCATTGACAAGTGTAGAAAGCAATACGCCGTTTTGTTCCATAATATGCCACCCCTTTTCGGTTCTGTTTGGGAATATTATAACGGCAGAAACGGGGAATATCAATAATATTTTCAAAAAACCAAAAAAATTAAGAAAAAACACTTGCATTTTGAAAAGAACTCTGCTATCATATCAAAGCGCCTGTTTCGGGCGCTATTTCAGCGAGCCATCAGCTTGTGCGGATTGGAGGTGCAGTGAATGGCAAAGTGTGATTATTGTGGCAAGGGCGTTACCTTCGGTATCAAGGTTTCCCACTCCCACAGACGTTCCAACCGGGCATGGAAGCCCAATGTGAAGCGGGTCAAGGCCATTGTGGACGGTTCTCCGTGCCATGTGTATGCTTGTACCAGATGCCTCCGTTCCAATAAGGTGGAAAGAGCTGTCTGATAACTTGCTTCCAATAGCGGTGCAGTTTTCTGCACCGCTTTTTTATTTTGTCATAATCCACAAATC
>JAZMZJ010000046.1:0-5201 GCA_045585915.1 Faecousia sp. | reverse complement strand
AAAATGCGGAAAAACCGTTGACAAATCCGGGTTTTGTGATAGAATAACTTAGAAATGCAAAGGCAATGCGGAAAAGAAAATGCAAAATGCTGCTTTCAGCGAGAGGGGAGAGGTGCGAGCCCCTTGCAGACTATGCGTTCAGCCACTTCCAAGCCGCCCGGGATGACCGGGACGGGCGCTCCCGTTACAGAGCAGCTAAGATACAGGCTCTGCCTGTAATTAGGGTGGTACCGCGATTCAAGTCGCCCCTATGCATTAGGGGCGGCTTTCTATTTTGCAAATGATTTACGGAGGAAAATCCAATGAGTAAAAAACCATACGGCGTAAACGAGCTTCGTGAGATGTTCCTTAGCTTCTTTGAAAGCAAGAATCATCTGCGTCTGCCCAGTTTTTCCCTGATTCCCCAAAATGACCAGTCCCTGCTGCTGATCAACTCCGGCATGGCTCCCATGAAGCCCTATTTTAAGGGCGAGGTTGAGCCTCCCCGTCGTCGGGTTTGTACCTGCCAAAAGTGCATCCGTACCGGCGATATTGAGAACATCGGCAAAACCGCCCGTCATGGCACCTATTTTGAAATGCTGGGCAATTTCTCCTTTGGCGACTATTTTAAGCATGAGGCCATTGCCTGGAGCTGGGAATTTTTGACCAAGGTTGTTGGCCTGGAGGAGGACCGGCTCTATCCTTCCATTTATGAAAATGATGAGGAAGCCTTTAAGATTTGGCACGAGGAGATTGGCATTCCCGCTGACCGCATCTTCCGCTTTGGTAAGGCAGATAACTTCTGGGAGCACGGCTCCGGCCCTTGCGGCCCTTGCTCCGAAATCTATTATGACCGTGGTGAAAAGTATGGCTGCGGCAGCCCCGATTGTAAGGTTGGCTGCGAGTGTGACCGCTTTATGGAAGTGTGGAACAATGTGTTCTCCCAGTTCGATAATGACGGCAACGGCAACTATACTGAGCTTGCCCAAAAGAATATTGATACCGGTATGGGCTTGGAGCGCCTTGCGGTTGTCTGTCAGGATGTGAACAGCCTGTTCGATGTGGACACGGTTATGAATATCACCAACCATGTTACCGCAATTACCGGCGCATCCTACGGTCAGAGCGTGAAAACCGATGTTTCTTTGCGCGTTATCACCGACCATATCCGCGCTTCCACCTTTATGATTGCCGATGGCGTGCAGCCCACCAATGAAGGCAGGGGCTATGTGCTGCGCCGTCTGCTGCGCCGTGCAGCCCGTCACGGTAAGCTGCTGGGTGTGAATAAACCCTTCCTTTATGAGGTCGTTAAGACCGTTATTAAAGAAAACGCCTCTCACTATAGCTACCTTAACGAGCGGGCTGAGCACGTGATTCGTGTGGTAAAGAACGAGGAAGAAAACTTTGCCCGCACCATTGATACAGGTATGCGGATTTTTGGCGAAAAGCTTGCTGAGCACAAGGCAAAGGGCGAGAATGTGTTCTCCGGTGAGGATGCTTTCCTGCTTGCTGATACCTACGGTTTCCCCATTGACCTGACGGTTGAGATGCTGGAAGATGAGGGTATGAGCGTTGATATGGATAAGTATGTCCGCTGCCGTGAGGAGCAGCGCACCCGTGCCCGAGAGGACCGCAAGAAGATGGGCGACCTTGGTTGGGCAGGCATCGACCTTGGCCTGGATAACACTCCTACGGATTTTGTGGGCTACGATGTGTTCAACTGTGAAGCTAAGGTGCTGGCAGTTTGCGTTGGCGATGAGGTCACCGGCTCTATCACCGGTGGTGAAAAAGGTATCGTTGTACTGGATAAGACACCTTTCTATGCTGAAATGGGCGGCCAGGCTGCTGATCACGGCGTTCTGCTCCTGGGCGATAGCCGCTTTAAGGTCACTGATGTTCAAAAGGATAAGGGTGGCAAGTACCTGCATAGCGGTGTTATGACTGCAGGCACCCTGAAGGTTGACGATTTGGTGCTGGCATCCATTGATGTGGAGCGCCGCAAGGCTATTATGCGTGCCCACTCTGCAACCCACCTGTTGCAAAAGGCACTTAAGAGCGTGCTGGGCGATCATGTTCATCAGGCAGGTTCTTTGGTTGAGCCGGACCGTCTGCGTTTCGACTTTACCCACTATAGCGCAGTAACCGCCGAGGAAATGGCAAGAATTGATGCCATTGTCCAGTCTGCGGTGCTGGAGGGCTACGGCATTGATATTCGTGAAATGCCCATTGATGAAGCTAAGGAAATGGGCGCAATGGCCTTGTTCAGCGAAAAGTACGGTGATACCGTCCGCGTTGTGAATATGGGCGGCTATTCCATCGAGCTTTGCGGTGGTACTCACCTGGACAACACTGCCAAGGTCGGTCCTTTCCGCATTGAGAGCGAAGGCTCTGTTGCCTCCGGTGTGCGCCGTATCGAAGCTATTACCGGCAAGGCTTGCCTTGAGGAGATGGAGCTCTCCCGGCAGAGAGTTTATGCTGCCTGCTCCATCCTGAAAACCAAGCCCGCTGAGCTTGCTTCCAAGCTGGAGAGCCAGGTGGAAGAAATCAAGACACTGAAAAAGACCATTGAATCCATCAAGGCGAAGGAAACTGCCGGCGAGGCAGATCGCTTCCTGGTAGGCGCCCACGATATTGGCGGCATCAAGGTGCTCACTGCCAATGTGCCCGATGCTGATGCAAACAAGCTGCGACAAATGGGCGATACCTTGCGGGATAAGGCAGCCAATGTTGTTGCTGTGCTATCCACTGTGGCCGATGGTAAGATTACCTTCCTTGCCGTTTGCGGTAAGGATGCTATTGCCCGTGGTATTAAGGCAGGGGAGCTTGTGAAGCTGGTTTGTACAGCCTGCGGCGGCAGCGGCGGTGGTAAGCCTGATACTGCCATGGGTGGCGGTAAGGATACCCTTAAGCTGGATAATGCCCTGGCAATGGTGGATGACTTTGTTGCATCTAAATTAAATTAAACCTTAAGGGTGCCGCGTATCATGCGGCACCCTTTGTTCCATAAATAGAAAGGAGGAACACTATGCGCAAACTGATGTGGTTTACCGCTGGCTTTGCCGCAGGTTGCGCAGCAGGCGCCTATCTTGGCTGTGGCTTTTGGCTTTGGGTGGTTGCTGCTGTGTTTTTGGCAGCAGGTGTTCTTCTTTACTTTTTACCTCTGACTTCCACAGGCAAGCGGATTATAGGTTTGCTTGCTGCCGGCATCGCTTTCGGCTGCATTTTCATTTCTGTGCAGGATGGCACGCAGCTTGCAAAAGCAAGGCAATATGATGGAAAAACCGTAACGGCCACAATAGAGCTGACTGACTTTGGTGCACCAACAAAAACCGGCATTTCAGCAGAGGGCAACTTAACGTTAGACGGCACAAGATATGCCGTGCGCGTTTACCTTGCCGGTATGACCTCGGTTAACCCCGGAGACTGTTTAAGCGGCGAATTTACTCTGTATTTCACAGGCACAGGCGGCACAAAGGTGTCTTCCTATCTGCAAAGCAGCGGCATCCAATTTCAGGTGTTTCCAAAATCCGGAATGACTTGTGGACCTGCACAGGAGCAAAGCTTGAAATATCTGCCCCAGTATTTGCGAAATAGTATTTTGCAGCTTTTGGATAATCTGTTTCCGGAGGATACTGTGGGCTTTGCCAAGGCGCTGCTTTTGGGTGATAGCAGCGACCTTTCTGCAGAAGCTGATACAGCCTTCCGTAATAGTGGCATTCGACATATTATTGCTGTTTCCGGCTTGCATGTTTCCATCCTCTTTTCCATGGTTAGCCTGCTCACAGGCAAGCGCAGGTGGCTAACAGCAATGGTTGGCATTCCGGTGCTGGTTCTTTTTGCAGCGGTTTCCGGCTTTACACCTTCAGTTACCAGAGCCTGCATTATGCAGGGGCTTATCCTTCTTGCGATGGCTCTGGATCAGGAATATGATCCGCCTACGGCACTTTCTGTTTCGGTGCTGGTATTGCTCGCCATAGACCCTATGACCGTTACCTCTGTGGGTTTCCAGCTGTCGGTTGGATGCGTGTTGGGCATCTTTCTTTTGTATACCCCCATTCACAATTTCCTGCTGAAGCTCAAGTGGATGAATGGTGGCAAGGGCAAGGACATAAAAGCAAAGTTCATTCGCTGGTTTACCGGGTCGGTTGCCATATCCACCAGCGCAATGGCGTTCACCCTGCCTTTGTCAGCTGTTCATTTTCGTTCCATTTGCCTTATTGGCGTCCTATCAAATTTGCTGACGTTATGGGCTGTGACCTGGATATTCTATGGCATAATACTTGCCTGCATATGCGGCGCAATATGGTTTCCCCTTGGGAATTTCGTTGCCTGGGCAATCTCCTGGCTGATGCGCTATGTTTCTGCGGCAGCCCTGTGGCTTGGGAAGCTTCCCTTTGCCTACATACCGGCAGATAATATTTATATTATAGTCTGGCTTGTGTTTTTGTATGTTGTTCTGATTGGGCTTGCCCTCAGTAAATGGAAGCCGGCTGCCCTTATGGCCGGGTGTTTGGCCCTGTGCTTTGCTATCAGTGTAATTGCTACGGTGGTTGAAAGCCGTAGGGATGCATTTCGGTTGACGGTGCTGGATGTGGGGCAGGGACAGTGTGTTTTGCTGCAAAGTCAGAACCACTGCTATATGGTGGATTGTGGCGGTACAGCGGCAAAGACCACTGCTGACAGCGCGGCTCGCGCACTGTGGAATCAGGGCGTTTATCGCTTGGATGGCATCATTCTCACCCACTACGATGAGGACCATACCAATGGCCTGCTGCCGCTTTTTGTGCAAATTGAGTCCGACAGTCTTTATCTTCCCCAAACTAAGGACCGGGATAAGCTCCGCCCACAGCTTGAATCTGCCTTCGCTGGAGAAGCGATTGGTGTGGATGAAATTATTTCTCTTCCTTGTGGCGTGGGTAAAATTACGATTATTCCGCCACTTATCGGCACAACCGGCAATGAATCCAGCATGTGCATCTTGTTTCAGGCGGAAAACTGTGATATACTGATTACCGGAGATCGTTCCGGTTTTGGGGAGCGGGTGCTGCTGAAAACCGCACAGATTCCGCAAGTGGATATTCTGGTGGCAGGGCACCACGGTGCCGCTGACGCTAGCAGCAAAGAACTGCTGGAAGCTGTCAGACCGGAAACCGTTGTGATCTCAGTGGGTGAGAATTTCTTTGGCCATCCTGCTAAGGCTGCTCTGGATCGGTTCTCAGCCA
>JAZMZJ010000045.1:0-19687 GCA_045585915.1 Faecousia sp. | reverse complement strand
GCCACCTTCATATTTTTCACGTCATTCAGCGCGTCGAAGATACGGATAACATCCATACCGTTTTCCACGGCCTTCTTGACGAACAGCTTTACGAAATCATCGGGGTAATGGGAATAACCCAGCACGTTCTGACCGCGCAGCAGCATCTGCAGCTTGGTGTTAGGCATAGCCGCGCGAATCTTCCGCAGGCGCTCCCAGGGATCTTCATGCAGGTAGCGCAGGCACACGTCAAAGGTTGCGCCGCCCCAGCACTCTGCTGCGTAGTAGCCGGCCTTATCAATCGTTGCGAGCATAGGCTCAAACTTCTCAAAGGGCAGACGGGTCGCAATCAGGGACTGATTGGCGTCACGCAGCACGGTTTCTACAAATTGTACTTTTCTTGCCATATGTTAAAACCTCCACAGGATAAAATTTTCCAGGCTTTCGGGAACCTGAATCCCAATCTTCACCGAATACAGTGTAGCACACTTTTTGTCAATTGTAAACACCATAATTTGGTTTTCCTTTAATAGAAGCCAAAAATGTTCCTATAAAAATTTTTGTTTCCTTGTTGATTTTTCTTTTTGTGTAGTGTATGATAGCATTGCAGAATTTGGGATGCCGTTATAACATAGGCAAAAGAAGTTTTGCAAAATAGCGGTATCACTATATTATATAATGAAAGAGGTAATACATTATGGCACAGATTGATCTGAGTAAGTACGGCATCACCGGCGCAACTGAGATTGTCCACAACCCCTCCTACGAGGAACTGTTCCAGGCCGAAATGGACCCCTCCCTCGAGGGCTTCGAGAAGGGTCAGCTGACCGAGCTGGGCGCTGTTAACGTAATGACCGGTATCTACACCGGCCGTTCCCCCAAAGATAAGTTCATCGTTATGGACGACAATTCCAAGGACACCGTGTGGTGGACCTCCAAGGAGTTCGCCAACGACAACAAGCCTGCTTCCCAGGAAGCCTGGAACGCTTGTAAGGAGCTGGCTCTGAAGGAGCTGTCCGGCAAGAAGCTGTACGTTATGGATGTGTTCTGCGGCACCAATGCCGACTCCCGTATGGCTATCCGCTTCGTTATGGAAGTGGCATGGCAGGCGCACTTTGTTAAGAATATGTTCATTGCCCCCACTGCTGAGGAGCTGGCAAACTTTAAGCCCGATTTCGTGGTTTACAATGCTTCCAAGGCCAAGGTTGAAAACTACAAGGAGCTGGGTCTGAACTCTGAGACTGCAGTTCTGTTCAACATCACCTCCCGTGAGCAGGTTATCCTGAACACCTGGTACGGCGGTGAAATGAAGAAGGGCATGTTCTCCATGATGAACTACTACCTGCCCTTAAACGGCATGGCTTCCATGCACTGCTCTGCCAACACCGATATGAACGGCGAGAACACCGCTCTGTTCTTCGGTCTGTCCGGCACCGGCAAGACCACTCTGTCCACCGACCCCAAGCGTCTGCTCATCGGTGACGACGAGCACGGCTGGGACGACAACGGTGTGTTCAACTTCGAGGGCGGCTGCTACGCAAAGGTTATCAACCTGGATGCTGAGTCCGAGCCCGATATCTTCAATGCCATCAAGCGCAATGCTCTGCTGGAGAACGTCACTGTTGACGAAAACGGCAAGTGCGACTTTAACGACGGCTCCGTTACCGAGAACACTCGTGTTTCCTACCCCATCGACCACATCGAGAAGATCGTTCGCCCCGTATCCGCAGGCCCCGATGCCAAGAATGTCATCTTCCTGTCTGCTGATGCTTTCGGCGTTCTGCCTCCCGTTTCCATCCTGACTCCCGAGCAGACCCAGTACTACTTCCTCAGCGGCTTCACCTCCAAACTGGCAGGTACCGAGCGCGGCATCACCGAGCCCACTCCCACCTTCTCCGCTTGCTTCGGCGCTGCTTTCCTGGAGCTGCACCCCACCAAGTACGGCGAAGAGCTGGTTAAGAAGATGGAAAAATCCGGCGCCAAGGCTTACCTGGTAAACACCGGCTGGAACGGCACCGGCAAGCGTATCTCCATTAAGGATACCCGCGGCATCATCGATGCCATCCTCGATGGCTCCATCCTGAAAGCCGATACCAAGAAGATCCCCTACTTCGATTTCGAGGTTCCCACCGCTCTGCCCGGTGTTAACCCCGCCATCCTGGATCCCCGCGACACCTATGCTGACGCTGCTGAGTGGGAGACCAAGGCTAAGGATCTGTCCGCCCGCTTCATCAAGAACTTTGAGAAATACACCGGAAACGACGAGGGCAAGGCTCTTGTCGAAGCCGGCCCCAAGCTGTAATTCAGCGGGCATGAGGCGCGCAAACTATTAAAAGCAAAATTAAGGACGGAAGCCAATGGGCTTCCGTCCTTTTTTATTCTGCATTATGCATTTTGCATTGTGCATTAAAAAGGCGAGCATTTGCTCGCCTTTTTGTTTTACTTTGTGCCAAAAATGCGGTCGCCGGCGTCACCCAGGCCGGGTACGATGTAGGCGTGCTCATTAAGCTTTTCGTCCACGGCGGCCAGGTACAGCTCCACATCGGGGTGGGCATCCTGAACGGCCTTCACGCCCTCGGGGCAGCCGATGATGTTCATCATAATAATATGCTGGCAACCCCGCTTTTTCAGAAAATCAATAGCGGCAATGGCACTGCCGCCGGTAGCCAGCATGGGATCTACCACAAACACAACGCGCTTGTCAATGTCCTCAGGCAGCTTGCAGTAATATTCTACAGGCATATGTGTCTCCGGGTCCCGGTACAGGCCGATATGGCCGATTTTGGCGGAGGGAATCAGGGAAACCATGGTATCTACCATGCCCAGGCCTGCCCGCAGCACGGGAATGATGGCCAGCTTCTTGCCTGCCAACACCTTAACCTTGGCGGTGGCAACAGGCGTTTCTACCTCCACCTCCTTGGTGGGAAGATTGCGGGTGGCTTCATAGCACATCAGCGCTGCGATTTCTCCCACAAGGCCGCGGAACTGATTGGTGCCGGTGTTCTTGTTGCGCAGAATCGCCAGCTTATGCTGAATGAGAGGATGATCTAAAACATGTACATTTGCCATAATTTTTCTCCTTTATCTCTGTTCTTTTTCCAGCCGTTCCCGTTCTGCCTGGGAAAGCCGCAGATAATTGGGCCGCAGGGCTGCGCCATCACAGCTTTCTCCCCGAAGGAGCATTTGCTCGGCGCATATAGCCACCCCTGATGCCCGCTGGTGCATCCGGTGTTCCGGGGGCAAAACCAAGTTGGGTACTGCTTGCTCCAAAGTATTATAGCACAAATTACTCCCATCGCCAACAAGAAAAACCGTTTTTTCGCAATTTTTCAGCTCCTGACCCAATTGCTCCAGGGAAATTGCCCGGTCTTCAGTAATGCGCGTCAGTTTTCCAGCCTTTGCCAGAAAGGTTGCTGTGTACACCTGGCTGCGCCGGGCATCCATCACCGGCACCACATAGCCGTCATACGCCCCAAGACCCACGGCCATAGCTTCCAGGGTGGACACGCCACAGCACGGAACCTCCTTGCCCCAGGCAAAGCCCTTGGCAGCCGCCACACCGATGCGCACACCGGTAAAGCTTCCCGGCCCGGCAGCCACCGCCACGGCTTCAATGTCCCCCGGGGTAACGCCGCAGGAGATAAGCATATCTTCAGCCATTTTCAGCAATGTTTGGCTATGGGTCAAGCCGGTATTCTGATAATTTTCACCCAAAAGGCAGCCATCCCGGTAAAGGGCCACAGAGCCTGCCTTGGCAGAGGTTTCAAAAGCTAATATCAGCAAGGTACGCCCCTCCTTCCACGGTGATGCGACGGGATTCCTCCCCAAGCTTTTCAATGGTAACGGTTACGGCATCGGTCATTGCCGACCCCACATTTTCGCTCCATTCCACGGCGCAAATGCCGCCCCGATCAAGATAGTCCTCCCAGCCGATGTCAAACAGATCATCTGCGCTTGAAAGGCGGTACATATCAAAATGAAACAAAGGCAGCCTTCCGGTTAAGTATTCATTTACAATGGTATAGGTAGGGCTGGTTACCTGCTCCGTTGCCCCTAATCCCCGGGCAAGGCCCCGGGTAAAGGCAGTTTTGCCTGCGCCCAGGTCGCCCCGGTAGGCAAGCACCGTACCTGCAGGCAGACAGGCCCCTATTTTTTCGCCCAAAGCCTCCGTCTCGGCCGGGCTGTTTGTAATAAATTCCATAATAATTCCTCAATATTGGGCGTTTTTCAACTTTTCCGCCTGGTCGGCAGTTGCCAACGCATCGATGATCTCATCGATCGCGCCATCCATAACCGCATCTATTTTATATAGGGTAAGACCAATCCGGTGATCGGTCACCCGCCCCTGGGGGAAATTATAAGTGCGGATGCGCTCATTGCGCATACCGGTGCCCACCTGACTGCGGCGCATACCGGTCACTTGACTATCTAACTTTTCCTGCTCAATTTCATATAGCTTGGAGGCCAGCATACGCATACATTTTTCCCGGTTTTGCAGCTGACTGCGCTCCTCCTGGCAGGCAACCACAATACCCGAAGGCTTGTGAATCAGCCGCACTGCAGAGCTTGTCTTGTTCACGTGCTGACCACCGGCGCCGCTGGCTCTGTAGACCTGCATTTCAATATCCGCCGGGTTAATTTCCACCGCGGCTTCCTCCATTTCCGGCAGCACCGGCCCTGTTGCCGTGGAGGTGTGCACACGGCCGCCGGATTCCGTTTCCGGCACCCGCTGCCCCCGGTGCACGCCGGATTCATACTTAAGCCGGGAATAAGCCCCCGGGCCGTTGATAATGAAGTCCGCTTCCTTAACGCCGCCAAGCTCCGTATCTGAATAGTTCATAAGCTCTATTTTCCAGCCTTTTTGGGCGGCATACATAGAGTACATCCGAAACAGGCTGTGGGCAAACAGGGCGCTTTCCTCACCGCCAACACCGCCCCGAATTTCCATAATCACGCTTTTATTGTCATTGGGGTCCTTAGGCAGGAGCAAAATCTGCAATTCCTTATATAAACGCTCCCCATTTTCCTTGGCTTCCACATAGGTCTGCTGGCAAAGCTCCTTCATTTCCGCATCGCCCATGAGAAGCTGGGCATCGTCCATATCCTGCAGGGCGCGGCGATATGCCCGGAACGCCTCAATAATGGGCTCCAGGTCGTTTTTCTCCCGCAATATGGCAGCCGCCTTTTTGGGGTCGGCATAAAAATCCGGCTGCTCGCTTCTCGCGCACAATTCTTCATACCGGTTCTCCACGGCCTGCAATTTTTCCAGCATAAGATACTCCTAACACATATTTTTATTATTGTACCAAGTTTTTACTCCGTTGTAAAGATGGACAAAAGGGCTTCTGCCCCTTCATTTTTCCCAACTTAATAAAATCTTAAAATTTATTCACTTTCTTTGTTCATAAATTCTCGATAATATTAAGCTGCTAACATTCAATCTTCTTTTCTTTTTCCTTTCCTCTTATTTACAAAACTCGCAGCAAAAGCTGCGAGTTTTGTATTTTTGGGGGAAAGTTATCATTTATAATTTGGTATTTGCATATTTTCCCGCAGTTTACATAACCTACCGCAAGAGGTGAGATATGTGATCTTGTCATACCTGCGGGCAATCGTTTTGTACCTGATTCTTATTGCCGTCATCCGGCTGATGGGCAAGCGGCAGATTGGACAAATGGAGGCCTCAGAATTTGTTGTGACTATGCTGGTGGCTGACCTGGCTTCCATTCCAATGCAGGACGGCGGCATACCCCTGTACACCGGACTAATTCCCATTTTAACGGTGCTGAGCATGGAATTGGTGCTTTCCGGTCTGTCACTGCGCAGCATCACATTCAGACGCATTTTGTGCGGAAAACCCGTTATTTTAGTGGAAAACGGCAAAATTATACAAGCAAATCTTAGGAAAACCCGGGTAACTCTCGACGAGCTTACGGGCCATCTGCGGGAAAAAGACGTGCTGGACATCCAGAGTGTGCAATATGCCATTCTGGAAACCAACGGCAATTTGTCTGTATTCCCTTATCCCAAGTACCGGCCGGCCAGCGCCAAGGATGCCGGAATCGAGACCGTCGAGCAAAGTCTGCCCATCACCATTATTTGCGACGGCAAGCTGCTGGAAAAAAACCTTGCCCTTTCCGGCAAAACGAAGACCTGGGTAGACAAAGTGCTGAAATCTCACACCGCCGCCGTAGAGGACACTTGCCTTATGACGGTAGACAGTAACAATCGCATTTTCTTTTGCAGAAAGGAGTAATTTTATGGGAGGCAGATTTTGGTTTGGTGTCGCGCTGCTTTGTGTGTTGCTGACGGCAGGGTTGCTGCTCAGCGGCATTCTGACCATTGATCAGCAGCGCATTACAGGCCTGCTGGAACAGGCGGAAGCCTTTGCCTATGAAAACAATATGTCCTCGGCGGTTACCTTTGCCCAGCGAGCCTACGACCTTTGGAAACAAAAGTGGGAAGGGCTGGCCGCCATTGCCGACCACTCGCCTCTGGACGATACTGAAGCCGCCTTTCGGGAGCTTTTGGCCTTTGGGCGAACAGGTGAAAACGAGGAGTTTTGCGCCAGCTGCGGCAAGCTTATCTCCGGTGTTGTTGCCATCGGTCAAGCCCACCAGTTGGCCTGGTGGAACTTTCTATAACAATCGGGAGCAAACCTCCCGGTTGTTTTTTGTTTTTCTGGCAAAATATTTGCTTTGAGCTCTTTACGAATGAAAAAAACTGTTGTACAATATAGAATATTAAACTGAGGGGAGCAGGGGCTTATGTACTGTTTGCGCTGTGGAAAAGACACGACCGATAAGCAGGTTTTCTGCAACAGCTGTTTGGAGTCCATGGACAAATATCCCATCAAGCCCGGCACAAGCGTGCAGCTCCCCAAAAGGAAAGCCCCCATCCCTGTGAAGAAATCCTTCCGCAGGCCCAAGGCCACCACAGCGGAGGAGCTGGTTGTGCATATGCGTAAGGCAATCCGCTTTTTGGCGGTGCTGCTGACTCTGAGTCTTTTGCTGCTGAGCATAGCCGGCGGTCTGCTGATTCACTATTGGCAAGACGCGCCGGAGGCACCCACCGGGCAAAACTACACCGTAGTAAACACAGAAAAGTAATGTTTCACGTGAAACATTATAAAAACCGTTGTTTCACGTGAAACACTAAAGGAGTTACCCTATGGGAAAGATTATTGCCGTGGTAAATCAAAAAGGCGGCGTGGGCAAGACCACTACCGCCGTTAATCTTACCGCCGCATTGACAGATATGGGCAAGCGCGTGCTGCTGTGCGACTTTGACCCCCAGGCAAACGCCACTTCCGGCCTGGGCCTGAACAAGCGCCGGCTTTCCGCCAGCGTTTATGACGTGGTGGTTAACGATGTGCCTGCCCGGGATGCTGTGGCAAAAGGCAAATATGGCGATGTGCTGCCTGCCACGGCAGACCTTGCCGGTGCTGCGGTGGAGCTTATTGGTCTGCCGGATGCTACCTTCCGTTTGAAGAATGCGCTGCAGACCCTCCGGGATGATTATGACCTGATTTTCATTGACTGTCCGCCATCGCTGGAAATGCTGACTCTCAACGGCTTGGCGGCGGCTGACGGTATTTTGGTGCCTGTCCAGTGCGAATATTATGCCCTGGAAGGCCTTACCGACCTGATGACCACCCTGCGCATGGTGAAAAAGCGCATCAATCCCAGCCTGGAGATTTTTGGCGTTGCCCTTACTATGTTTGACGGGCGCACCAATTTTTCCACCCAGGTGGCCCAGGAGGTGCGGAAGCATTTCCCCGGTAAGGTATACAGTACGGTAATCCCACGGAACGTACGGCTTGCCGAAGCACCCAGCCACGGGCTTCCCGTAACGGTGTACGACAGACTCAGCCGTGGTGCAGCCGCTTACCGGGCGATGGCTGAAGAAATTGCCAAAAAAATATAAAGAGGTGACGCAAATGGCAGCAGGAAAAGGCCTTGGTAAAGGTTTGGGTGCTTTGATGGGCGACTATATGGAAGAACCCGTCAGCAAAAGCCCCTATCAATTGCTCCCCATTCATAAGGTAGAGCCCAACCCCGGGCAGCCCCGTCAGGATTTTGACCCAGAGGAGCTGCAGGCGCTGGCAGATTCCATTGCCACCCACGGCATCGTGCAGCCCTTGACCGTCCGGGCGCTTTCCGGCGGCTATTATCAAATCATTGCCGGTGAACGCCGTTGGCGCGCAGCCCGGCTGGCAGGCCTCAAGGAAGTGCCTGCGGTGATTATGGAAGCCGACGACAAAAAAACCATGGAGCTGGCCCTCATTGAAAATCTGCAGCGACAGGACTTAAACCCCGTGGAAGAAGCCCTTGGCTACCAAAGCCTTATGGCAGATTACGGCCTGACCCAGGAAGAAACTGCTTCCCGTGTAGGCAAATCCCGTCCGGCGGTTGCCAACGCCCTGCGACTTTTGGGCCTGCCCCAAGCTGTTTTGGAGCTGGTGCGCAGCGGCAAGCTAAGCGCCGGTCACGCCCGGGCTGTTCTTTCCTTGAAAACCGCCAAGCAGCAGGAGGACGCTGCCCAGCGAATTGCAGCCTTAGGCCTTTCTGTGCGGCAAGCAGAGCTTATGTGCAAAACCCTGGGCAAAGAGCCTGCCAAACAGCCCGCCCCCACCTTAGCCATAGATTATGTGGCAGAATGTGAAAAGAGCCTGGCAAAGCATCTGGGCCGGGGCGTTAAAATCGTCAACGGCAAGCGAAAAGGCCGCTTTGAGCTGGAATTTTACGGCCAGGAGGACCTGCAGGTGCTGCTGGACGCCCTGATGCGGCTGAAAAAATAGGTGGTTATTTCTATGAAAAACAAAAAGATGTACAAATCCAATACCGACAAAAAGCTTGACGGCGTTTGCGCCGGTATTGCAGAATATTTAGAGGTGGATCCCACCGTAATCCGCTTGGCTTGGGTTGTGTTGACTCTGGCAGGCGGCAGCGGTCTTCTGGCTTACATTATCTGCGCCATCGTTATGCCCAGAAAACCCGATAATACCATCGACGCACCCTAAAAGGAGAGGTAATATGTTAGACATCAAACGCATTAAAGAAGACCCTCAGGCGGTAAAGACCGGCTTGAAGGCAAAGGAAGTAGACTGCGATGCCATCGTAGACCGGATTTTGGAGCTGGATGTGCAAATCCGCGCTTTAAAAACCTCCACCGAAGGCAAAACAGCCCAAAAGAACAAGCTGGCTAAGGAAAACGGCAAGCTTTTCGGTCAGAAAAAAGGCGCCGAAAAGCAGGGCAAAGACACTGCTGACCTGGATGCCGCCATCGAAGCCAACAAAGCTGAGAGCATCCGCTTAGATGCCAACATTGCAGATGAGGCCGCTTCCCTTAAGGACCTCAGCGCGGAATTCCGCGTAGCAATGCTCAGCCTGCCCAACCTGCCCGACGAGGATTTAAAGCCCGGCGGCAAGGAAAATAACGAGCCCCTGCGTTATGTGGGCAAAAAGCCGGAATTTGACTTTGCTCCCAAACACCATGTGGATTTGTGCCAGGACCTGGGCCTGATTGACTATGAACGGGGCGTCAAGCTGGCAGGCGCAGGCAACTGGATGTACACCGGTATGGGCGCGCGGCTGGAATGGGCGCTGCTGAACTACTTTATCGACTGCCACACCGCCGACGGCTATGATTTTATTTTGCCGCCTCATATGTTGGAGTACCAATGCGGCGAAACAGCCGGTCAGTTCCCCAAGTTTGCCGACGAGGTTTATAAGATTGCCAACCCCACCGATGACCGCACGCACTATATGCTGCCCACCGCAGAAGCGGCTCTTTGCAGCATTTACCGGGATGAAATCCTCAGTGAATCTGACCTTCCCAAAAAGCTCTTTGCCTACACCCCCTGTTTCCGCAGAGAGGCCGGCTCCCACCGGGCCGATGAACGGGGTATGGTCCGTGGCCATCAGTTTAATAAGGTAGAGATGTTCCAGTTCTGCAAGCCCGAGGATTCCGACGCTGCCTTTGAAGAGCTGGTTACCAAGGCCGAAAAGCTGGTGGAGGGCCTGGGCTTCCATTTCCGCACCGTAAAGCTGGCCGCAGGCGACTGCTCCGCATCTATGGCCCGCACCTACGACATTGAAATCCTTATTCCTTCTATGGACGGCTATAAAGAAGTCTCCTCCGTCAGTAACGCAAGAGATTATCAGGCCCGTCGAGGCAATATCCGTTTCCGTCGGGAAGCTACCGGCAAGCCCGAGTTCCTGCATACCCTCAACGGTTCCGGCCTGGCCACCTCCCGTATTTTTCCTGCCCTTGTAGAGCAAAATCAGCGTTCTGACGGCTCCATCGTGGTGCCGGAGGTGCTGCGCAAATACCTGGGCGGTCTGGAAATTATTGAGAAGAAATAAAAAAGAAAGGACAACAAACTATGGATAAGAAAATTAAAAAGCCCTCCTGGTGGGACGAATTTAAGGAATTTGCCATTAAAGGCAACGCGATGGCGCTGGCTGTTGGTACTATTATCGGCGGCGCATTCAGCACCATCACCAAAAGCCTGACCAACGATATCATTATGCCCATCGTTAATATCTTCCTGGGCGGCACCGACTTTGCCGAGCTGAAGGTTGAACTGCCCCGGCTGGTGCCCGTGTATGAAGATGTTCTGAACGAGGCCGGCGAAGTGGTGGACCAGGTGCTGGTGCCCCATTACCTGACCTACGGCAACTTCATTTCTGCCATCATCAATTTCCTGATTCTGGCTATCGTGGTATTCATGATCGTCAAAGGCCTCAATAAGCTGGCCGACCTGGGCAAAAAGGAAGAACCTACTCCCGAGCCTGAACCCCAGCCCGAACCCGAGCCCCAGCCCACCAAAGAAGAGCTTCTGCTGGCCGAAATCCGCGACCTGCTGAAAGAAAAGAAATAAACAAAGAGGTATCCAGTGATGTTTAAGATTGTTCGCAAAAAGGAACTCAATGCCAATGTGACCCTGATGGACATTGAAGCACCTTTCATTGCCAAAAAGGCCAAGGCCGGTCAGTTCATCATTTTCCGCATCGACGAAAAGGGCGAGCGCGTTCCCCTGACCATTGCCGGCTATGACCGGGAAAAGGGAACCGTCACCATTATTTTCCAAAAGGTTGGCTTTGCCACCATCGCCCTTGGTAACCTGAACGAGGGTGACTACATTCAGGACTTTGTTGGCCCTCTGGGCAAACCTACCCCCGTGGAAGGCAAAAAGCGTGTTTGCGTGGTTGGCGGCGGTGTTGGCTGCGCCATTGCCCTGCCCTCTGCCAAGGCTTTTAAGGAAGCCGGTGCGGAAGTGACCGTTATTGTTGGTTTCCGCAGCAAGGATATCGTGATTCTGGAAGAAGAGTTCAAGGCAGTTGCTGACCGCCTGATCCTCATGACTGATGACGGCTCTTACGGCCGCCACGGCCTGGTTACCCAGCCCCTGCAGGAAATGCTGGAAGCTGGCGAGACCTTTGATGAGGTGCTGGCAATCGGCCCTGTCCCTATGATGAAGTTCGTTTGTAAGACCACCGAGCCCTTTGGCGTGCACACCTCTGTATCCCTGAACCCCATTATGGTGGATGGCACCGGTATGTGCGGCGGCTGCCGGGTTACCGTAGGCGGCGAAGTAAAATTTGCCTGCGTAGACGGCCCAGAATTTGACGGCCACAAGGTGGATTTTGCCGAGCTGATGAACCGCAACAGCGTTTACCGCGGCCGCGAGGCTGAAGTTACCGAGAAGCACGCCTGCCGTATGGAAGCCATGGGCAAGGCGCTGATTAAGTAAGGAGGATGCTGCAATGGCGAATATGACTTTGGTAAAAACCCCCATGCCCGAGCAGGATCCCAAAATCCGCGCCCGGAACTTTAAAGAAGTGGCTTTGGGCTACACTCCGGAAATGGCTATCGAAGAAGCCGGCCGCTGCTTAAAGTGCAAAAATCCCAAGTGGGTGGGAGGCTGCCCTGTTAATGTGCGCATCCCTGAGTTCATCGGCAAGGTTGCCGAAGGCGATTTTAAGGCCGCCTACGAAATCATCACCTCCACCAACGCCCTGCCCGCCCTTTCCGGCCGTGTTTGCCCCCAGGAAACGCAGTGCGAAGCACAGTGTGTCCGCGGCATCAAGGGTGAGCCCGTTGCCATCGGTCGCCTGGAGCGCTTTGTGGCCGACTGGTACAGAGAGAATATCAACGCAATGCCCGAAAAAGTGCCCTCCAACGGCATTAAGGTGGCCGTTGTAGGCTCCGGCCCTGCCGGTATGACCTGCGCCTCCGACCTTGCCAAGAAGGGCTATGCTGTTTCTATGTTCGAAGCACTGCACACCGCCGGCGGCGTGCTGGTATACGGCATCCCTGAGTTCCGTCTGCCCAAGGCAATCGTCGCCAACGAAATCAAGAAGCTGGAAGCCCAGGGCGTTGAGGTTATGACCAACATGGTCATTGGCCGCGTGCTCACCATTGACGAGCTGTTTGAAATGGGCTATAAGGCCGTATTCGTAGGCTCCGGTGCCGGTCTTCCCATGTTTATGAACATCCCCGGCGAAAGCCTGAAGGGTGTTATGTCCGCCAACGAGTACCTGACCCGTACCAACCTGATGAAGGCCTATGACGAAAACTACGACACCCCCATCATCAAGAGTAAGGCAGTTGCCGTTGTGGGCGGTGGTAATGTGGCTATGGACGGCGCTCGCTGCGCCATGCGTCTTGGCGCTGACCATGTGTACATCGTTTATCGCCGTGGCGAGGCTGAAATGCCTGCCCGTAAGGAAGAGCAGCATCACGCCAAGGAGGAAGGCATCGAGTTCAAAACCCTGTGCAACCCTGTGGAAATCATTGGCGATGAGAACGGCCGTGTTTGCGGCATGAAGTGCGTACGTATGGAGCTGGGCGAGCCTGATGCTTCCGGCCGCCGCCGTCCCGTGGAAGTGCCGGATTCCGAGTTCGTGCTGGATGTGGACACCGTAATCATGGCATTGGGCACCAACCCCAATCCCCTCATTCGTTCCACCACCCCCGGCTTGGAAACCAACCGCAAGGGCTGCCTGATTGTGAACGAAAACGAGATGACCACCCGTGACGGCGTGTTTGCCGGCGGTGACGCAGTCACCGGCGCAGCCACCGTTATTCTGGCCATGGGTGCCGGTAAGAAGGGCGCCGCTGCCATCGACAGCTACCTGCAAAACAAATAATCGGACGTTATGTAAACCGCCCAGAGGATGCTCTGGGCGGTTTTCTTTTTTATGTATACTATACAAAGCCAATACCCTTATTTTGTGCAAAACATCAATATTGACTTTTGGCAGTTCTTTAAGTAATATAAATATAAGCTTATTTATTTACTTTTGTTTACGGAGGTGTAGCTATGACACAGCGTGAACGGCAAATCCTGCAGCTTATTGAAGCCAACCCCATGATCTCCCAACAGGAGCTGGCGTATAAGCTGAGTATCACCCGGTCATCTGTAGCAGTTCACATCAGCAACCTTTTGAAAAAGGGTCACATTGCCGGCAAGGGCTATGTGCTGCGCACCGGCTCGTATGCTGTGGTGGTGGGCGGCGTGAATGTGGACATCGGCGGCCGTTCCTCGGCTCCCCTTGTGAATTCGGACTCCAACCCCGGCACCGTTACCGTGAGTTTGGGCGGTGTGGGGCGGAACATTGCCCACAATATGAGCCTGCTGGGCGTGGATGTGCGCATGCTCACCGCCTTTGGTGACGATATCCACGGCAGCCGCATTGCCGCCTCCTGCTCAGAGCTGGGTATCGACTTAAGTCACGCCCTGCGCATTGCTGGCGCTGCCACCTCAACCTATTTATACATTGCCGATAACGAGGGCGAAATGACCTTGGCCATATCGGATATGGACATCTGCCAAAAAATAACGCCGGCTTACCTTGCCAGCAAGCTGGCCCTGCTGCAAAATGCCCAGGTTGTGGTAGCGGATGCCAATCTGCCGGAAGAATCCCTGCGCTATCTGGCGGAAAACTGCACTGCACCCATTTTCTGTGACCCGGTTTCCACCGTCAAAGCAGAAAAGCTCCGGGGCATCCTGGACAAAATCCACACCTTAAAGCCAAACCGCATAGAAGCTTCCCTGCTGACAGGCGTTCCTGTCCACACAAAAAAGCAGGTGGAGCAAGCCGCCTGGCTTCTTTTGGACAAGGGTCTGCGACGGGTGTTCATTTCCTGTGGCGCGGACGGCATTTTTGCCGCCACCCGGGAGCACCAGTGCTGGCAGCCCATTCTTCCCGGCCAAATGGTGAACACCACCGGCTGCGGAGATGCTTCCATGGCCGCCATTGTTTGGGCTTACCTGGAGGGCACCGACCTGCAGACCACCGCACTGGCTGCCGCCGCAGCAGGCGCTATCGCTATGGAGTCTGCAGAAACCATCAACCCTGCCATGAGCGCAGAGCTGCTTAAAAACCGAATGAAACAATGAACGATAAAGGAGAATTTGCTATGAACAAGTATTTGGACATTCTTCCCGAGGTTGCCGAGGCCCTTGCCCAGGGCAAGCCGGTGGTGGCACTGGAATCCACCATCATTTCCCACGGCATGCCCTATCCCCAAAATGTGCAGACCGCCCTGGAGGTGGAGCGAATCATCCGGGAAAACGGCGCTGTGCCTGCCACCATCGCTGTAATTGGCGGCCGCCTGAAGGCCGGTCTGTCTGCCGAAGAAATTGAATATTTTGGCAAAAAAGGTCAGGCCATTGCCAAGGCATCCCGTCGTGACTTAGCTGTGCTGTGCGCCCGTGGCGAAGACGGCGCCACCACCGTTACCACCACTATGATTATTGCACACATGGCCGGCATCAAGATTTTTGCCACCGGCGGCATCGGCGGCGTTCACCGCGGCGCAGAGACCACCATGGACATCTCTGCCGACCTGGAAGAGCTGGGTCAAACCCCTGTTATGGTTGTTTGCGCCGGCGCCAAGTCCATCCTGGACCTGGGTCTGACTCTGGAATACCTGGAAACCAAAGGCGTTCCCGTTGTAGGCTATCAGACCAAGGAGCTGCCCGCCTTCTACACCCGTTCCTCCGGCTTCCAGGTGGATTACCGGATGGACAGCCCCGAAGAGCTGGCGAAGGCCTTCAAGACCCAAAACGAAATGGGCTTCAAGGGCGGCATGCTGGTAGCCAACCCCATCCCCGAGGAATATGCCATGCCCCTTAACACCATCAATGCAGCCATCGACCAGGCCATTGCTGAAAGTGTGGAAAAGGGCATCCACGGCAAGGAAACCACCCCCTTCCTCCTGGCCCGGGTAGCAGAGCTCACCGGCGGCAACTCTCTGGCATCCAACATTCAGCTGGTGTTTAACAACGCCCGCCTGGCGGCAAAGACTGCTGTGCAATACTGCGAATTATAAGCGCGCAAATGCCCCAAACCGTAACGGTTTGGGGCTTTCTTTATTCTTCCGGGGCAAAATCCGGGGCAGCCTGGGCGGCGGTGACCAAAACGCCCAGATTATCCCGATAAATCTCCGGAAACTGGGTTATGGGCAGGGGATTTTCTCCTGTACCCACCTCCACAGTGTACCCCGGGCGGCGAAATTCCTGAATAAACCAGTCCTTATAGCCGGCAAAACTGGAGGCAAAGGCCGGGTCTGCCAGGGTATAGCCGGAAACCTCTGCAAGGCGCTGCCCAAGCTCCTCTGCGCCAGGGACTACAATATCCTTAAATTTCCAATAAATCTCTTTGCCCTGAGAATGGAAGGCAATCACCAGAGCCGGGTCAATGTACGGGGTATAGCCATAAACGGCACGGCTTTCTGCCTGGTCTAAGGGCGCTCTGCCTACATAGTCCCGGGGTCCGGGACGGGTGAAGCCCTGGTGGAACTTGATTTCCCTTGCCTGCAGCCAACCTGCCGGGTATTGCAAATTCAAATCCACCCCCAAAAGGTTGGCCTTCCAGCCATTGGGGAAGGGGATATTGGGATAGTTCTCCCCAAGAGCTTTGGCAAGGGCAAATTCTGCGCTCTCCTCCGGTAGCGCGCCCACCACCAGGTCCACCCCATCGGGGTCCACCATAGGCACCATATAAATGGTCACCTGCTGGGCAAGGGCCCGGGCATCCACGCCAAAAATCTGCGTTCCACCCTGGATTGCCGATGCAAATTCCTCAGCAAACTTCAAAAGAATCAGGGTTGTGATCCATTCGTTTGCGTGATGTGCGGCTGAATAAACCACTTTTGTTGGCCCGGTGCCAATGACCAGTGTACGGATAGGCCGCCCAAATGCAGTACGGGTCAAAAGCTCGCTGCGCAAAAAGGGATATTCCCGGGTCAGCTCCAAAATGGCTTGCTCGTTGCTTGCCGCGGTAACCGGCTGTGTAGTGTTAACAATCTCCATATCATCGCCTCCCACTATACTATGCCGTTACAGGGCAATGGGTGTTGCTTTTCGGAAGCAAATATGCTAAAATGTTTCGTTGTAAACAGAAAGAAAGGAGGCCGGCTATATGCGCAGAATCTTTGGGCTTCTTACAGCGATTATCCTCACGCTTTGCCTGTGCGTTACCGCTTTTGCAGCAAACGATGTGGAACGGGCCGGCCTGATTGCCACCGTTTCAGAAGACGGTAGCTGCCAAATCAACCTGAATCTAACTCTGCAAATGGACCAGGCAGACCGGAGCATGCGTTATCCCATTCCGGAAAACGCCCAAAATGTGCTGCTTAACGGCAGCCCCGCAGGCACCTATGCCGCCCGGGGCGTGCAGCAGGTGGACCTTTCCGGTGCCATCACTGCCGATGCCACCCTGATTTCCTTTAACCTGCAGTACACCATCACCGACATTGTAAAAGACAATCAGGTGCAGCTGCCCCTGCTTTCCGGCTTCCAGCTGCCTGTGAGCTATATGGATTTTACAGTACGCATGCCCGGTGAAATTGCCGGCAAGCCCGCCTTTACCAGTACCTATCACCAAAGCAACATCGAAAAGGACCTAAGCTGGAACTACGCCGGCGATACCATCACCGGCCGCACTTTAAGCCAAATCAAGGATTATGAAACCCTGGTGCTCCTCATTCCTGTAAGCAGCGGAATGTTTGCCAATGCTGCCGGCAACCTGTTCAGCACCCAGTTGGACGAAATCGGTATGTGGGTATGTGGCGTTTTGGCCGTGCTTTACTGGCTGGTGTTCCTTTGGGTTCTTCCGCCCAAGCTTAGCCGCTGCACCCAGCCCCCGCAGGGCTACACCGCAGGCAATCTGGGCAGCGTGCTCACCCTTGAGGGCGCAGACCTTTCCCTGATGGTGCTTTCCTGGGCGCAAATGGGCTATGTGATTATCGAAGCCCGGCGCGACCACAAGGTGCGGCTGCACTATGCCATGGGCATGGGCAACGAGCGCAGCGAATTCGAGCAGCGCATTTTCACGCGCCTGTTCAGCAAGCGCCCAACCGTGGATACCGGTAGCTTCCAATATGCCCTTTTGTGTAAAAATGTGGCAGCCCAGGCCGGGCATGCCCGAGTCATGGCGAACCGCCGCAGCGGCAATCCCCGGATTTTCCGGATTCTGACCGTTATGGTCGGCTTGTTTGCCGGTTTGTATGCCGGTCTGTGCCTGCCCTTTACCGGCTTTGGACAGGTGATTACCGTGCTGGCCTATTGCGTAGCTGGGCTTTTGTGTGCCTGGGGCATTCAGCTTGGCACCCAGGGGCTTCTGCTTTGGCGGCCTCACCGGCTGAAAGCCGGCGTCGCAGGACTTGTCTTTTGGCTCATTCTTTCCTTGCTGGCCGGGTGCTTCTCCTTTGGCCTGACAACCGCCTTGCTGCAGCTTCTGTTCGGCTTTATGGGCACCTACGGTGGCCGCCGCACAGAAGAAGGCAAACGAAATCTGCAGCAGGTGCTGAGCCTGCGCAAATATCTGCGCACCTTAGATGCTCAATCTATTGCCCGTATTCAGGCTCAGGACCCGGAATTCTTTTACAATATGGTGCCCTACGCCCTGGCTTTGGGTGTTGATGGTGCCTTCGCCCGCCGTTTTGGCAAGGAGATTCTTCCTGAATGTCCCTACCTGATTGGCCTTTCCAACCCCACACGCAACGCCGCAGAATACAGCCTGCTTTTGCGGCAAATTGTAGATGCAATGGATGCCCGATACCGGCAGCTGAGCAAAGAGCAGCTTAGCAAGGCCATTATCACTGTGCGAAAATAAAATACGCAAGGGAAATTAGAATCCCTTGCGTATTTTTGTTAATTTTCATAGCCTTGGGGGTTTTGGCTCTGCCAGTTCCAGGAATCCCGGCACATATCCGCCAGGCTCTTTTCCGCCTTCCACCCCAACTGCTGGGCGCTCTTGGCAGGGTCGGCATAACAGGTTCCAATGTCACCGGGGCGACGGGGGGCAATTACATAGGGCACCGGCACATTGTTCACCTCCTGGAAGGTCTTAACCATATCCAGCACACTGTAACCGCAGCCGGTGCCCAGGTTAAACACCTCAGCGCCCTTATGCTCGGTAACATATTTCACGGCCGCCACATGGCCCTTTGCCAAATCCACCACATGGATATAATCCCGTACACCGGTGCCGTCAGGAGTATCGTAATCGTTGCCGAATACGCTCAGCTGCGGCCGGCGGCCAATGGCCACCTGAGTGATATAGGGCATCAAATTGTTGGGAATACCCCGGGGGTCTTCACCAATACGGCCGCTTGCGTGGGCGCCAATGGGGTTAAAATACCGCAGAAGCACAATTGCCCATTTCTCATCTGCATTGGCCATGCCGGTGAGGATTTGCTCCGTCATATACTTGGTCCAGCCATAGGGGTTGGTGCAGTTACCGGTACGGCTGTCCTCCTTAAGAGGCATTTCGTTGTCTGCGGTATACACCGTTGCAGAGGAGGAGAAAATAATGTTCTGCATGCCCACCTCCTCCATAACCTTAGTGAGCACCAAGGTAGAATTGAGATTGTTGTCATAATATTTCCATGGAATGGAAACGCTCTCGCCAACAGCCTTCAGGCCGGCAAAGTGGATAACGCAGCCAATTTCATTTTCCGCAAAAATGCGCCGCAGCAGCGCTTCATCACGGACATCACCCTCATAGAACTTCAGGTCCTTACCGGTGATTTCCCGTACCCGGTCCAGGCTTTTGGGATTTGCGTTGCACAAATTGTCAATCACCACCACGCCGTAGCCGCTTTCCAGCAGCTCCACACAGGTGTGAGATCCGATATAACCGGCGCCGCCGGTAACCAAAACATTCATTTTGTTTCCTCCTTATCGTTAAGAATTACTCTTCCGCAGTACATTCTATGAGTATTTTACACGCAGCAGCCACAAAAAGCAATCCCTTCCGCTTATATCGGCGTTTTTTTCTTGCTATTTGCCGCCGGGATGGATATAATGGTAATATAGGGTAGAGTGACAAATCCGAACCCGCCTCAATGCGGTATATTTTGGGTCTTTCTTCCCCAATCGTTCTTGAAAGGCGACAGCCTTCCTTCGCCCGATTGAGAAACAAATCCCTCAAAATCTCCTCCCATTGAGGTCGAAGATTTTTCAAGTGCGGATTTTGGGTCTGATGCGGCAAAAACGCAGCCAATACTTGCCGTATTGGCGAGTATTTTAACAAAATCAGAGTGAAAATCCGCCTTTAAAAACGGAGTTCGGGTTTGCCGCTCTACCCTAAAGTAAAGCGACAAATAAATTTTTTGTATTTCAGGAAGTCGCAAACTGCAGGCATACTCCCGTATGTCAAGGTTTAAGACGATGTGAAACCGTAAAAAT
>JAZMZJ010000044.1:0-2901 GCA_045585915.1 Faecousia sp. | reverse complement strand
CGTTTTGCATAGTCTGCGTCAATTTCCCTTTTCCACTCTGCGCTTATAGGTTTGCTGGCCCTTACTGCGCATATGGTATCGCTCAGCACTCGATAGTTCAGTGCGGTACCTGTGCTGTCGCAGTTATAGTTTACAGCCCTGTCCGCACCGATGCCAAAGCTTGCGGCTGTCTCCACGGCGTCAATATTCGCCCCAAGGAAGAGAAACTCCCAGCCGTATTTTTCCTTTTGCCGCTGTATCATGGCCTTTACCTCATCGCTGGTATACTGATGGCTGGCGTTTTCCATGCCATCGGTGGTGATGACAAATAGGGTATGTTCAGGTATATCCTCTTCCCTCGCGTATTTGTGCACGTTGCCGATGTGATGTATCGCCCCGCCTATGGCATCAAGCAATGCGGTGCTGCCGCCAACAAAGTACTCATTGCGTGTCATGGCTGCAATCTCCTGTACCTTTACCCTGTCATGTATCACGCAGCTCTGATTATTGAAAAGCACTGTGGAAACAAGCGCTTCCCCTTCCTCATCCTTCTGCTTTTGTATCATGGAGTTGAATCCGCCTATGGTATCCTGCTCAAGTCCTGACATGGAGCCGCTTCTGTCCAGAATAAACACTATCTCGGTAAGTCCTTTTTTCATATTAATTACCCTCCTCAAACAAAAATATGACCGCAAGCATTTTGCTTACAGTCATATTGTAGGAAATATTCGCTATGATTCGGTCGCATGGCAGGCGACAAATCAGGCGCCCAGGAGGTTTTGATCAAATGCGAACAGCGCCTCGTTTATCCGGAATATGTCGTAGTTTTTGTTTTCTATGAAATATTCTATTATAATGTCAAACTTATTTGACCGGGACAGGGCAAAGCCCGCCTTTTGCAGCATGTCCTTGGTTTCCTCAAGGCTCAGTTCCAGCGCTATTGCAAAGGCAATGGCTGTGGGCTTGCTGGGCTTATACAGCTTATCCGAGCGTATTTTGGAAAACAGCTTGCGGTCAATGTTGGCCTTTTTGTAGCACTGGGCATCCGTCATACCCGCCTCATCGATCTTTCTAAGCAGCATCTCGGAAAAGCTTTCATCCAGCTGCTTAAGCGCGTCATCCAGCGAAATGGGCTTTACTGCTTCCTCCGCCATGGATGCCATGGGCATACTGTAAACAGGGGGTGCGGCACAGGCATCATATGAGTTTTTCGCCCACAGCTTCCCAAGCTTTAATTGATCCGCCCGCCTGTGCTCGCTGCGCTCATCCACATGCTCATCGACGTATCTGTCGTCAATGTATTCCTCTATATCCGCAAACACCTTGCTGCTGATCTGATAGGCAGCCTTATCGAATATGACAATAAACACTGTCATGTCATTTTCCATGAGGAATGTGCTGATAGTCTCCACGGCCACCCTCAGCGCCTGATCCTTGGGATAGCCGAATATTCCGGAAGAAATAAGCGGAAATGCCACAGTTTCACAGTCCTTTTCTTTGGCAAGCTTTAATGAGGTCTCATAGCATGAGATAAGGTTTTCCCTTTCGCCGCAGTTTCCGCCCATCCAGCGGGGACCCACCGCGTGGATAACGTATTTGCATGGCAGTCTTCCTGCCCCGGTGATCTTTGCGCCGCCTGTAGGGCAGCCGCCAAGCTTGCTGCATTCCTCCAGCAGTTCAGGCCCTGCGGCCCTGTGTATGCAGCCATCCACGCCACCGCCGCCCAGCAGGGTGTTGTTTGCAGCGTTGACTATGGCATCTACTTTCATTTTGGTTATGTCGTTTCTCACGATATGCAGCGGCATAATAATCTCCCTCTGCCCCTTTTGCAGGCAATCGGCTTATATTAAACTCTGATTTTATTATAGCAGACTATTCCCCAAATGTGAATTTACCCGGCATATGGATAGTCCCAGCCGACATAGGTGCATTACAGCAAAAGAGAGAAGCTGAGGCTTCTCTCTTTTTCCTGTTTACAGTGTCATACTGCTATTATTCTTTTTTTGAAATTTTTACCACTATTCCTGTCAATGCAAACAGCGCAAGAGCATTGGGAAGTACCATCAAGTAATTGAACGCATCCGTAAGCTCCCAAACCAGGTCGTTTGAAACCATTGTACCAATAAATACGAATATCAATGCGGCTACGGTATAAACAGGAACCGCCTTCTTGCCAAACAGATATGCAGCATTAACTTTGCCAAACATGTTCCAGCTCAAGATGGTAGAGAAGGCAAAGAAGAACAGCGCAATCGCCACAAAAGCGGCGCCCAGGTTCTCGCCAAATACAGTACCGAAAGCAGTCTGCGCAAGGTTTGTTTTATTGATAACCTCGCTGGCCGCCGCCGCACCGCATTCATGCAGAGGGCCATCGGCAGTATACAATGTAGAAATAATTACCAGTGCATTCAGAGTCAGCACCACAAATGTGTCAAGAAATACGCCTATCATCGCCACAACGCCCTGATCATGAGGACAAGCTACATTAGCCTGGGCATGGGCATGGGGAGTAGAACCCATACCTGCTTCGTTTGAGAAGAGGCCTCGCTTTGCGCCCTGTGAAACCACCTCCTTGATGGCCATACCAAATGCGCCGCCTATAATAGCCTGTGGCTTAAATGCGTAGGAGAATATCATCCCGAATGTTTCAGGCAGATACTTATCACGGGCAATAAGTATCACCACGCCGCCCATAAGGAACAGAGCCGCCATAACGGGAACCAGCTTTTCGCATACAGATGCAAGACGCTGCACGCCGCCCAGGAAAATAACCGCACATATGATCACCAGCACGACGCCGGCAACCCAGGAGGGAATACCAAAGGCAGTTTCAATGGTAGAACCGATGGAATTTGACTGCACCATGCAGCCCATAAAGCCCAGCGCCAAAATGATAGCCACCGCAAAGAATCCGGATAGGAA
>JAZMZJ010000043.1:0-45017 GCA_045585915.1 Faecousia sp. | reverse complement strand
TGACGAGCTGGAGATCCCTGTCAAAGCCAGGCTGGACGGTGAATATGTGAAAAAAATGAGTTTCCTGTTCGACTGTAAGTGCTTCTTCGGTACCATTACCTCCGTGCTGAAATCCGACGGCGTGGTGGAAGGCGGCACCGGAGAGATGAAAAAGCAGGATGCAATAAAAGATGAACAGGAGGTAATGACAAAATGAAGTTGGTTAGCATTGTTGTCGCCACCTATAAACGAGATAGAGACTTGAAAAAAGCCCTTGATTCTTTGGGTTTGCAAAATTATCCCAGCATGGAAATCGTGCTTGTTGATGATAACGCAGATGCACAATGGAACAAGAAGGTTTCGGAAATTGCAAATACATTTCGAGAGAACTTTCCCAACATTCCGCTGATTTATATTGCCAATGATACCAATCAGGGTTCTGCAGAAACACGAAACATCGGAATTAACGCTGCAAATGGCGAATACATAACTTTTTTGGATGATGACGATATATATTTACCGGAAAAAATAAAAAAACAAACGGAATTTATGGAGAACGGTAAATATGATTACTCAATAACAGATTTAATTCTCTATAGCGAGAATGATAAGGAAATGGACAAACGCATTCGCTCCTACATAAAAGACACATCTGTTCCGGCATTAACAAAGTATCATCTGAAATATCACATAACCGGAACGGACACGATGATGTTCAAAAAAGAATACCTGACCAAGATTGGCGGATTCCCTCCGATAAATGTTGGAGACGAGTTCTATTTAATGCACAGAGCCATTAATGGTGGCGGAGCATTTGGGTATCTGCCCGGCTGCCACGTCAAAGCGTATGTACATACCGGTGAAGGCGGACTATCGAGTGGCGATGGCAAAATAAAAGGCGAGAATGCTCTTTTTGACTACAAAAAACAGTACTTCTCCATGCTTGATTCTGGAACTGTAGGGTATATAAAAGCCAGACATTACGCTGTTCTTGCATTTGCCGAGGTGAGAAGGAAACGAATTTTGCCTTTTGTGGGGTATATGTTTAGAGCGTTTTTCAGCGCACCTATTGCGTGTGTAAAACTATTTTTCTTCGAAAGATGATATTCTTGCCAAAATGCAAAAAGCGGAGAAATCCGCAAAAGGGGAATTGATGGATGAAAAAATATAAAATCGGCTATACCACCGGTGTATTCGATATGTTCCACGTCGGTCATTTGAATATTTTGCGAAGGGCAAAAGAGCAATGCGAATGCTTGGTGGTCGGCGTGACGACCGATGAGCTTTGCTTTGCCAGAAAGAATAAATATCCGGTCATAAATCATAAGGATCGTATGGAGATTGTTGGTGCAATCAAATATGTTGACCGGATTGTCAGCCAAGAAGATATGGACAAGTTCTCCGCCGTAAAGAAGTATGGCTGTGATGTGGTTTTTGTCGGCAGCGATTGGCAGGGTACGCCCGCTTGGATTGAATATGAAAAGCAGTTTAAAACACTCGGCTGCGATGTGGTGTATCTTGATCATACGGACGGTATTTCATCAACAATTTTGAGGGATAAGTGCATCAAATGAATCAGTACGTCTATGTCAGAAACGGTTTAGAGGATACATACGGCATTTTAAAGCTTCAGGACAAGATCCTGGAAATTATGGTTTACATAGATTCCTTTTGCAAGGAACATGATATAACCTATTTTCTTATGGGCGGTTCGGCTTTGGGGGCTATGCGGCACGGCGGATTCATTCCGTGGGATGACGATTTGGATATCTTCATGGATTATGAAAACTATCAAAAGTTTATCGCTTGCTGCGAAAAAG
This sequence comes from Faecousia sp., assembly GCA_045585915.1. Taxonomy (GTDB): domain Bacteria; phylum Bacillota; class Clostridia; order Oscillospirales; family Oscillospiraceae; genus Faecousia. The sequence continues at coordinate 43,218 of JAZMZJ010000043.1, read as the reverse complement.
ATTTGGATACCGAAACCTATTATTTTCAAAGAGAGGATTCGGCTGAGCTGCCATATTTCTTCTCCAAGATCAGAATGAACGGGACCACCTGCATAGCTGCAGTCTCGGGCAACAATCCCGCTTCCCATCAGGGGATTTTTGTGGATATTATGTGCCTCAATTATGCTGCTAAAAGTAACATTGGAAGAAAAATTCAATATTATGCCGCAGGAATGCTCAAAGCCAAGGCTTGTGCCAAAACAAGCTACAAAGCTAAGGGCGCGGTAAAAAAAATACAACTTTTTATTTCCAAGATATTAGTGGTCGGACCTATTAAAAAGCTTTTGCTGCATATGGTGAGAAGATACAATGGCAAAAAGACCGACACGCTGACCCACCTGTTTGGGCGTGCTAAGTTTTCCAATTCTTTTTATCCAGCCGCTGATTTTGCATCGCAAAGATATGTTCCCTTTGAACAAGTGGAGCTTGCTGTACCATGCCGGGTTGAGGATTATTTAACATTGAGATACGGAAAATCCTATATGCAGATGCCAAACGAGGAAACAAAAGCAATGTATCAATCCCACGCGATGATTTGGGATACTGAAAAGAATTACACGGCGTATCTCGAAAAAGAAATGAATCAAAAGAAGCTGCAGAGGTAAATATGAGCAGAGTTGAAGTGTTAGTTGCTTGCATGAAGCAAACGGATGATAGCTTATATACGCAGATGAATTTGCAAACCGATGCAATTTTGGCAAATCAGGCGGATGCGTTTAAGTATACCGAGTATCCGCAAACAAATGGCCATATGGCAAAGTTGATCACCACCCACGACCGCGGGGTGGGCAAAAACCGAAATAAGGCGCTTATATTTGCTACAGGCGAATATTTGTTGTGTGCCGATGAAGATATGATATATGAGGACGGGTATGAGGAGAAAATTTTGGAAGCCTTCAGGCAAAAACCGAAGGCCGATATTATTGCCTTCAATCTCACCTACCTGAATCGATTAAAAAAGGGCAGAAAAGCGGGAGCGAAATTCAAACGAATTCGTTTTTGGAATTCCATGAGATACGGTGCCGCAAGAATTGCGGTGAGAAGAGCCGCGTTTGAAAAAGCCAGGCTTTCATTCTCCCACCTTTATGGGGGTGGGGCCAGGTATTCCTCGGGAGAGGATTCTCTCTTCATCCGGGAGGCTTTGAGAAAAGGACTGAAAATGTATTACTGTCCAACCGTTATTGCCAAAGTGAAGCAGGAGGAATCCTCCTGGTTCCGTGGGTATACCGAAAAATATTTTGTGGATAAGGGAATCCTTGTTGCCAACGCATTCCCGATTCTCAAGCACATTTTGGTATATTATTATGCATATAAAATGCGATCGCTGAATCAAGAATTTGGCTTTTGGGATATTATTGGGCTTATGAAGAGGGGCTATAAAGAATATAAGAATTTGTGAGGCAAAAATGCAAAAATTAATTGTAACCGCCGACGATTACGGTATGTGCGACATTGTGGACAGAGCGATTGATGCCGGCATAGAAAACGGCATTATCACCACCACCAATGTTATGACCAATATGGAGGCATTGCCTGACGCCAAAGATCTGCGCGCAAGATACCCACATATTTCGCTGGGGGTGCACTGGAATGTGACCACAGGAAAGCCTGTGAGCGATCCGATGGACATTCCTACGCTCGTGGACGAAAACGGCAATTTTTGGCCAATTGGAAAATTCAAGAAGCGTTACAGCCAAAAACAGATATCTCCCGCTGACCTTGAGCGGGAGCTTGAGGCGCAGTACGCGCTTTTTGAGCAGACTTGCGGTAAAGCAGATTATTGGAACACGCATGAAAACTCATCGCTTCACACAAAGGCTTTTGGCGTGTTTGCCAAGGTCGCTAAGCGGCACGGAATTCGTGCCACGCGAACCTTCCAAAGGGTTTATTTTGATAAAGACCATTTGGGTATTAAGGGTGAGATCCGCGAGCTTTTGGTAAAATACTTTTTTGAAATTTGGTTTCATAAGATTAGAAGAACCTTTAAAATGCCTACAGCAAGAGTTGTAAGCTTTAAGCGCACCGGGAAAACCCAGGGAGATGTTTTAATGAACGCCCTGAAAAAAGACGGCCGGCAGTACATTGAAGTGGTGTTCCACCCCGCAACGGCAGCAGAGCATCCTTATTTTGGAAATATTTCTACTGAGCGTATGCAGGAATATGCGTTTGTTTCCTCCAAGGAAGTATATGAAAAATATAGAGCAAATGGCTTTGAGTTTGTAAGCTTTGGAGAGCTAAAATGAGAAAAGTAAAAATTGCTATTGGAAAGATAATATATGCCTTGATTGCAAAGCACTTGCCTATTTCGTACCAATTGTTTGGTGGGGTGGCTAAGTGGTTGCGAAAACTTTGCGGTAAGCTCATTCTTAAAAAGTGCGGAAAGAATGTGAATATTGAACGAGGTGCAGTTTTTTCCTCTCATGTTTCATTAGGTGACAACTCCGGAATCGGAGTCGGTTCAAGCCTTACGGGAACCATTGAAATTGGCAACAACGTTATGATGGGCCCTTACTGCACGTTTTACAGTCGTAATCATGCTTTTGATCGCTTGGATATTCCGATGTGTGAGCAGGGATATTTGGATGAGAAGCCCATTGTGATCGGCGATGATGTTTGGATTGGCGGCCATGTTATTTTCCTGCCGGGTGTTCATGTGGGAAACGGTGCCATTGTCGGTGCTGGCGCAGTCGTAACAAAGGACGTGCCCGAATACGCTATTGTGGGAGGAAACCCTGCAAAAGTCATCAAGTATCGCAACGGAGAACAATAACTTATGCAGAAGAAAAAGCTTTTATTTGTAATTGATAATATGAAGATCGGCGGCATACAGAAGAATACGCTGAACACGCTCATAGAGCTGAATGATATATTTGACATTACACTTTGCATTTTTCATACAGCAGGCGAATACCTAAAACATATTCCCTCAAATATTCATGTGATACAGCCTGATGCTGCATATCGCACGCTCGGCATGTCCAATGCCGAAGCAAAAAAGCACTTGCCCACCTTTTTTACCCGAACCTTTTATTATATAATCATGCGCCTTTTGGGAAACGGTACAATGTATAAGTGCATGCTAAAGCATCAAAAATATTTGGGAACATATGATTATGCTGTTTCGAGTATGCAGAGTGCAGTTTCGGGAGTTTTTTATTCAGGCTGCAACGAGCTGATTTTGGAAAAGGTCGATGCCGGGCAAAAAATCGCTTATATCCATTGCGATTATGTACAAAGCGGGATTGACAATGAATATAACCGCTCGGTTTATCGAAAACTGGATAAAATATTGGTGCCCAACCAATCAAACTATGAGCAGTTTATTAAAGTTCTACCCGATCTTAAAGAAAAAGTATTTATTGTAAATAATTTTTGCAACTATGCCGAGGTCAAGGAAAAGGCAGATGTTGATACTGTATTCTACGATGAAAGCAAGACAAATATTGTAACAATTGCTCGTATCAGCCACGAAAAGGGCGTAGATCGCGCTTTGGGTGCCTGCAAAAAGCTGAAAGAAGACGGCTTCCGATTCACATATCATGTCATAGGCGGCGGTGGAAACTTTGAAGAGCTATGCGCCTACGTAAATGAAAACGGGTTGTCGGATACCATATTTCTGCACGGTTATGATAATAATCCCTATAGACACTTGAAAAACGCCGACCTGTTCTTACTCCCCTCAAGAAATGAGGCGGCGGGCTTGGTTATTGATGAGGCCAGGTCTTTAAATGTGCCTGTGCTTTCTACTAAAACAGTTGCAGCTGAGGAGACCTTAGGATTCCATAATTGTGGATGGGTTTGTGAAAACTCGGACGAGGGAATCTATGAAGCGCTGAAAAGGCTATTAAGCACCCCGCACATCCTTCGTGATAAGCGCGCCGATCTCAGCATGAAGGCGTGTAATAATGCCATTCCAATTCGTCAATTTTGCGATATGTTGAACAAATAAAAGGGAAGTGATGAACCCAAAATGCCAAGTAAAAGAATCTGGATATGTTCACTTGCCACAATGGCTGCCATTGTGTTTAGTCATATCATAGAAGCACCGTTTCTCATCCTTGCTTGCGTTGCTTTTATATGTGTGCTGCTGCTGTTTGCAGATATGCAAACAGCCACCTGCCTCCTATTTTTATTTTCGCCGCTCTCTTATATTCTTTCCTATGGTAATATCAATCTTTATATCTTTTTGGCGGTTGCCTACATTCTTAGTATCATTTTGAAGAAACGCTTAAGGCCAAGTATTTTTGTTGCTGCCATTATGTTGATGTTCTGCGTGCTGTTTGCAGATAAGACAGTTGGCATCAAGTTGGGCTATCTGATTTATCCAATCTTACTGTTGCTTGTTATTTTTGTATGCCAAAATACTGACAGAAGCACCTATAGAAGCGTTTTGACCTGTTACACATGGGGCTTTATTATTTCTTCATTGCTAGGGCTTTTCAAAAACCAAATACCGTCCATACTACGCGTGTTTGGTGAAGATCAAAACTATCTTTTTATTGAAGGCATTGAGGTGAGCGGAAGTATTCAAAGATATTCGGGCCTCAGCTATGACCCCAATTTTTTTGCACTGATCGACTGTATACTAATCGCAAGTATTTTGTTTACCAACAAGAAGCTGTCTATGAAAACGGCGCTGATTGTGGCATTCCTGATCATTATCGGCTTTTTTACCTATAGTAAAAGCTATGTGATATTGTTGGCCGCCATCTTAATTTTCTATATTTTAAAGACAAGCCGTCATACAGTTCGTAACCTTGTGTTCATAGGTTGTTTGTTCTTGGGCATTGTGATTGTGCAGAACTTTGCTGAAATTGAGGTGCTGAATCTTGTTATTGCGCGATTCAATAAGGCGGATTCGGCTAACGCTCTGACCACCGGTCGACTTGACTTGTGGGCAGAGTATTGGGAGCACATTTTTGGCGATATCAAGTGTATGCTTATTGGTGAGGGCTTTAATGCGCTTGCGTTGAACAAGGCTGCGCATAATACTTATATTGATTTCCTTTACCGTTTTGGCATTTTGGGATCAGCGGTGTGGTTTGCTTTTATGGGCTATTGCTTCCAATATCTTTCAAATAAGGATGGCATAAAGCATAAGCAAAGGTCAAAGATGCCAATTTTGGTTTGTCTTGCAGGCTTTATGTTTTTGAGTGCCTTCCATTTTCAGCAGCTTTGGTGCTGCATTTGTATTGCTATGTTTGCCACATATATGCCTGCGGAGGGAGAAATATGCCAAGCTTGAGCATTATTGTGCCGATTTATAACGGCGAGGCGTTTTTAGCAAAATGCATTGACAGCATTTTGTCTCAAAATTATACCGATTTTGAGCTCGTCTTGGTCGATGACGGAAGCACAGATGGTTCGCTTACCATTTGCCACGACTATGAACAAAAGGACAGCCGCGTAGTTGTTTTTCATAAGGATAACGCCGGACTTGTTGCGGCACGAAAGAGCGGCCTTGCGGTGGCCAAGGGCAAATATATCGGCTTTGTGGATTGTGACGACTATATAGACAATGCCATGTATTCGGATTTGATGGGAGCCGCAGAGCGGGACGATTCGGATATTGCGGTTGCCGGTATTATTATTGACTATCCAAATGCATCTTCCCATGTTTACAATATGTTCCCCGAGGGTTTTTACCACAAGGAAGCCCTGGATACAAAGGTCATTCCCAAAATGCTGACCTATTCCGGCTTTATAAAATTTGGTTTGATCCCGGGGGTCGTGGTAAAGGTTTTTAAGCGCGAAATTCTTGAAAAGACATTTCCGCTTATTCCTGATACCCTCAACATCGGTGAGGATACTGCGATCACCTCATACAGTGTAATGCAGGCAAACTCGATTTCTATTGTACATTCAGCGGCGTATCACTACATTCAGGGCGATGACTCTATGATTCGCAAATTCAATCCGCAACGATTCCGGAATGTTTGCAAATTGTATGACTGCCTTTCCAAAATCGAAAACGCCGATTACCACAAGCAGTTGCCTCTTTATATGTCATATCTTGTCTTCAGCGTGGTTGCTGAGTGCGCAGCGAAAAGCGGTTATGACAAAAAGACCTTAAACAAAACCATCAAGGAGATCTTGCAGCACGAAATGTCGAAAACCGTCCTTAAAAACGCAGATATTTCCGCTCTTGGCTTTAAAGATAAAGTTAAGATTTATTTGATGCGTTATTGCTTAGTTGCGCTTTTAACAACACTTCTGTGAGGCGAAAGAATTATGATGAAAATTAATATACAACAAATTCAGGCAATCGAAAACGAGATGCTGAAAGAAACTGTAGAAATATTTAAACGAAATCATATTACCTTTTTTATGTGCGGCGGAAGTGTACTTGGAACCATTCGTCACAGTGGGCCGATTCCATGGGATACCGATATGGATATTATGATCCCCCTTTCCATGATAGACAAGGCCAAGCAATGCCTTAAAAATGAGCTTTCGGACCGCTTTTGCATCGATGATTTGGAGGAAAACAAGAACTATAAAAATTTGTTTCCCCGTGTTGCGATGCCTCACACCTCGTCGGATACATTACACATCGATCTGTTTCCCATTATGGGCCTTCCCGATAGCGAAGAGCAAAGACTTGCCATTTGCCGCAAGCTGATGAAGAAGCAGCGGGTTTTCCTTTACTACAAGCATATGCGGTATAACATTGCGCATCCTACGCCCATTAAGAATCTGATCGGCAGGATGATAGAGATCTTTTGCTCCCCCTTTAGCAAAAAGCAGCTTAAAAAGCAATTTTATAAAATCGTAAACCGTTATCCTTTTGAAAAATTTGCGTATGCTATGCATACTTGCGGACACAACGGCGAAAAAAATATATTTGCAAAAAGTGTCTTTGGCACACCGCAGTGGAAACCCTATTGTGATATAGAGGTGCCTATCCCCGAGCAATGGGATTTTTACCTCAGAAGATACTATAAGGAATATATGAATTTCCCCCCTGAGGAAGAAAGAAAATTTTGGCTTAAGTTTGAGCTTGACATTGACGAGCGAGATTACGAAAAGATTAAGGATGTTATCGGATAATGAATCGTAGTAAAAAAGCCATGCTAAATCTATCGTCTCAGTTGGTGCTTCAACTGGTGACGGCAATATGCGGTTTTATCGTACCCAAATTGATGCTCGAGGCGTTCGGCTCAGTTGTTAATGGAACCGTAACCTCAATCTCTCAGTTTATAGGATTTATTGCACTTCTTGAAACAGGCTTTTCCAGTGTGGCAAAAACGGCACTGTATAAGCCATTGGCTGATAACAATCGACAGGGAATCAGCGGTGTATTCAACGCCGCCGATGCCTTTTTTAAGAAAATAGCGCTAATATTCATTGTTTATTGCCTGATTTTGGCTTGCGTTTTTCCGTATATTGGAAAAAACAGCTATGATTTCTTCTATAATTTTTCCCTTGTTCTGATTATTGGTATCAGCACATTTGGGCAGTATTATTTCGGTATTTCTTATAATATCCTTTTCAATGCCGCCCAAAAGGCATATGTGGGCACAGGGCTTCAAATCCTTACGATTGTTCTAAACGCCGTTGTGATTGCCGTTATGATACATTTGGGCGCAGGTATACACGCCATTAAATTCGTAAGCGCACTGGTATTTATCATAAAGCCTTTAGTGATCAATCGCTATGGAAAGTGGTTATTTAAAATCGATTCCAAGGTGAAAAAAAATTATGCGGCGCTTTCACAGCGTTGGGATAATCTGGGGCAGTGTATTGCGCTTTATGTACATACAAAAACGGCCTATGTTATTATGACTTTGTTTTTGACGATGATAGAGGTTTCGGTATACTCGGTATACGCCCTTGTTACAACAAGCCTTTCATCAATCATTACGGGCATTTCTTCGGGATTTGTTCCCGGCCTCGGAGATATCTATGTCAGAAACGAAAAGGAATCCTTTAAAAAAGTATTCAGCCTATATGAATTTGTAAATACCTTTGTTACAATCGGCTTTTATGCCATTGCGGCTGTTTTGATTATTCCGTTTGTTACCATATATACGCAAAATGTTAATGAAGGCAATTATATAAGGCCACTTTTTGCTATTTTGCTCATTTTGGGCGAAATGACCTATTGTATGCGCTTGCCGTATAATTATATGATTACCAACGCAGGCCACTTTAAGCAGATCAAAATAGGCGCCTATGTGGAAGCGGGTATAAATATCGTGATATCCATGTGCCTTGTTTTCCAATTTGGTATCGTCGGCCTTGCGATAGGCAATCTTGTTGCTATGCTGTTCAGAACCTGCACGCTTGTCCGATATTGCGCCAAGAACATTACAGAACAACGGCAAAGCCAGTTTTATCTGCGAACCGCCTTAAATCTTGGCGGCGCACTTTTAGGCGCCGGCTTATGTAGCTTGCTTTCTTTTGAAGTGACGAATTTCATTAATTGGATTATTTATGCAGTTATAGTGGCCATAATTATCTTTGCGGTTCTTATAATTGTGAATTTGATCTTTTACAAGGATGATGTCAAAATGTTTGTTAAGAAATGTATTAACGCGGTAAAGAGAAATTAATTGACGCAGCCTAATCCAAACCGGCTCTCTTTTTGGCACATGGCCTGCAGCCTCAAACAAGGGCATCTTCGTGCCCAAATATGTGGAAGAAAATGTATCCACCAAGGTGATCATACACCAGTGTGGTAAACAAGATGGTCTGGAGAAAATTCTAATGACAATAGAGCAAGCACTTCTTATTCGCGCGATCAAGGCATCTATTTGCGATATGCCGGTTGTCCACGGGGCTGAGCCGGATTGGAATAAGTTTATGAAGCTAACCGGCAGGCACAGTCTAAGCGCAATGGCCTATGATGGTCTGCAAAAAAGCAATTATCCTCTACCCGAAAAGGTAGGGCAAGCGATGAGCAGCTATTATATGCAGGCGATCTTCCGGGACGCGCAGCAGGAGCATCTTAAAAAGCAGCTGCAGACTGCATTGGTGGAAGCTGACATAAAGCACATTTTCCTTAAGGGAGCTGTTCTGAAAGCCGATTATCCGGTACCGGCCCTGCGGACCATGTGCGATATGGACGTCCTTGTGTACGCTGCGGATTTTGGCAGAATCGACGGCATTGCCAAGGAGCTGGGCGGCAAAGCTGCGCCCGGAGACGGCAACCACCGCAATTATACCTTCCCCGGCGGTGTTTCGGTGGAATTCCACCCCAACCTGCTGCATCACGCCACCCCCATCGGTACTGGCATCAACCCCGGTTGGCAGTATGCAAAAGAAGCTGCCGGCAGCGCCATGGAGCTGACAGAGGAAGGCTTTTATCTGAACACCATCTGTCACTTGGCCAATCATTTTGTGGCCGGCGGTGTTGGTATGCGGTTTGTGCTGGATGTGTGGGTCAACCGCCATTTGCGAAAGCCGAAAGCGGACAGAACCTTTGTGGAAGCAGAACTAAAGCGTTTTGGCCTTCTGGATTTTGCACAAAACATTGAACAGTTGGCAGATGCTTGGTTTGGTGATCTGCCTATGACACCACTGCTGGAAGAGTTGGGCCAGTATATCCTCACCAGCGGCAGCCATGGAACCACAGACCGGGCTATGCTTAATGCTATGAGTCTATCTCCCGGCGGCAACCGGTTTTCGGCGCTCATAAAAAAAGCCTTTTATCCCAGAGCAGAATTGGAAGACCGATTCCCTTGGTGCAAGGGAAAACCGCTGCTTTTGCCTGCTGCCTGGTGCGCCCGCGCTTATAAGGCTGTAACACAGCACGGAAGCATGATTGTCAACTGGGGGAAAGGAACCGGTAGAATCCGGAAAACCGACGTGCGTGAAAATCAGGAAAAGTTGCGCCGTTTTGGAATACACAAAGCAAGCAAGCAAAAGTGATTGCATTGTAAAGGCAGTTTTGGTAGAGCCAGAAGCCTTTGGTCTTGCTTGACTTTGCATATTAATGACAGTATACTGTTAGTATACTGTCATTAATAATATGCTACTAAAGGAGCAGGATATATGCATAAGATAACGGTTATTCAAAACGCCCAAGTGGTGCTGGAAAACGGCATCTTGTGGGACGGTGTGATTATTATTGAAAACGGCAGAATTACGCAAATCGGCAGCTGCCGGGATATCTGTGTTCCTGCCGATGCCCACTGCATTGATGCCCAGGGCGCTTATGTAGGCCCCGGCTTTGTGGATCTGCATGTTCACGGTGGCAACGGCTACTCCACTTGCTGGGAGCCGGAAAAAGCAGCGCAGTTTTTCCTTCGGCATGGCACCACAACAATTTTAGGCACGCCGGACTATCATATGGACAAACAGACGCTGCTGGATGTCATCAGCAGAATCAAAGAAGCAATGAAAACCGAACCTGTCATCAAGGGCATTTACATGGAAGGACCTTTCACCAATCCCATCTATGGCTCCCACGCTGACATAAACCCCTGGCGAAACGGCATAGATGCAGAAACCATCACCGCTCTGGTGGATGCCTGCGGCACAGATGTAAAGGTTTGGACCATCGCCCCGGAACTGCCATATCTGCTGCCGTTTCTGGAATACGCCCGCAAGGTCAATCCCGATGTGGTGTTTGCCGTTGGCCACAGCGAAGCCACACCTATGCAGATCGGCAGTCTGGGCAAATACCGCCCCACTCTGATGACCCATACCATGAATGCCACCGGCAGGCTGCCTGTCCCCGGCGGCACACGGGCCTACGGTCCTGATGAATACTGCTTCCGGCAGCCGGATATGTTTGCCGAACTAATCAGCGATTCCTGTGGAATCCACGTGCATCCCCAAATGCAGCAGCTGCTGCTCCACACCAAGGGCCTGCACCGGGTGGTGCTGATTACCGACAGCACCGTACATAATAATCCTGTTCCGCCCCATCTTGCCCATGTTAAGGATTTAAACTTTGACCACAACGGCGGCATCGCCGGCAGCAAAATCACCATGGAGCTTGCCTGCCGAAACATTATGACCCATACAAATTGCGGCATTGCGCAAGCCTTTGTTATGGCTTCTTTGAATCCGGCCAAGGCCATTGGTATGGACGATGAAATCGGCTCTGTCGAGGTTGGAAAAATCGCAGACCTTGTGTTTGTGGATGATAAATTCAATGTCCAGCAGGTTATGCTTGCCGGCGAGCTTTGCCAGTTTTAAGGAGATATCTATATGGGAAAACTACACGTCGGTTATGCGCAGGTAAACATCAATCCTCCCCTTGGGATCGGTATTGAAGGCTACTATGTCCCCCGATTTGCTAAAGGATTTTTAGACGATATGCTGGTATCTGCATTGGCGTTGCAGGTTGGCGACACCACCGTGGTTATGGCAAGCTGTGACCACATCGGTTTTGGTGAGCAGTTCCCCCGTTACCGCGCCGCCATTGCTGAAGCTGCCGGTATCCCTATGGAGAATGTATATCTGACCTGCACCCACACCCACACCGGTCCTTCCGTGTTTCCCGGCTTCGGCTTTGAGCAACCGGAAGAGCCTGTTTACAAATACGCAGACTTCGTAGAAAACCGGCTGAGAGATGTGGCTGTTTTGGCCATTAATGATCTTACGCCTGCCAGGATGGGCTTTATCTACGGCTACGCTCCCGAACGCGTGGCTTATATCCGTCGCTATAAGATGAAGGACGGCTCCTCCCTTACCTGCCCGCCCATTAACGACCCCAACATCGACCACCCCATCGGCACACTGGATCAGCGGGTGAACGTGCTGCGGTTTGACCAGGAAAACGGACAGACCATCGTGCTGTACAACTACGGTGTTCATGTGGACTGCATCGGCGGTGAGCTGGTGAGCTCCGATTTTCCCGGCTGGGTACGCACAACCATCGCCAAGGCGCTGGACGGTGTAAAAGCCATCTACTTCCCTGGCTGTCAGGGCGATGTGGGCAGCACCAATGTCCACCCCCAGGGCGGCGATATGAACGATACCGAAATCAGCTTCGACAACGAAATGAAGAGCCCCGGTATGGCCCGTTTTGTAGGCCGGGCGCTGGCCGGCACTATCCTGCAGGTATTTGATAAGGTAGAATACATCGATGTGGACAAGCTGAGCATTCTCCACAAGGTGGTTCAGGTCAAGTCCAACAAGCCTACCCCAGATGACGATATGGAGCAGGCCCATTTATTCAAAAAGCTTCATGATGAAGGCCGTGACGACGAGATTCCCTTCGAGGCTATGCAGCTAACTACCGAAATTGCCAAGGCCGACCGTCTTTGCCGCTTGGAAAACGGGCCTGACTTCTTTGAATTAAATCTGACCGGTCTGCGGATTGGCGACGTGGCCTTTGTGGGATTCCCCGGCGAGCCCTTCACTGACATTGGCCGTCAAACCAAGACTGCCGAGGGTTGGAAGCTGATTCTGCCCTGCTGTGTCACCAATGGCTATGTAGGCTATTTCCCCACCAAGGATGCCTACGATGAGGGCGGCTACGAGGCCAATACCACCTCCTATCACTCCTCCGTCGCCGAAACGCTGGTGTCCGGCGCAAAAGAGTTGCTGGCCGAACTTTCTCAAAAATGACCCTTCACAGAACCCTCTTTGGTCAAGAGGGTTCTGTTTATTTTCATCTGCTTCAAAATATAAAGATACCTTTTCCTTTTTATCCCCATAAATTCCCCAAAAACCGCCCTTATGTGCAATATGCTTAAATTATAACAAAAAAATATCATTTAATCCGCAAATTTCTCAATTGACATTTGGCGGTTTTACTGGTAATCTTAATACATATGTATAACCCCAACGAAATATCGCAAAAATGCTCGATACATCACAAATAATATGGATTTGAAGTTTCTGCCCGGACGCCGTAAATGACCGGACTATCGACCGCGCTGCCCCATATGCTTATGGGCAGAGTTAATCGCGCCGATAGGGCCACTTTGTGCCTTTATCGGTTTTTTGTTTTTCGGCCAATGAATATGTATCTTTACCCCCAGCGGGTTTTGATAAAAATAATTTAGGAGAGAAAAGAATGAAAAAGATTATCGCACTTCTTCTGACTCTGGTCATGGTTCTGTCTTTTGCTGCTTGCGGCGGCGAGACTGCCGGTGACGAGACCCCCAAGTTCAAAGCTGGTTTCATTTTCCTGCACGATGAAAACTCCACCTACGACCTGAACTTCCTGAACGCTGCCAAGGAAGCCTGCGAGGCTCTCGGCGTTGAGTATGTGATCAAGGTCAACATCCCCGAGTCCGAGGCTTGCTACGATGCCGCTGCTGAGCTGGTTGACGAAGGCTGCACCTACATCTTCGCCGACTCCTTCGGCCACGAGCCCTATATGCTCCAGGCTGCCAGAGAGTTCCCCGATGTTCAGTTCTGCCACGCTACCGGTACCCAGGCTCACACCGCTAACGTTGCTAACTACCACAACGCTTTCGCTTCCATCTACGAAGGACGTTTCCTGGGTGGCGTTGCTGCCGGTCTGAAGCTCAACGAGATGATCGCTGCCGGCGAGTTCACTGCTGAGGAAGCCAAGGTTGGCTACATCGGCGCATTCCCCTACGCAGAAGTTATCTCCGGTATGACCTCCTTCTTCCTGGGCGTTCGCTATGTTTGCCCCACCGCTACCATGGATGTAACCTTCACCAACTCCTGGTATGATCCCACCCTGGAGCAGGAAGGCGCTATCAAGCTCATTAACAACGATTGCAAGCTCATCTCCCTGCATGCCGACTCCATGGGCGCTCCCACCGAGTGCCAGAACAAGGGCGTTCCCTTTGTGTTCTACAACGGCTCTGCTAAGGATGCTTGCCCCGACACCTACATTGTCGCCTCCTACATCAACTGGGCTCCCTACATGACCTACTCCATGAAGGCTGCTATGAACGGTGAGACCATTGCTGCTGACTGGGTTGGCACTCTGGAAAACGGCGGCGTTGCTCTGAAGGACCTGAACGAGGCTGTTGCCGCTGAAGGCACCGCTGCAAAGCTTGCCGAAGTTAAGGCTGCTCTGCTGGACGGCTCTCTGAAGGTATTTGATACCGACACCTTCACTGTTAACGGTGAGAAGCTCACCACCTACACCGCTGACGTTGACGATATGGGCGACTTCGTTCCCGAGACCGAAGCTATTGCTGACGGCTACTTCCACGAATCCGAGTACCGCTCCGCTCCCTATTTCGACTTCTTCATCGACGGCATTACCAACCTCGACGCTTAAGCATTTTTAAGGGAAGCCCTGTTATCAGGGCTTCCCTACAGTGCTGTAAAGGGCAGCCCAGTGACCGCAAAAGCCGCTGAGTTGCCCTTTGCTGCTCTCAAGCTGAGGGGAGTCGAGCCCCGATAGGTTTTGACAGGCTGTTTTCCGCCAATATTGCGGAAAATTCCTTGACAATACCAACGGGTATTCCCTTCGGAATTTTTCTTATCTTGCCAAAAAACAGCTCTGCCAAAACTGCACAGCACCCCACAGCAAGGAGTTTTGCTTTGGATTTTTGTGCAGATGACGCCGCTTTGCTGACGCAAAGCAAGGAAGATAAGGAAAAATACAAATAAAAGAACAGCTGTGGGGCTGTCGTGGTTCGACTCCCCTCAGCTTATAACTGGAGGATGAAGCCTTTGGAAAATCAAGTAGCCGCTGTAAAAATGCGAAATATCACCAAGTCCTTTGGTCCCGTTCTTGCCAACGACCGGGTATGGCTGGACATTTATAAAGGAGAAATCCTTGCCTTGCTGAGCGAAAACGGCAGCGGCAAGACCACCCTTATGAATATGCTCTCCGGCATTTATTATCCCGACGAGGGCGATATTTTTATAAACGACGAAAAGGTGGTTATTCGCTCACCGAAGGACGCCTTTAACTATGGCATCGGTATGATCCATCAGCATTTCAAGCTGGTGGATGTGCTCACCGCTGCTGAAAACATTATACTGGGCCTGGAAGGCAAGCTGGATCTCAAGGCCGCCTCCAGGAAAATCCGGGAAATCTGCGATGCCTATGGCTTCGAGGTAGACCCGGAGCAGAAGATTTATGATATGTCTGTTTCCCAAAAGCAGACCGTTGAAATCGTAAAGGTGCTCTTTAGAGGCGCAGACATCCTGATTTTGGACGAGCCCACCGCCGTGCTCACCCCCCAGGAAACCGACAAGCTCTTTGCGGTGCTGCGCAATATGCGGGACGCCGGCAAGGCCATCGTTATCATCACCCACAAAATGCACGAGGTGGAAGACCTGTCTGACCGGGTTGCCGTTCTCCGCCACGGCCAATTTGTAGGCGATATGCTCACCAAAATGACCAACGCCCAGGAAATGACCAACATGATGGTTGGCCACCCTGTTATGCTGAACATCGCCCGTCCTGACCCCGTTGATCCCCAGCCCCGTATTGAGGTCAAAGATCTGACTGTGCGTTCCATCGACGGCATTTTGAAACTGCAAGATGTTTCCTTTACCGCTATGAGTGGTGAAATTCTTGGCATTGCCGGCATTTCCGGCAGCGGCCAAAAGGAGCTTTTGGAAGCCATTGCAGGCCTGCAGCCGGTGGAAAGTGGCTCCGTTTGCTATGTGGAAGACGACGGTACCCGGGACGAGCTTTTGGGTAAGGACCCCCTGACCATTGCCCAAAAAGGCATCACCCTCTCCTTTGTCCCGGAGGACCGGCTGGGTATGGGTCTGGTTGGCGGAATGGACTTAAGCGATAATATGATGCTGCGCTCCTTCCGCAACAGCAAAAGCTTTTTCACCGACCGTAAAAGCCCCAAGCTTCTTGCCCAAAAGGTGGTAACTGAGCTGGATGTAAAAACACCCAGTCTGGAAACCCCGGTGCGAAAGCTCTCCGGCGGCAATGTGCAAAAGGTGCTTGTAGGCCGGGAAATTGCTTCTGCTCCCAAGGTGCTGCTGACTGCCTATGCCGTCAGAGGCCTGGATATTAACTCCTCCCACACCATTTACGACCTGCTCAACCAACAAAAGCAAAAGGGCGTGGCAGTTATTTATGTCGGCGAGGACCTGGACGTGCTGCTGGAGCTTTGCGACCGCATTTTGGTGCTGTGCGCAGGCAAGGTCAGCGGCATCGTACCCGGCAGAGGCGCCGAGAAACGGGACGTGGGTATGATGATGACCCGTCTTGGAGGTAACAACAATGCATAAAACAAAAGAGCCTCTTTTTCATATTGTAAAACGGAGCGATATGCCCTGGTACTTTGGCTGGTGCATCCGGGCGGCATCCATTGTCCTTGCCCTTATCTGCTGCGGTCTGATTACCACCCTGGTCACCTCTGAAAACCCCATTCAGGTTTATGCCACCATCATTGACGGTTCCTTCGGCTCCAACCGAAAATTTATGGTGCTTTTGCAGAACACCGCCATGCTGCTGTGCATCTCCCTTGCCCTCACCCCTGCCTTCAAAATGCGCTTTTGGAACATTGGCGGTGAAGGCCAGGCCCTTGCCGGTGCACTGGCATCTGCTGCCTGCATGATCCTTATGAAAGACCAGCCCAACCTGGTGGTCATTCCCTGTATGGTGGTCACCAGCCTTATCGCCGGCGCCCTTTGGGGCGCAATCCCCGCCTTCTTCAAGGCCAAGTTCGGCACCAACGAAACCCTGTTTACCCTGATGATGAACTATGTTGCCATTCAGCTGGTGGCCTATTTCTCCGTTGTTTGGGAAAATCCCAAGGGCTCCGGCAGCATCGGTCTTATCAATCCCAACACTAAAATCGGTTGGTTCCCTGAGATTATGGGCAACAAATATGCCTTAAATATCCTGATCATTGTCCTTTTGACCGTGGGTATGTATATCTACCTCAACTACTCAAAGCACGGCTACGAAATTTCTGTTGTGGGCGAAAGCGAACGCACCGCAAGGTACATCGGCATCAAGGTAGAAAAGGTTATTATGCGCACCATGCTGCTCTCCGGCGCCATCTGCGGTCTGGCCGGTCTGCTGCTGGTTGGCGGCACTAACCACACCCTCAATTCCAACATCGTCGACGGCAGAGGCTTTACTGCTGTTATGGTGTCCTGGCTGGGCAAGTTCAATCCCATATGGATGGTGTTCACCAGCCTGCTTTTGGTGTTTTTGCAAAGAGGCGCCGGAGAAATCGCCACGGATTTCAGCCTCAACGCCTCCTTTGGCGACATTCTCACCGGTATCATCCTTTTCTTCATTATCGGTGGCGAATTCTTTATCCACTATAAGCTCAGCCTCACCGGCGCATCCAGGAAGGAGGAGAAATAAGTATGCTTGAAACCATTCTTTCCTTCCTCCCCCGGGCCATTGCCCAGGGCACGCCCCTTTTATATGGTGCTACCGGTGAAATTGTCACCCAAAAATCCGGCAATATGAACCTGGGTATCCCCGGCGTTATGTATGTGGGCGGCATCTGCGGCGTTATCGGTGCCTTCCTCTATGAGCAGAGCCTTCCCTCTGCCGATGCCCTCAACCCCCTCCTGGCAGTGCTGATTCCCACAGCATTTTGCCTGATTGGCTCTTTGCTGATGGGCCTGCTGTTCTGCTTCCTCACGGTAACCTTGAGAGCAAACCAAAATGTTACCGGCCTTGCCATGACCACCTTTGGTGTTGGCTTCGGCAATTTCTTCGGCGGCTCCCTGGTCAAGCTCTCCGGCGCGGATATGCCCTATCTTGCCCTCTCCGCCACCTCTAACTGCTTCAAAAAGGCCCTTCCCTTTGCAAAGGACTGGGGCTTGGTGGGCGAGCTTTTGTTTGGCTATAGCTTCTTGGTTTATCTGGCCATTGCCATTGCCCTGATCGCTGCCTTCGTCATCAAGCGCACCCGTACCGGTCTGCACCTGCGCGCCGTAGGCGAAAATCCCAGCACTGCAGATTCTGCCGGCATCAATGTGAACCGCTTCAAGTATATGGCTACCTGCCTGGGTTGTATGATTGCCGGCTTGGGCGGCCTGTACTATGTTATGGACTATGCCGGCGGCATTTGGGCTAACGATGCCTTTGGCGACAGAGGCTGGCTTGCCATCGCCTTGGTTATCTTCACTATTTGGCGACCCAATGTGGGTATTCTCGCCTCCTACCTGTTTGGCGGCCTTTATATTCTGCATATGTATATCCCCTCCGGCATGAACCTCGCCGTAAAGGAGCTATACAAAATGCTGCCCTATTTAGTTACCATTGTTGTGCTGATTTTCTCCTCTTTGAGAAACCAGCGGGATAAGCAGCCGCCTCAATCTCTGGGTCTGCCCTACTTCAGAGAAGACCGATAATCCCCACCGGAGGTATAGACTATGAATTTTCTGGAAGAGCGCATCCTGAAGGATGGAATCGTAAAGCCCAACAATGTCTTAAAGGTAGACAGCTTTCTCAATCACCAAATGGACATTTCTCTCATGGAGGAAATCGGCCGGGAGTTCCACCGCCGCTTTGCCGGCAAGCCCATTACCAAGGTGCTGACCATCGAAGCATCCGGTATCGGTATTGCCTGTTTTGTGGCAAAGGAATTTGGCGTTCCTATGGTGTTTGCTAAAAAATCCCATTCCATTAATATCAACTCCGATGTATATGTTACGGAAGTGGAATCCTTTACCCACAAAAACACAAACCGGGTGATCGTTTCCAAGCAGTTCCTCAGTGCAGATGACCGCATTCTGATTATCGACGACTTTTTGGCCAACGGCTGCGCCCTGCAAGGTCTGATTGCCATTACGCAGGCGGCCGGCGCAACGGTGGAGGGCATCGGCATTGTGATTGAAAAAGGCTTCCAAATTGGCGGCCAGGTGATCCGGAATTTAGGCATTGACCTGCAATCTCTGGCAATCATCGACGCCATGGACGCCGACACCGGCACAGTTACCTTCCGTGAACAATAACCACAAAAACCTACCCCCGGAAGCCTTTCGGCTTCCGGGGGTAAATTTTTTATGGTTAGATATCCTGACCGTAAACCTCAATTTGGGTCAGCGCAGGGAAGGGGGACTCATCTTCTGCCTTTATCAGCTTATCGAAGGTGAGCCACTGCACCTGTCTTTTTGCGATGGAAAAATACTGACAGCAATCGGTCTTTTGGAATTGCAGCACCTCAACACTTCCATCGGAGAAGGTAACTGTACCTTGTGTCCAATAAGAATCGTGGGGGAAATCCGAGCGCAGGCAAATGCCCAACCGGTCTATCTCAACCGTTCTTCCAAAATCCAGCTTCATGCAGGCGTTAGGGTCACGATTGATGCCCCAGGAGGCATAAGGCCAATTGCCGTGGTTATGGTTGCCATAAACACCGTCGATGGCATTCTTCGCTTCGAACACCGATTCACCCCGGGTCTCCACATTGGCATCGGCGTGGGGATAACAGCCCTCTACCCGGTGCTGATCCGCCTTATTGGCCGCCAGATTCCGGTAGGCCTTGGTCTGCCAGGGCTCTGCCACTTGGGCAAAGAGAAAATGCTTTGCTCCGGAAAACGCCTTGGGAGAATACACCCGCTTCTTTTCTGTAAAAGGAACGGAATAAACCATATCCTTCGTCAGGTAGCACATGGCACTGCCCACAGCATCATCTACCTGCCAAAACAGGTGGACAGGATGCTCTGACGCGGTCAAAACAATTTGATCGCCCTCGGCATAAGTACCTGCATAGCACAGCTCCACACGGTTTTCCCCGGTGCTCTCCGCAAGGATCTCACCGGCAGCATTTTGGACCTTTAAGCTCAGTGTCACCATAGCTGCTCCTTAGGGCTGCTTGCCGATATAAGCCAGGATACCGCCGTCTACATACAGGATGTGGCCGTTAACAGCATTAGAAGCTTCACTTGCCAGGAACACTGCAGGACCGGTCAGCTCCTCGGGCTTCAGCCACCGGTTAGCAGGAGTCTTAGCGCAGATGAACTGGTCGAAGGGGTGCTTGCTGCCGTCAGCCTGGGGCTCACGCAGGGGAGCGGTCTGGGGAGTTTCGATGTAGCCGGGTCCCAGGCCATTGCACTGAATGTTGTACTGGCCGTACTCAGAGCAGATGTTACGGGTGAGCATCTTCAAACCACCCTTAGCAGCTGCGTAGGCAGAAACAGTCTCACGGCCCAGCTCACTCATCATGGAGCAAATGTTAATGATCTTGCCGGCATTCTTCTTCATCATACCGGGCAGAACAGCCTTGGATACAATAAAGGGAGCGTTCAGGTCCACATCGATGACCTTGCGGAAATCGGCTGCGGCCATCTCGTGCATGGGAATGCGGCGGATGATGCCGGCATTGTTTACCAGAATATCGATAACGCCAACTTCCTTTTCAATCTGTGCCACCAGAGCATTGACAGCATCCTCATTGGTTACGTCGCAAACATAGCCATGGGCATCAATACCCAGTTCCTTGTAAGCAGCCATGCCCTTATCCACCAGCTCCTGGTTGATATCGTTAAAGCAAATGGTAGCGCCGGCTTCGGCGTAGGCAGAGGCAATGGCAAAGCCAATGCCGTAGGAAGCGCCGGTGATCAGAGCGACTTTACCGGCCAGAGAAAAATTGGTATAAGCAGACATGTTTTTATCCTCCTTAAATTAACGCAGATCTGTGGTTTTAATGTTGTCCATATCATCAAAGGCCTGGTTTTCACCGCCCATGGCCCAAATGAAAGTGTAGTTGCTGGTGCCGGCGCCGGCGTGGATAGACCAGGACGGGCTGATGACCGCCTGCTCGTTCTGCATCACGATGTGACGGGTCTCGTTACCTTCGCCCATCATGTGGAACACCACATTGTTTTCCGGCACTTCAAAGTACATATAAACTTCCATACGACGCTCATGAGTGTGGGCAGGCATGGTGTTCCAAACACTGCCGGGCTCCAGCACGGTCATACCCATGCTCAGCTGGCAGGTGGGCAGCACATCGGGGTGGATGAACTGATTGATAACCCGCTTGTTGCTGGTTTCCAGGGCGCCCAGAGGACGCTTGGCGGCATCTGCGATCTTGATAAGACGGGTCTCATAAGCTCTGTGGGCAGGAGCGCTGACCATATAGAACTTGGCAGGTGCAGCAGCATCGTCGGAGGCAAACAGCACTTCCTTTGTGCCCTGGGTGATGTACAGGCAGTCCTTATAGCCCAGCTCATACTTTACGCCGTCAGCGGTGATGGAACCAGCACCGCCGATATTGAAAATGCCAATCTCCCGGCGCTCCAGGAAATAATGCGTGCCGAAGTTTGCCCAAATGTCAATACCCTTATCGATGCTCACAACCTCATCCACAGGCATACAGCCCAGCGTCACCATGCGGTCCACATGGCTGTAGACTGCAGTGACCTGGTTGGGAACATAAAGATTTTCAATGAGGAATTCATTGCGGGTTTCCTCGGTGGTATACCGCTTAAAATCGCGCTGATTGCAAGAATAGCGAATGTCCATAATATTAGCTCCTTTGTTTTATATTACCAAATAAGGAAATCGTTTCCTTTTAGCTTAAGCATTGCTTCTACGAAGAAGAAGTCGCCATAGATAATGGGTATATGCAGGCCCTTAAAACCACGCTCATCGTGGGGATATCTTTCAGAGCCCATAAGCACCAGCGCGTCTTCATCGTCAGAGTAATTGCAGAATTTGGCGTCCGCCGCCTTCAAAAGCTTGATGGCTTCTTCCGCATAATACTTACCCCGGTCGCCGCCAAGGCATTTAGCCAGCTCCAGCATACCGCAAGCGGCACACATACCGGCAGTGGAATCATAATACACCGGCTCTTTGGGCGCGTAGAAATCCACAGCAGGTAAATAATTCGTCTTTTTGCACTCTGCAATAAAATGGTCTGCTGCCAAAATGGCGGCATCCAAATAGCGCTGCTGTCCGGTGTGGATGTGAGAGAGGGTCATTCCGTACACAGCCCAGGCCACGCCTCTTGACCAGGAAGAAGTTTCACTATAGCCCTGTCCAGGATGGACCGCAACCTTTTCACCTGTGTCCACATCGTGTTCTACAATGTGATTCACGCTTCCGTCAGGACGAATATGGTCCCGCAGCACCATATCTGCGTGGCGCATAGCCACCTTGGCAAAGCGGTCGTCCCCGATCTCCCGGGAAGCCCAATACAAAAGGGGCAGGTTCATCATGGTATCGATGATCGTCCAGCCCTTATTGGCATCGCTTACGGCAGAGCCATTCCAAGCTCGGATATAATTGCCGTCCACATTAAAACGAGATGCCAGCGTGCTTGCAGCATAAAGGCCCTTAGTAGCAGAAGCAGCATTGCCGGTGATGCGATAATTGGCAACGCCGGACAGCTTCCAAATAAAGCCCACATCGTGATGAAGCCGCTTAAAATCCACCAGGGTTTTATCCAGCAGCTCCTCAGAGCGCTCTGCGGTAAGCCTATATTCAGCATTATCTGTGCCAAGATACATCAGCCACATCATACCGCCCCAAAAGCCGTTGCACCACCAATAGGCCGGGGGATCTGTTTTGTTGGTATGTACGCCGTTTACGCTTATATAAGGAAGCTTATCTCTGCTTCTGATGCAAACCTTTTGCAGCTTACGGTCAATCTTTTCCCAGGTTTCATTGATCCACTGGGCATTTGCGGCGATTACGCCATCCATCGTGTCTCCTCCTTATATGAATTTCATTCATTTTACCACAAGAGATAAATTATGTCAATTTGCAAGACGCGTTTTATGGTAATGAAAGTAGGGCAGCATTACACAAAGCAACGCCAAAAACCAAGCCGTCGGTTCCGATAAAAACAACGCATCTCTTCCCAATATATGAATAAAAACTTTTGCCATCAAAAGCCGGCCAATCAGCTCCGCGATACCGGAAAGCATAGACCAGAAGCCGATGCCGATAGCCTGCAGGGCATTGCGGAACACATCCAGCAAATATACAAATATAAAGCACGGGCCCATAATCGATAAATATCGAACACCGGTTTCCATCGCTTTCAGATCCAGTTCCGTTTTCACATCAATGAAAATGCCCACAAGCTGCCAGCCAAAAATCAGCGCGATAACGCTGACACACAACGCCATTGCCGCAGCGATCCACACTGTTGTGCCAACGCCCTTTTTCACCCTGCCGTATTTTCCTGCGCCATAATTCTGGGCAATAAAGGTGGATGCCGCCAAACCCAATGACAGGGCAAAGCATTCCAAAAGACCAAAAAGCTTATTGGTGGCGGCATAACCGGCAGCAAAGTAGCTGCCCTGCAAATTCACACCGGACTGCAAAACCATTCCGCCCAGGCAGATCACCATATACTGCAGCGCCACCGGCATGCCCAAAAGCAGCATCCCTTTCACGCTTCTGCTTTCCAAATGCCAATCCTGCTTTTCCACCCGGATAAAATCGATCTTGCGGATAGCCGCCAAGCAGTAAAGAAAGGACACCGCCTGCGCCAGCAAGGAAGCCACTGCCGCGCCGGCAATGCCCCAATCAATAACCAATACAAACAGGCAGTCCAAACCGATATTCAGCAGCGCCGCAATGATCATCGCTACAAGGGGCGTTCTGCCGTCACCCAATGCCCGAAGGATGGACGCGGCCATATTATAGGCAATTACGATACCCGTGCCTGCCAGCAAAATACACAAGTAAAGCGTAGCATCCGGCAGCACGTCAGCAGGTGTCCGCAGTAAAAGCAACACCGGCCGTGCCGCCACCAGTCCCAACACCGTAAACACCATACCTGTGATCAGGCACAAGGCTGTGGAGGTGGCGATGGCCTTATTCAGCTCCCGATAATTCTTTTCTCCAAAAGCCCGGGATACATAGGTGGAAAAGCCTTGGGTAAGGCCGATCACCGACCAAAGGATCAGCCAGTAGCACCAATCGGTTGCTCCCACCGCTGCCAGCGCTTTTACACCCACGCCGCGACCTACAATGGCGCCGTCGGCGATCATATAAAGCTGCTGACCTACATTAGTTAAAATCAAGGGAACGGCGAAGCGCAAAATGTGCTTCGCCGGTTTGCCCTGTGTCATATCTACTGTTCTTTTACTCATATTTTCGCAATCTGCAAAGAAGCCTCATATAAAGCGCAGAAGCGTTTGTATTTTTGCTCCAGCAATTCCTGTTTTTCCGGTTCATAAGTATGGGCGAAGGTAACGCAGGCATCTGCAGCCTGACGCAGGTCTGCAAATCTGCCGCCACTGACTGCGGCAATCATTGCTGCGCCCAGGCAGGCAGCTTCTTTTTCTGCCGGGATGTGCACAGGCAGGCCGGTGATATCCGCCTGAAGCTTGCACCAAATGGGGCTCTTGGCACCACCGCCGGTGGCAATGATTCCGTTCAGGTCAAGACCCTGACAGTTTTTCCGCAGAACGAAGGCCACGCCCTCCATAACCGCCCGGGCCATATCATAGGCATCGTGCTCCTGCCGCAGACCCCAAAACACACCGGTTGCCTCCGAATCAAACTCCGGGGCGTTTGTGCCCACCAGATAAGGCAGGAACAAAAGCTCAGTATTTTCTCTGCCGGCCAGCACCCGGTTCATTTCCTCATAGTCCATACCCGGCATACAGGTGCGGCGGAACCACTCTAAGCTTACGCCGCCGCTTTCGCACACCGGCAGCATCACATATGTATCCGGCAAAAAGCCATAGTGCATGGCCACATTCTCTGCGCCACGGTCCTGACACATAATGCCCATAGCCATCACCGTACCGGTGGAAAGGGTAACGCCGCCGGGGGCTAAATTGCCGGTGCCGATCATACCGGCAAAATGGTCCAGCGTGCCCACATTCACCGGGCAAGCACCCTGCAAACCCAGTTCTTTTGCCACATCTGTGAGTAGATTACCGGCAACAGTGCAAGGCTCGCACAGGGGCGGCAGCTGCTGGGCTGTGATGCCAATGGCAGAAAGCATTTCCTGCCAATATTGCTTTTTATAGATATCAAAATAAAAAGAGAAGGTAGCTATGGACATATCTGCCTGCATCACGCCGGTCAGACAATATACCACATAGTCTTTCAGAAGCATATAGGTTTTTGCCCGGGCAAAAAGCTCCGGACGGTTGTTTTTCAGCCACAGAATTTTGGTGGCAGGCCAGGTGGGAATCACAGAAGCCTGGCCGGTAACGCTGTGACACTTTTCATCCGGAAACTGCTTTGCCAGCTCCGCGCATTCCTCAGTAGAACGCTCGTCCATCCAGGAGATTACATTCATCAAAGGCTTACCGTCTGCGTCCAACACCACCAAAGACTCTGCCTGGCCGGTAAAGGCAATGCCCTCCAAGACGCCGACTCCGTTTTCCTTTACGATAGATGCAAGCAGGTCCTTCAGGTCCTGCACATAGGCCAAGCCATCAAACTCCACAACGCCGCCGTCCCGGATATAAGCTACGGGCTTGCTCTGCCGGTCCAAAAGCTGCATATTCTTATCGTAAAGGGCAGCTTTTAAATTGGTGCTGCCCAAGTCAATGCCTACAAACATTTTATGCCTCCTTAACGCTCAGGCCCTTTTCCAGCAGGTCCTGCATATTCTTAGCCGCTGCCTGGGTGGTCACCACACCAATGTCCTCTAAGCTGTCCCGCACCCGGGCAAAACCTGCGTTGCCAATTTTTGTATGGTCCGCCACGATCCAGGTCTGCCGGGCATTGGCAATCATCAGCCGATCAATCGCTGCTTCCTCCGGGTGGCAAGTGGTGATGCCGCAGGAGGTGCTGATGCCGTCTACCGAAAGGATCGCCCATTCTGCTTTATATTTTTCCAACTGGCTTAAGGCATCGGTGCCATAAGTAAAGCCGTGCTGAGCATTGATTTCTCCTCCCAACAGAAGCACCCGGAAGGAGGGAATCTCTCCCAACAAGGTGGCTACAGAAAGGGAATTGGTAACTATACTCAAATTACTGCGCACCTCCAAGGCCGAGGCCACAAACTCTGTGGTGGTGCCGGAATTGATGAACAAGGTATCCCCATCCCGGACCATCCGGGCCAGGTATTGGGCAATCTGTTTCTTTTCCTGGGCGTTGGCTGCTGCCCCTGCAGCTTTCTTCTTTTTAAGTGCAGGCACAGCTCCCCCCTGCACCCGGATCAGGTGCCCGGCCTGCTCCAAAGCCGTCAAGTCACTGCGAATGGTGACCGGTGTGGTGCTCATGGCGCGGCTGAGCTCCGCCACGGAGAGCTTGCCTTCTGTATGCAGAATTTCCAGTATCTTCTGCCGACGGATGTCAATTTTCAGCTTGCTGTCTGTCATAGGCGCTTCGCCTCCTTCTTTTTGCTTATCATACCCCATTTCCCGCAATTTCGCAAGATACAATATGCAAAGGCAAAGAAAGGAGAACGAAAACAATATTGACTATTTAGAAAGCTATTGCTATAATAACGAAAGAACAAAAAGATGAGCGGGCTATATATGACCGCAATCATCAATGCAACCACCACACCTATACCACCGGTGAACGCATTTTCTTCCCCGGAGTAAAGGGCGCTTGTGTGAACAAAGCGATGAAATCGCAGTAGAAAAACGTGCTGACCTGGTGATCGTAGATCACTGGATGAAAGTAGATAAAGTAATTTTTGAAGGAAAGGTGCAAATATTATGAGCGAATTTATTTTTGAGCCCAACACCAAGTTTGACTTTGCTCCCGCCGACTTCGTTCCTTTTAAGGACAAGGAAGTATGCGAGCGTGTCCGTAAAATGAGCGGCAAGGAGCTGGAGAACCGGGAGCCCTGGTGGCATCCTGAGTTCAACGTCAAGGTTATGATGAACCCCCATCCCGTTCTCATTGCCACTCTGTTTTCCCGTCTGAAGGCTGCCAGCGAAGCAGGCAAGCCCTTCTCCATGATTCTGGGCAACCCTGAGCCCGACACCTACATCCCCCTGGCCCAGCTGATCAACTACTTCCAGGTTGACTGCTCCAAGGTCAGCATCTTTGCTGAGGACGAATGGGCTGACCAGGATGGCAACATTGCTCCCGAGACCTACGATGCAGGCTTTGCTCACTCCATGCTCAAGTATCTGGTTTACCAGATCGACCCCAAGCTGAGAATGCCTTTGGAGAATGTTTACTATCCCACCAACAAGAACATCAACGACTACTCCAACATCATCAACGATGTTTCCGGCGGCGGCGCAGATATCATCTCCACCTCCCCCGGCTGGACCGGTCACGTAGCCTTTGTTGATCCCATCCCTGAGTTTATGGGCGATGGCGACATTGAGCAGTGGCTCAATCAGCCTGCACAGATCGTAAAGCTGCACCCCATGACCATTATGCAGAACTCCCTTAACGGCACCTTCGGCCAGTCCGGTGACATTGCCAACGTGCCTCCCATGGCTGCTACCATCGGCCCCATCGATGTAATGCGTGCTAAAGAGCGCATCGAAGTACACGCCCTGGCTACCAACGGCACTTTCTCCTCCTGGCAGCGGATGACCTCCCGTCTGGTTACCCACGGCCCGGTCACTCCCCTGGTGCCCAGCTCCATGCTGCAGACCAAGAAGACCCAGGTCTACATCAGCGAAGAGCTGGCTGCTCCCTTCGAGTGCTGGGAAAAGGTCGGTTATTAATCTAAGCTTAAAGAATAAGGTCAGTTTTATGCTGGCCTTATTTTTTTGTTGCATTGTGCTATATATGGTGCTATAATTTCCCCAAAGAACTTTTACAGAAAGGTTGATCTTCTTGCAAAACAAACGTATTTTAACCATTCAGGATATCTCCTGCGTCGGTCAGTGCTCTATGACGGTGGCATTGCCAATCATCTCCGCCTGTGGCATCGAAACATGCGTGTTGCCCTCTGCGGTGCTCTCCACCCATACCGCCGGCTTTTCCGGCTTTACCTTCCGGGATTTAACCGAGGATATGCCTCCCATCCGGGAGCATTGGGTCAAAGAAGGCATCACCTTTGACGGCATCTATACCGGCTATTTGGGAACGCCCAAGCATGTAGACTATGTGCTGGATATTATTCGGGACAATGTGCCTGCCGGTGTTAAGATTGTTGACCCTGCCATGGGAGATAACGGAAAGCTCTATCCCGGCTTTGACGAAATATACGCCAAGGCGATGACACGGCTGTGCGCCGCGGCTGACTATATCCTGCCCAACATCACCGAGGCCTGCTTTATGACCGGTATGGAATATAAAGAAATCTACGACCGGGCCTATGTGGATAACCTGCTTGCTGCTTTGGTAAAGGTCGGCTGCCAGAATATCATCCTCACCGGCATCTCCTACGCACCCGGCAAGACCGGTGTTGTGGTATACGAAAATGGCGTATACAATTACTATGAACACGAAAAGCTGCCCAATTCCTGCCACGGCACCGGCGATATTTATGCCTCCGCCTTCGTAGGCGCCTTTATGCGAGGCAAAACCGCCTTTGAAGCCGCCTGCATTGCTGCAGATTACACGGTGGAGTGCATCCGCGGCACAGAAAAGGGCCACTGGTACGGCGCCCGGTTTGAGCCGGCGCTGCCGAAGCTCATAGAAGCTCTTAAATAAAACTGACGCTCGGCGCTTTACAGCGCCGAGCGTTTGTTTTATTTTCCTGCGATATTGCGTGCCACATGTACGCCGCTGGCGGAGGCATGGGAAAGGGAATGGGTTATGCCGCTGCCGTCACCGATAATATACAAACCGGGGTAACGGGATTCCAGCTTCTCGTTCACTTCCACTTCCATATTGTAGAATTTCACCTCTACGCCGTAAAGCAAGGTATCGTCATTGGCTGTGCCGGGAGCAACCTTATCTAAGGCATAAATCATTTCGATAATGCCGTCTAAAATGCGCTTGGGCAGCACCAGGCTCAGGTCACCGGGCGTAGCATTCAAGGTAGGGGTGATGAACGCCTCCTCAATGCGGTTGGGTGTGGAACGGCGGCCACGAATCAGGTCGCCAAAGCGCTGAATAATCACGCCGCCGCCCAGCATATTGCTTAAACGGGCAATGGATTCACCATAGCCGTTGGAGTCCTTAAAGGGCTCGGAAAAATGCTTGGCTACCAGCAGTGCGAAATTGGTGTGCTCCGTTTGCTTGGCAGGGTCCTCGTAGCTATGGCCGTTAACGGTGATAATGCCGTTGGTATTCTCGTTAACCACCGCGCCCTTGGGGTTCATACAGAAGGTGCGCACCTTATCACCGTATTTTTCGGTGCGGTACACAATCTTGCTTTCGTAAAGCTCATCGGTCAGGTGGGCAAACACCTCCGCAGGCAGCTCCACCCGTACACCGATATCCACTCGGTTGGACTTGGTGGGAATATCCAGCTGATGGCACACCTGCTCCATCCATTTACTGCCAATGCGGCCAACGGAAATAATGCAGTCCTTGCAGCAGAAAGTTCCCTCTTTGCAGGCGATTTCATAGCCATTTTCGCCCCTGGCAACAGACAAAACCGGCGTATCAAAGAAAAACTGCACCTTGTCCTGCAGATAAGTATACAGATTTTCCAGCACCACATAATTAATATCCGTTCCCAAATGCCGCACAGAAGCATCCAGCAGGTGCAGGTCATGCTGAATGCACAAGGTCTTAAACCGGGTGCCGGCAGTGGAGTACAGCTTAGTGCCTTCACCACCGTAACGCAGGTTAATTTCGTCTACATAATGCATCAATTCCAGGGCATGCTTTTTACCGATGTATTCGTACAGCGTGCCGCCAAAATCGTTGGTAATGTTATATTTGCCGTCGGAAAATGCGCCTGCGCCACCAAAGCCACTCATAATGCTGCAGCTGTTGCAGCCAATGCAGGTTTTCACCTTTTCTCCGTCAATGGGGCAGCGCCGCTTTGCCAGGGCGTGACCTGCCTCAAACACCGCAACCTTTAATTCCGGTTTGCGCTGCATCAGCTCATAGGCTGCAAAAATGCCACCGGGTCCTGCACCGATAATAATTACATCATAATTCATAGGTTTCCTCCGCATTCGGGTCATTTTCCTAATTTTCGCGCCGGCAACAAGCCAAGCCAAGATACATTATATACGCTATTTTCCCAAAGTGCAAGCATTTGTTATATCCGTCATTTTATATCGATATATAAATATTTTCTTCTTGTTTTTTGTGCAATTTGCTGTAAAACTATGGACATAACGAATTTTTTGCGCTATTATTAACATCAGTAAACTGGCAAACTTTTAATGAGGTGAAGGCATATGGCATTCTCTTTTTTTGGCGGTGTGCACCCCAAGGATAACAAGCACCGAACCCGTGACCTGGCTGTTCAAAGGTTTCCTGCGCCGGATGTTCTGGTGGTTTCTATGTCCCAACACATCGGTATCCCTTGTGAGCCCCTGGTGAAAAAGAACGATTTGGTAAAAAAAGGTCAGAAAATTGGCGATAACGCCGGCCTGTGCGTTCCGGTGCACGCCCCTGTATCCGGCAAGGTCAAGGCCGTTGAACCCCGTCCCCACTCCAGCGGTGTCACAGTACTCAGTGTGGTGATTGAAAACGACCATCAAGACACCCTGTGCGAGGACATTAAGCCCCGCACCCCGGAGGAAGTGGAGGCCCTGTCCCCGGAGGAGCTCATTGCCATCATCCGTGAGGCCGGCATTGTGGGTATGGGCGGTGCGGCTTTCCCCACCCATGTTAAGCTCTCCGGCGGCATGGGCAAAATCGACACGGTGATTATCAACGCCGGCGAATGTGAGCCCTACATAACCGCCGACGACCGGCTCTGCCGGGAATATCCCGACCGGCTGATTTCCGGTGTTAAAATCATTATGAAAATTCTGGGGCTGGATACCGCCCACATTGGCATTGAAGATAATAAGCCCGAGGCCATCCGGGCCCTCAAGGCCCACGCAGCCGGCACCGGTATCTGCGTGGATGTGCTGCCTGCCAAATATCCCCAGGGCGCAGAAAAGCAGCTGATTCAGGCCATCACCGGCCGTCAGGTGCCCAGCGGCGGCCTACCGGCACAGGTGGGCTGCGCGGTGTTTAATGCCGCATCCTGCAAGGCCATTTGCGACGCGGTGTATGACGGTATGCCGCTGATTGAGCGCATTGTCACCGTGTCCGGTGATATTTTGATGGAGCCTAAGAATCTCATGGTGCCCATCGGCACCAGCTACAACGACCTGCTGGAGGCCTGCGGCCACTCAGAAAATCCCTATAAGGTGCTCAGCGGCGGCCCCATGATGGGCATTGCCCAGTTTGACCTGTCCGTGCCCACCGGTAAGTCCTGCAACGCCATTACCATATTGAGTGTAAGTAACCGCTTTACGGTAAAGGACCCCCACTGCATCCGCTGCGGCAAGTGCATTGATGTTTGTCCCATGCACCTAATGCCCGTTTTGATGTATAAAGCCCTTTACGCCGGTGAGGTGGACGAAATGAACGCCACCCACCTGATGGACTGCTGCGAATGTGGCTGCTGCGCCTATAATTGCCCTGCCGCCGTTCCTCTGGTGCTGGCTTTCCGGGCAGGCAAGCAGCGGCTGCGTGATGCGGCAGCCGCCAAAAAATAAGGAGGTGAGAACGAAATATGTCTCAAATGAAATACTATTATGAGTTAACCATATCCAGTTCTCCCCACGCCCACGCACCCACCACCACCCAAACCATTATGCGTGACGTGCTCATCGCCCTTATGCCGGCGCTGCTGGGCGGAATTTATTTCTTTGGCTGGCGTGCATTGACGGTCACCTTGGTTTCGGTGCTGGCCTGCTTTCTGTTTGAAAAGCTGTGGTGCAAGATAACGAAGCAAACGGACAAAACCTATGACCTTTCTGCCTGTGTTACCGGCGTACTTTTGGCCTTTGTCTGCCCGCCCACCATTGCCTATTGGCAGATTATCATTGGCGATTTCTTCGCGGTGATTGTGGTGAAGATGCTCTTTGGCGGCATCGGCAAGAACATTTTTAACCCTGCTTTGGCTGCCCGGGCCTTTATGTTCAGCTGGCCGGTTGCCATGTCCACCTGGGTCAAGGTGGGCTGGGAAAACCAGGCAGGCATCTTGGGTGATGTGGACATCGTTTCCGCCGCCACCCCCCTGGCAGCTATGCACCAGGGGAAGCTGCCGGAGGCTTCTGTTTTGGATATGTTCCTTGGTAATGTAGGCGGCTGCATTGGCGAGACCTCTGCGCTGCTTCTGTTAATCGGCCTTGGGTATCTGCTCATTCGCCGCGTTCTTACGCTGCGCATACCCTTAGCCTACATCGGCACCGTGGCTGTGCTCACCCTCCTGTTCCCCTTGGGCAACGACCCCCTTGCCTGGATGGGCGCGCAGGTGTTCAGCGGCGGCCTGATGCTGGGTGCAATCTTTATGGCAACAGACTATGTCACTTCTCCCATTACCAAACTTGGTCAGGTGATATACGGCATTGGCTGCGGCCTGCTCACGGTGGCCATCCGCTACTTTGGCGGCTATAACGAGGGCGTTTCCTACGCCATCCTGGTTATGAATGCCTGCGTGGTTCTGCTGGACCGTTTGGGCCGGCCCACCAGATATGGCGCTAACCGGAAGGAGGCTGCCAAATGAAAACCAAAGAATCTATATTTGCCTATGTGCTCCGTCTGACCGCCACGCTGCTGCTCATTGCCGTGATTGTGGCTGCCGCCCTGGCCCTTGTAAATCAGGTCACTGCGCCCATCATTGCTGCAGCCAGCAGCCAAAAAGTGCAGCAGGCCATTTCTCTGGTGTTGCCCGGCGGCTATGAAGAAGAAATCACCGATTTTACCGACGCCACGGGCCTTGTGCAAAAGGTGTATAAAGGCGCTCAGGGCTATGCCCTGAAAGTGGCCCCCAGCGGTTTTGATGCCGAAATTACCCTGATGGTTGGCGTGGACTTTGATGGCAAGGTGCTTGGCATTTGGGTGGTTTCCCACACGGAAACTGCAGGCCTGGGCGCTGTGGCTGCTGCCACCACCGCCGCAGGCGAAGCCTTCCGCGCCCAGTTTGTGGGGCTTTCCGGTGAGGTTGCCGTCACCAAGGATGGCGGCCAAATCGACGCCATCACCGGCGCCACCGTCACATCCCGGGCTGTTTGCGACGGCGTAAACGCCGCCCTTGCC
Source organism: Faecousia sp. (assembly GCA_045585915.1). Taxonomy (GTDB): domain Bacteria; phylum Bacillota; class Clostridia; order Oscillospirales; family Oscillospiraceae; genus Faecousia. The sequence goes on along the minus strand of JAZMZJ010000043.1, from coordinate 10,340 downwards.
TGTGCGGCAGGCTTAGGAGGTGCAAAATGAACTTCAAAAAGCAACTAAAAGAAGGTCTTTTGACCAAAAATCCCGTTTTGGTGCAAATGCTGGGTATGTGTTCCACTCTGGCTATCTCTACCAGCCTGTTTAACGGCTTGGGCATGGGCATTGCCGTTACCATCATCACCATTTGCTCCAACATCATGATCTCCGCCCTGCGCAAGATCATTCCCCCTCAGGTGCGCATTGCCGCCTATATCACCATCATTGCCGGCTTTGTTACCATTGTCCAGCTGCTGCTGGAGGCCTTTATCCCGGCGCTGTCCGAAAGCCTGGGCGTGTTCATTCCCCTGATTGTTGTTAACTGCATCGTGCTGGGCCGGGCCGAAGGTTTTGCCTCCAAGCACGGCGTACTTACCTCTGCCTTTGACGGCCTGTGTCAGGGCATCGGCTATACCGTGGCTCTGGTGCTCATCTGCATCATCCGGGAGCTGCTGGGTGCCGGCACCTTTGGCGGCGGCCTGTTAAACGGCGGCGAAGGCATCCGCATCATTCCTGAAGGCTACCCGGCAATGCACATCATTATGCCGGTAGGCGGTTTCCTGGTGCTGGGCTTTGTGCTGGCAGGTTCTCAATGGCTGACAAAGCATATGGAAAAGAAAAGCAAAAAGAAGGAGGCGGCTAAATAATGCAAATTCTCACCATCATCATAGCTGCCCTTCTCAGTGAAAACTATGTTCTGGTCAAATTCCTGGGCATCTGTCCTTTTTTAGGCGTTTCCAAACGCATTAACGCCGCCATGGGCATGGGCGCTGCCGTTACCTTTGTTATGGCCCTCGCCTCCTTTGTGTGCTACTTTGTATTCCAGCTGCTCACTTTGCTGAACCTGCAGTATATGCAGACCGTAGCCTTTATTCTGGTGATTGCCTCCATTGTGCAGCTGGTGGAAATGTTCCTGAAAAAGAAGGTCCGTTCCCTGTATAACGCCCTGGGCGTGTACCTGCCCCTGATTACCACCAACTGTGCGGTGCTGGGTGTTGTGCTGGTTAACGCACAAAAGAGCTACGGCCTGCTGCTGAGCGTTATCAACGGCGCTGCCAGCGGCCTTGGCTTTGCCTTGGCCATTGTCCTGTTTTCCTCCCTGCGGGAACGGGTGGACAAAGCCAATCCCCCGGAGTGCTTTAAGGGCGCTCCCATCTCCCTGATTGCTGCCGGCCTGCTGGCCCTTGCCTTTATGGGCTTCTCCGGCATGCGCTTTTCCTAAGGAGGTGCTGCTATGGATATTCTGATTGCCATTGCCCTTTTAGGCGGCTTAAGCGTTATTTTCGGCCTGATTTTGGCTGCCGCCTCCAAGGCATTCTATGTGGAAACTGACCCCCGGCTGGAAAAGCTGAACGATTGCCTGCCCTGTGCCAACTGCGGCGGCTGCGGCTATGCCGGCTGCAGCAGCTATGCAGAAGCGGTGCTCAGTGGTGAAGCCACCATCGATAAATGCGCCTCCGGCGGCAACGAAGCCGCCCAGGCAATGGCTGCCATTATGGGCGTGCCCACTGTGACGATGACCCGTAAGGTGGCTCTTGTGCGCTGCTCCGGTGAAAAGCACTACGACAAAGAGGGCAATCAAACCTCCGGCGCCAAGAGCAAAGGTAACTACGAAGGCTTACACGATTGTGTTGCCGCCTCTAAGGTAGGCGGCAGAGGCCCCCTGTCCTGCAAGTTTGGCTGCCTGGGCTACGGCACCTGTGTCAAGGCCTGCAAGTATGGCGCGCTGTCTATTAAAAACGGCGTTGCCGTGGTAGACGAGGACCTGTGCGTTGGCTGTATGGCCTGCGCCAAGGCCTGCCCCCGTGACCTGATAACAGCCGTAGAGCCTGACCGCAATGTGGTCATCGCCTGCAATTCCATGGCAAAAGGCGCGGTTACCGCCCGGGGCTGCACCGTGGGCTGCGTTGGCTGCAGCCTGTGTAAGCGCATTTGTCCCAACGAGGCCATCACCATCACCAACAACCTTGCCGTCATCGACTACACTAAGTGCGATAACTGCGGTCTGTGCGCAACGGTGTGCCCCAAACATCTGATTAAGGATTCCAAGGTGGAAACCCTGCCGGATACCGGCCTGGTCCACTCCCGCAACAACCCCGACGCGGTTATGTAATAAATTCCGGCCTTTACGTAATGTCCAATTACGCAAAGGCCGGTCTTTTTTTATGAACTTCCGCTGCTTCCTCAATTTATCAAAATATGTGGGTTTTTCTCTTCTTCGAGAATGGCTAAGTATCGCAAAACATATTCCTTCTGTGTTGCCACGCAGCCGGATGTGGCTTTGCTTCCAACATGGAAGAAAATTGCTGAGCCGGCATAAGGAATTGCCTCCAAATTATAGCCAATCACAAAGCCATATTCATAGGCTGCGCCGTAAGAGAGCATATGTTCCGCAGACACCCAGTCCTTATTTTCCGCACCCTCTATCCGCTTGTTATAATAGCGAGAAGCCGGATCATCTACCCAATAAGTATCTGCTGTGATCTGAAACAGCTGCAGCCCGGTCTGGGGCGATTCGTTAATATAAAAACCTTGTTCAATGGAAAACAGGCCTTTTGGGGTAGCTTTGTCACCCTCTGCCTTTTGCTCCTTTGTTCCCCGACGACCCACGTAACCACTGCAAGACAGCGTTTCCTGCCAGCACCATCGGTTTTCCTCCAAAATAAACATATCCATCCGCGCGCGCTCGCAATCAGATGTAACCATTACCAACTGTGTGCAGCCCAGCGCCTCTAAATCCTGCAGAGCAACACCTCTTGCCTCCAACGCCTGCAAAAGCACCTCAGGTGCTGTGACGGCCGGCTCAGTGGGCAGCTCGGCAGGGGAATTGATTGGCGGCTTGGTGGGTATGTCCGTGGGGGAGGCTGTAATTATTTCCTGCAGACTTTCCTGGCTTGCGCTTTCCTGCGGCTGCGTAACTTGTGCAATGTCTGCAAATGTGCAGGCTGTCAGCATCACCGAAAGCACAACCACAGAAAGCATCCATATTCTTTTATTCATTGTCTATTCTAAAATAATTTCAATCACAGGATTCTTGTTTACATCCAGCCGGGAAAACAGATCTATCATATCGGTGTAGGATATATCCACATCTCCATAGGTAGGATTCAGGCTTCCGTACTGGCCCCGAAGGCCGATTGCCGAGCCCTTGCCGGGAACCACTCCCGTAGAAGAAAGGCCGTCACCGTTATGTTCAATGTAAATGGTGGCGTAGGTGGTGCCGTTGGTCAACCCTCTGCCAATCTGGTCGTAGGAAGTGCCTCCGGGAACCTGATAAGTCTCCATAATCATATTGTAGTAGGGAGAGCTTGTGTCATCCACAACGCAGGTATTGCCGGAAGCCGTACGAACCGGCAGATTGGTATGAACGGTATTGGACGAAAGCACAACCCCCAACCTATACACGCCAAGGGGCGTTCTCCGACTACCCTCCTGCGCTGTGCCAAGGCCGTTCATTCCCACGCTGGCATTATATTCAGCGATTTTCTGCCAATCACCTTTTTCCCACTCATACAAGGTTGCCGTTGCCTGAGTAGCGCCCATCGCAGCTGTAACTGTCAGCTTTTGGGCATAAGCATAGGGGCATTTCTCTTCTCCCTGGGATACAACAAGGCGCACTGTCATTCCCGTTGTAACCTTCATGCCAGACGATATGCTCTGGGAAATAACGATTCCTTCTGGGAACTCGTTGCTATAAACATATTCTGTCACTACCGTGATGCTCTCTGCCTCCAGCCACTGCGTTGCATAGTCAATGGGCTGATTTTCAAAATACGGCATAGTAACTGTTTCTTCTGCTTTGGTAGCCTTTGTGTCTTCTGTCGGCCCCCCAAGGATATTGCTTCCTTGCTCCTGCAGCCATCCGCCGCCTTCGCCAAGCAGGTTATCCAATTCCGGCACAGACCCCAGTAAAGATTCAATCATTTCACAACCGCACAACGATATGCATAGCACTATTGCTAATACCAAGCACAACTTTTTTTGCATTTTAATCTCTCCTTTATGCTATTATCACTTTTTCTGCAATTATATCACAGATTTCTTGACTTTTCAATGAAATCGTACAAGTGTGATAAAATCCTCACTCTGTTCGAATGAAATCAGCTTTGCAGATGAAATTAATTCCCCCCTCCACCAACAATCTTGCCGTCATCGACTACACTAAGTGCGACAACTGCGGTCTGTGCGCAACGGTGTGCCCCAAACATCTGATTAAGGATTCCAAGGTGGAAACCCTGCCGGATACCGGCCTGGTCCACTCCCGCAACAACCCGGATGCTGTTCTTTAATAACAAAAAGGAGAGGTTATTGCCTCTCCTTTTTTGTTTAAGCCCCAAAAGCTGAACGCCGGATTCCTGGGCCATCGTTTCCAAATGATTTATACCTCTCCGCCCAAAATAGCCGATTGCTTCTGCGTTGCAATTTCTGTATCAATTAAATACTTGGTATGGCGGATCTTCCACTGGATACGGGCCTTATCACCCATGTATTCCATAGAAGGCTCCCAACCCAGACGGGAATCTGCTTCAACCAAAGGAATGGTTGCCTCTGCGTTCTCAATTTCCGCCAGCAGCAGCTGCTCCATCTGCTCCAGCACATCCAGCACCTCTGCCTTCGTCTCGGAGCATGTGAATTTACCCAACAGCTTATACCACTTTTTGGAAGCAATGCCGGTCTTGATGCAGTTTGCCATATATTGACCCAGGTTCAGCAGCTGCAGCAGCTTGTCGCTCTTATTTTCAATGGCCTGCAGTTTGGCAATGCCGGCTTCCATCCAGGCAAGCATTTTTTCCAGCGAACGAATCTCTGCACCCACACGGATAGGCACAGGCGCGCCGCGATAATTATGAACCTCGTGGGGGTACAGCTGCATATAGTTCTGGTGATAGATGCTGTTGCCAAAATGGGCATAAGGCATACTGGGGTTCTTGTAAGGTGCAATAAATACAAAGGGGTAAGCAGGACCGATGCGAAATGCGCCGTACTGATCGTTGTCGGTGGGGGTGTAGTGGGTGATGGCCTCGCTCCAGTCCTTAAGGGCCGCTCTGACCTGTGTCAAATTCTCCCTGCCAAACTCGCTTACCAGCACATCATCCAAAATCTCTTCCATATCCCGGTCAGGATCGTTAAAGCACCACTTGGACAGCTTGGAGATAAAGGAAGGGTACAAGCCATAGTGATGGCTCTCCATAATGCCGGTCAGACCCCACTCACGATTTGCCTGCTTCATACCTGCATACCGCTTCATCCACTGGAAAGGCACCGGCACATAGGGGATCGTGCCGAAGTCCCAGGTCAGACCGCCGGTGTTCGTCATGGTGTAAAGACGGATATTCCGCTTTGCCGCAGCCTTGCACTCGGAGGCAACCACCGGTGTAGGACCGGGAAAGTGAATGGTGTAGTCAGCGGTAGCAATCTCACGGCCCTCCAGATGCACCTTGTTGCCGCATTCAAATCTGTTAACCTGCAGCGTAATGCCCTCTGGGATATTTTCAATCAGCTTGACTCTTGCTTCTTCTGGCTGTTTGTTCCAGTTATACGTCCAAAACACAATGTCTGCGTCAGGATTATACTTAGTGATGATTTTCTGAATCAGACTTAGCCATTCGGGAAAATCCTCACAGGGATACCAACCGGAACGGGGCTTGCCCACGGGCAGGCCGTCCTTATCCACAACGCTGTTAGGGTCGGGCGCAACATGGGGATCATGACTGGGGAAGCCCACAGACTCACCAACCAGAACAATGCCCTTAAGCTCCGGACAAGTCTTAAACAGCCTGCCATAATTGTTTTCATAATAGCTTTCTGCCCCGGGATCGGCTGGATGCTTGGCGCTTTCCATATAGCTGTAAGCGTACACATCAATGCCGTATTTTCTTGCCCGGTGGATCAGTTCATTAAAATCCAAGTAACCGTAGGGAGTGATGTTCACATCCTTGACGAAAACCAAAATGGCATCACGACCCTCATGCGCAATGGCCTGCAGATGCTCATCAGGATATTCATCCAGACCGTAGCCGGAGTGCACCATCTGGGGAAAGAACATAGGCTTTCTGAAAACCGTTTCCCTGGTAATAAAAGGCGCCTTCTTCAAGGTCATCATCTCTTCCAGATGATATAAGCCCTGAGCTGCGCCTCTTGCATCAAAGCCGGTGATGCGAATGTTATCGGCTACATCAATACGAAAGCCCTTGTATCCGTCTGCCTTGCCCATATCCACACCGTTGTCTGCTGCCAGCTCTACAGTGATGGTCTGACCGGCAACCTGCGTACCACAATTTGCAATGCCGGCGCTGATGCCCATAGAAATAAACATATAGTCGGCAAAATCCCGGGCAGCAGTGAATATCACCTCATCGTTAGGAATAACGACTGTTACTCCACTTACAAGCTCCAGTTCAGCCTCAGTAGGCTTCAACTGCGGGTTGCGGATGTTCTTTTCGTGAATTGCCAGCATCTTCTTCCTAAAATCATAGTTGTTTTCTTTTTGATGCACGTGCTTCACTCTCCCTATTTTTAATTGGTGCGGGCATGGGGATTTGAACCCCAACGCATCACTGCACAAGAACCTAAATCTTGCATGTCTACCAATTCCATCATGCCCGCATATTCTATTCTCTCACACGCAAAGACAGAGAAACCGCAGCCCACCGAAGCTACCTCGGCCGCATATTTGCGTTGTTTTCATTCTACCACCGGGGATGTCAAATGTCAAACCTCATTCTGTTTTGCCGCAAGCATCTTTCGTCTGACTATGGTTGTTTTTTATTGCCATTTTTCCTTTTTGGCGGTATAATCAAGAAAAGGAGGCGATATGATGCGAAAAATGATTTCTTTCTGTGCATCCTGCTGATTGTAAGTCTGTCCCCTACTGTAAGGGCAGATCAAGACGTTGTGGAGCTAATTTCCCAATATGGCAATATCAACACCCTTTGTACCGCTCAGCACTTCACTGAGGACTTGGGCTTTATCTGGGGCGATATGGTCACCGTTTCTTTTTTGGACAAGACCCTGACCCTGCCGGTGGTAGCGGATTATTCCTATGTAGACAGCGGAGAACCTGCCATTATTCTGCGTCCGGGAAGCACCGGCGCACCGGATGGCTATGTTACCCTTGCAATCAATATGGGTAACTTTGCAGAATACTATGGCATCGCCACCAAGGTCACCGACGCAGACGGTGCCTGGCACTGGGAGGCTGCCGAGGGCGTGACCCTGCCTGTGGAGTTTACCTTTTCTCTTCATGAAAAGGAGGGCTATATGGCCCAGTACCTTCTGCACAGCCTGGAGCGCACCAACGACCGGGGGGATTATGCTCACTTAAGCAGCAAAGCTTTTGCAAACTTCCGGGAGATTACCACCACCGGCATGATGCCCGGCACCTTGTTCCGCACATCTTCTCCCATTAACCCGGAGCTGGGTCGCAGCAGCTATGCCGACACCGCTTTGAGCGAAGCCGGCATAAAGACCGTTGTAAACCTGGCTGACAGCCGGGAAGAAGCTGAAATCTACCCAGGCTTTTCTGCCACCTATTATTCCCGGCAGAATGTTATCTACCTGAACCTGGGTGTGGACTTTGCTGCTGAGGATTTTAAGGAAGGCCTTGCCCAGGGGCTTTTACATATTGCAGAAAACCAGGGTCCTTACGTCATTCACTGCACCGAGGGCAAGGATCGGGCAGGCTTTGTTGCCGCGCTGCTGGAATGTTTTGCCGGCGCAACCTATGATGAGGTAATTGCCGACTATATGGTCACTTATTGCAATTACTACGGCGTTGAGCCGGGCACAGACAAATACGATGCCATTACCGAAAGCAACATCATCAAGTCCCTGCAGAACGCCTTCAATGTAGAGGATCTGAAAACCGCAGACCTTGCAGCAGAGGCAGAGGACTATATCCGCAGCATCGGCTTAAATGACCGACAGATCGCTCAGCTGCGGCTAAACCTTACCGGCAAGCAGCCAGAGGATAACAGCGGCAAGCTCGCCATCGCCGTGGTTTTGCTCTCCCTGTCCACTGTGGCCATCCTCCTTTCCAGGAGAAAAAGACGGAAGGAATAACAATATTTTACAAAAACATATTTACTTTTTCTTTCCTTTCGTGTATGATAGTGCCAACAGAGTAGGAAACCTCGCGTGAAGTGCTGTCAAAATGGGGAGTTGAGTGACAGACGAAGGACTGCTTTCTTGTCCGCGATGAGATTTCCGCACCCGCTGGCCATATAGGATACACTCCTTTAGGCAAAGCGATGCTCGGTTGGGTAAGCTTTTTGCTACCCCTGGGTGTTTGGTCCTGCTTTTACTCCCCTATGCTTTTTTGCATAGGGGTTTTTTGCGGGATCTCCATCCTGCCATTAAAGGAGGTCTTTTTATGAACAGAAAGAAAACAACTGACTTTACAGTCAAAGTACTGGTCTACAGCGCCGTATTCGCAGCGATGGCGGCGGTGCTGGGTCAACTTTTGGCGATCCGCCCCACAGAATCCACTAAATTTACACTGGACAAATTTGTTTTGTTTTTATCCGGTATGTTTTTCGGGCCGGCTGTTGGCGGTATGGTAGGTTTTGTGTCAGACTTTGCCGGCGGTTATCTGTTCGGCAGAGGCTGGTTTCCCCAGTTGTGCATCCCGTCTGTGCTGTATGGTGTGTTCGGCGGTTTGTTCCGGAATTTGCTGAAAAAGAACTTTACCATCGGCAGACTAACCTATGCTTACCTGTTTCCAACGGTGCTGGGCGGCATCTTATGTCAAAGCGCCATGCTGGCGTTGACCTACAGCCCGGAGCTGTTTTGGAGTGCGGCCTGCGCCAATCTAATCTCCCGGTCTATCCAGTTTGCCATCATGCTGGTGGTAGAGGTTGCGCTGATCTACATTTTGATTAAAACGGATATCTTTGCACGGATCGGCCTTTGGCCGTGGCAAAATAAAGAAAAAAGAGGGAAAAACGAATGATGACCGCTGAACAAGCCATCGAATATATCCACAGCGTTTGCTGGAAAGGCAGCGTTCCCGGCCTGGGCCGTACCCAGGCGCTGCTGGAAAAGATGGGAAATCCCCACCAAAAGCTGAAATATGTCCACATCGCCGGCACCAACGGCAAGGGCTCTACCGCTGCCATGACCGCCTCCATCCTGCGCAAGGCAGGCTATAAGACCGGTCTTTACACCTCCCCCTACATCTACCGCTTCAACGAGCGGATGCAGATCGACGGCCAGTGTATCCCCGACGAAGAATTGGCTGAGATCACCGAATGGGTCCAGCCCCTTGCCCAGTCCATGGAGGAGTGTCCCACGGAATTTGAGCTGGTCAGCTGCATCGCCTTTGAGTACTTCAAGCGCAACAACTGCGATATTGTGGTGCTGGAGGTGGGTATGGGCGGCGCTTACGACTCCACCAACGTGATCCCCTGCCCGGAGGTGGCCGTCATCACCAACATCGGCCTGGACCATGTGGAAGTGCTGGGCAAGACCGTGGAGGAGATCGCTCTGACCAAGTCCGGCATCTTCAAGGAAGGCGGCCATGCGGTGATCTACCGGGGCAACCCCTCTGTAGAAGCGGTCTTTGAAAAGGTTTGCGCTGAAAAGCAGGTGTCCCTGCGCAAGGCGGATTTCGACGGTCTGACGCTGAAAAGCCACGGTCTGGAGGGTCAGGTGTTCGACTGCGGCAGCCGGAAGGAGCTGTTCCTGCCGCTGCTGGGTGACCATCAGCTGCACAACGCCGCTGTGGTGCTGGGCGTGGCAGATACCCTGATCTCCCTGGGCTGGAAGATCACCGAGGCGCATATTTACGACGGCATCCGGGATGTTTCCTGGCCCGGCCGGTTCGATATCATGCGCAAAGACCCCCTGTTTATCATCGACGGTGGCCACAATCCCCAGTGCATCGAGGCGCTGGTGAAGAATATTCAGGACTACCTGGCAGGCCGCCGGGTGGTGGTACTCACCGGTGTGCTGGCAGACAAGGACTACGCGGATATGTTTAAGCCGGTGCTGCCTCTGGTTTCCGAGTTTGTGTGCATTACGCCCCCAAACCCCCGGAAGCTGGATGCCCACAAGCTGGCTCAGCACCTGCGCTCTGCCGGTGCCAAGGCCGTGGGCTGCGCCTCCACTTTGGACGGCGTGCTGCTGGCTATGGATAAGGCCGGTAAGGATGGCGTTGTGCTGAGCTTCGGCTCGCTGTACTCCATCGGCGACATCCGGGACGCCCTGGACGAATTAACGAAATAAGGAGATTTTACCATGCATATTCATCACGATCAGGTGGCCGGCGGCCACACCCATGACCATGAACATACCCATACCCACGAGCACACCCACGA
>JAZMZJ010000042.1:0-32794 GCA_045585915.1 Faecousia sp. | reverse complement strand
ATTTTCAAGCCCTGTTTGGCCGGCAGCCCCTGCGGCGCCGGTAGCCGAGATACCCTCGAGGTAAAGCCTGGACCTGCCTTCCGGGAGCTGAAAGCTTGCCGTTTGGGTAAAGGAAACGGCAAAGGTCTCGGTTGCGCAGGTTTTCACCAGTGCTTGGGCGGTGTTTTCCAAAGCAGCCTGTTTGTCGCCGCTGAAAACGATTCGTCCCCCGGAATCGGGGAAATAATAGTCGTTGAACAGCACCTCATTAAAGCCCAAATCCTGAAGCTCCATGGCAATTTGGGTCAGGTAGGTGACGGTGCCCTCCTTGGTGGGATCCAGCCAGTAGAAGCCCCGGTCATCCCATAGCCAGCCGCCGGCCTCGGCCAGACCGCAGGAAGTGTTGGCTAAACCAAAGTTCCGGTCCCTTAGGGCAGGCACCCGGGCAATGGTATAATAGCCCATTTTATTGATTTCTTTAATAAAGGCATCCATGGCATCAATATCCAGGTCGCCGTTGCGGTGCTCGCTGACAGCAGAAGAATAGAAGAAATTGCCATAGGCGCTCTTTACATCCATCATAATGGCGGTGCCTCTGGGGAGCTGACGCACCTGCTCAATGATGGCAGTTAAGTCGGCTTCCAGGTCTGCGCCGGTAATATAATAGCCGGAAAATTGGGTAAGCTCGGTACTGGTGTTGATATGGATGTCGCCTTCGTTATAGTAAATGCTGATTGGGTTTTGAACAACCGGCTTTTTGGCAGGCTCACCGGAAAGGGAGGTTGACGGCCGGTCAAAATTCAGCTCAACGCTCCCATCTCTGGTATACACAACAAAGCGGCTCAGCCACAACAGCCAAAGCACATATACAAAGGCAATAACCGCCAAACCTATCAGAAAACTACTGCCCAGCCGTTTCAGGGCGTATCGGGTGCGATAAGGAATGCTCATAGGCACCTCCTTTTTGCGTGGACGCAGCGCCAGTCATCCTGGGCTTTAATTTCCAGGGGAGTAAGACCAGCCTGCTCCAATGCTGTCAGCACCTCTGTAAGCCGGGTGTAGAGAATACCGGAGAGAATCAGGTGGCTGTTTTCATCCATAAATTGGGGAAGAACCGGGCATAGCGCAATGATTACATCGGCAACAATGTTCACAAGCACCAGGTCATAGCGCCGGCTCTGCAAGGCATGCATCAGCTTTTTATCGGTGATGACATTGCCGGTGGTTGCGGTAAAGAGCGTTTCGTCAAAGCCATTGTAGGCGGCGTTTTCCCGGGCAATGGCTTCGGCTTTGGGGTCGATATCCACGCCGGTGGCGTGATTTGCTCCCAGGCGCAGGGCAGCAATGGAGAGTATACCGCTGCCGCTGCCCAAATCCAGACAGGAAGCGCCCTCCAGGGGCAGGGATTCCATTGTGGCCATAACCATTTGGGTGGAGGCGTGGGCGCCGGTGCCAAAGGTAAGGCCCGGGTCCAGGATAACCGGCAGGCGGTCTCCTTCATAGGAATCTGCCAGCCAATAGGGCAGCACAATCAGATTTTCGCCAACAGGCTGGGGAGGATAATTCTCTTTCCAGCTTTCTTCGTAGTTTGTTTCTTTCAGGGGCGTAACTGTCAGCTCCAGGCTTCCCCGGACAGACTCCGGATGGGCGGCTTTAACAGCATCTAAAATCCCGTTTATGGCAGTAAGTCCTGCCTGGTCGCCGGCCTGCAGATACAGCTTGACCTGGGAAAGGCCCTGAAGCTTTTCCTGGAGGGCTTCGTCAATGTAGTCCCAGTATGCCCGGTTTTGCTCCAAAAAGCTTTCTAAGTCCTGCTGGTCTTCCAATACCAGGTCATCAAAGCCCCCGGCAGTCAGCGCGGAAGCCAATATATCCATACCGGCAGAAACGGTTTTTACGGTAATTTCCCAGTAGGCCATTGGTCGCCCTCCTTTCTGTTTTTCTTTATTTTACAGCACAAACGAAAAAATAACAAGGGGATTTATAAAATCCCCTTGGTCATTATTTTGACATCGTTATATACCGCAGCATTTTCATAAACAAATCGCCAAAAGTTAGTCTTGGCACACTGTCTTTGGCCACCATGGGAATCTGGGCAAGAATTTGCTCCCCGGCTTTTATAGTGAGGGTGCCCAAACGCTGACCTTGGCTCACCGGAGCAGTGACCTGTTCTTCCAGGGTGATTTGGGTGGTTACCAGGTTTTTCTGGGCCTTTTCAATTAGCAGGCAGCTTTGCCCGGAGGGCGCTGCCTCCACGGTATTTGCTGTCCCCAGTTTTACGCTAATGGTGGGAAGCTGCTCCAATGACGGCGCAATGAGGGCAAAGTTGGCAAAGCCGTAGTCCAGCAGACTCTTGCAGGCGTTAAACCGGTCCTGAGAGGTTTCCGCGCCCATTACCACAGCCACCAGCTCCATGCCGTCCCGTTGGGCGGAAGCGGAAAGGCAATAGCCGGCCTTGGCTGTGAAGCCGGTCTTAAGACCGGTAGCACCGGGGTAAAAACGGATGAGCTTGTTGGTGTTGGAAAGACCAAAGGTGCCGTTTCTCACCGTGTCCATCCAAATGGTGGTGTATTTTTTAATATCCGGATGATTTTTTAAAAGCTGGGCCGACATAATGGCAATATCGTGGGCAGAGGTTTTGTGCCGGGCGGCATCAGCATCGTCGTCCAGGCCGGTACAGTTGACAAAATAGGTGTCTGCCATGCCCAGCTCCTGCGCTCGCTGGTTCATTTTGTCCACAAAGGCGCTTTCGCTGCCACAAAGATGCTCTGCCATGGCGCAGGCACAATCGTTGGCGGAGGAAACGGCAATGGACTTTACCATATCCGCAACGGACATAGCCTCTCCAACCTTCAGGTAGATTTGACTGCCGCCTTTGGCAGCTGCGGTTTCTGAGGCGGTGACTGTGTCGTTCCAGCCAATGGCGCCGCTGTCGATGGCTTCCATAATCAGCAACAGAGTCATTACTTTGGTAACGCTGGCCGGGGGCAGGGCTTCGTGTGCGTTTTGCTCAAAAAGCACCGTTCCTGTGGCAACATCCATGAGTAGGGCGCTTTTTGCCTTGATTTCCAGTGGCGCAGCCGCTGCAGATACAGGCAGCCAGGCAAGCAGTAAAATAACCGGCAGAAAAGCGCAGAATAATCGCTTCATCCAATATCCCTCCCTTATTTGTGGTACATCCTATGCAAGCGGGAGGGCTTGTATACTAAAAATCCGGAATAAAGCTTGTGTCCGCGGCAGTCTGCTCCTGGGTAAAACCGTCCAAATCATTTAAGAACATCCAACTGAGCACCGCTTGATATTCGTCCTCGGTTACCGGCCGGTCATAGGGCGCAGCCAAACCGGGCATGGGGGTGTACTGCCGCATAAGGCTTACCAGCACATCCCCTTTTTGAAAGGTTTGTCCAATCCAGTCCAGTATTTTCAGACTGTTTTCCACCTGTCCGGGCAAAATCAAGTGGCGAATAATGACGCCCTTTGTTATCTTGCTGCCGGACCATTGCACCGGGCCGACCTGCCGGAACATCTGCAAAATAGCGGCAGTGGCAACAGAAAAATAGTCAGGCGCATTGGAAAGGGCTTTTGCAAGCGCAGTTTCGGCATATTTTAGGTCCGGTAAATAAATATCTACCTTGCCATCCAGCATGGCTATGGCGACTGAGGATTCATAGCCGCCGGTGTTATAAACAACGGGTACGCTCAGGGGTTCGGCCAAGGCCTCCAGGAGGGTGGGAAGATAGGGCGTTGGGGTGACCAGGTCGATGTTTTCTGCCCCCAGAGCAATCAAATCCTCCATAATTTTCCGCAGAGCGGGTCCATCGGTGGGCGCTCCGACGGCCTTTTGGCTAATGGCCCGATTTTGACAATAGGCGCAGCCTAAGTTGCAGCCACCAAAGAAAATGGCGCCGCTGCCGCCCTGCCCTGCCAAAACAGGCTCTTCCCATTTGTGAACCATGGCTTTGGCAACCATAGCTGCAGCAGGTGCGCCGCAAAAGCCGGTTTGGCCGGCTGCACGGTTGACGCCACAGGCCCGGGGACATACCTTGCAGTTTACATAACTCATAGTATACCTCAAAAGATAAGCTTGCCCCCTCCCGTTAGAGGGGGCACAGTCTGTCAAAAAAATAAGTTTTTTGACAGACTGCAGAGGGCAAGAAAGCCGCCAAGACAAGCAACTCACCTTTGTCGGCGTACATAGGTACGGTAAAAGGCGAGTTGCGCAGTAAGTCAAAACACTTGCGCAGCAAGAATGACTATTCAATCCCTCAATTAAAAATCAAATGGTTTTTGCCAGCTTCCTTTACACAAGGGAGCCGCTGCAGCAGGCTTTATAAATACTTTGTTTTGACGATTGGCGGCTTTTTTGATACTCTGAGCCCCCTCCAATGGGAGGGGGCTGGGGAATTATTCCATAACGGTGCCGTCGGGGTTAAACAGGGGCAGCTTTTCCAGGTAAATCAGGTCCGCCCGATTTTGGGCATCGCCCTCTGCCAGCACGGCCATACGGCCGGCAATGATGCCGCCGGCTTTTTCTACCAGGGCTTCCAATGCCAGCAGGCTCTCACCGGTGGAAATCACATCGTCTACCAGGAGGATGCGCTTGCCCTTCATGAGCTCTGCATCGGCAGTATCCAGGAAGAGCTTTTGTTCCTTGGCGGTGGTGATGGACTTAACGGAGGCCTCAAATACGCCGGTCATATACAGCTTGGGGCCTTTGCGGGCCAGGAAATATTTTTGGGCACCGCTTTGCCGGGCCATTTCGTGAGCCAGGGGGATGCCCTTGGCTTCGGCGGTGATAATGTAATCGTATTCCGGCGCTCTTGCCAGCAGCTCCCGGGCGCAGGCAACGGTGAGCTCCTGGTCACCAAAAATAACAAAGCCGGCGATATACAGGCTGTCAGTAACTTTGCAGATAGGCAGGTCTCGCTGGAGACCGGCAACATTCATACGGTAATACATAAATAACACTCCTTAAAGCATTAAGAATTTACTTTCTTTGCTAAAGCATCGGCCTTGCAGAATAAAATGTAGCCGATAACAAACAGCACTACCAGAGAGCCGACGGCAATACCGGTATTGGGAATCACGGCAAAGCCCAGATCCAAAGACCAGCCGTCAGTAAGCTGGCTGATGAGGGAAACCATCGTCAGACCCACAAAGCTGGCGCCCTTGCCAAAAATATCCATGAGGCCATAGAACTTGCCACTTTCTTCTGCAGGAACGATTTTGCCCAGGTAGGAACGGCTCAGGGCCTGAATGCCGCCCTGGAACATACCCACCATAACCGCCAGCATCCAGAACTGCCACTGGGTGGACAGGAAGATGGCAAACAGGGTGATGCCGGTATAGCAGACGATACATACCTTGATAAGCAGGGCAGTGTCGTATTTGGCGGAGAGTCTGCCAAAGATGATGGAGCAGGGGAAGGCCACGATTTGGGTCACCAGCAGGGCAAGCAGCAGGCCGGTGGTATCCAGACCCAGGGCTGTGCCGTAAGCGGTGGCCATATCAATGATGGTGTAGACGCCGTCAATAAAGAAGAAAAATGCAATCAGGTATAAAAAGACATGCTTTTTGCTCTTGGCTTCCTTTACAGTATCTGCCAGCTGACGGAAGGTTTGGGCAATGGCGTTTTTCACAGGAGGCTGGAAGGCGGTTTGCTTATAGCTGCGCAGCAAAGGCAGGGTGCAAACTACCCACCAAACGGAGGTGATGACAAAGGCGATAATCAGGGCAGTGACCTGAGAGATGCCAAAGGTCTCGTGCATCAGCACCAGCACCAAACAGATAAGGAACGGAATAACAGAGCCAATGTAGCCAAAGGCATAGCCCATGGAGGAAACGTTGTCCATTCTTTCATCGGTGGTAATTTCCGGAAGCATGGAATCGTAGAACACCAGGCTGGATGAGAAGCCCACCTTGGCAACTACATAGATAGCCAGGAAGGAAAGCCAGCTCCAGGCAACGCCCAGGGCAAGGCAACCAAAGGCACCCAGCAGCATTGTTGCCAGGAACAGGGGCTTTTTGAAGCCCTTGCGGTCAGCCATGGTGCCGCAGATGGGGCCGATGATGGCAACCAGCACAGTAGCAATGGAACCGGCATAACCCCAGTAGGCCAAATAGTCCGCCTCGGAGATGCCGGCGGAGCTTGCCAGGCTGTTAAAGTAGATGGGCAGAAGGGTGGCAACCAGCAGGACAAAGGCGGAGTTGCCAATATCATAAAGGATCCAGCTTTTTTCCAGCTTTGTCAGCTTGAATTTGTTCACAGGCAATCACTTCTTTCTTTTGCAGCAATAAAAAATCCGCTGGCTTTATTTTACAATAAAACCAGCGGAAAAGAAAGGATTTTTTAAGAAGAAATTTAAAAAATTGACAGGATAGCAGGGAAGCTTCACCTTTTTACATTGCTGTGCGATGAATTTTGATTTGTCGGCATTGCCGACACAATAATTGTCAATTATCCATTGTGAATTGTACATTAAAAAGGCAAGCGGTTAAACCGCTTGCCTTTTGCTATTAGTTCAGCTTGGGAGCATTTGCCAGCAGATACTTTTCTGCTTCCGGATTCCACAGGCCGTTGTTTGCCTTGCACATACGGTCCAGCTCAGCGAACATAGGATCGGTCTTGCCCTTCTCCTCAAATTCGGCGATTGCCACCAGAGGCAGGTCGATCTGGGTGTAGATCAGCTTCTTGCCGCCGGGAATCTTGGGAAGATTCAGGGTGGTGTCGATAACCGCGTTCAGGCCGCCGATGTGGGTGACCAGGGCGGAGGGGTTGAGCTTGCCGGCGTTCATCATTGCAATGGCTTCCATCATATCGTTGGTGTTGCCGCGGGAGGCGCACACCACATGGGTGTACAGGTAGTGGACATTGAACCAGTTGAAATTAGCCTTAAAGTTGGGATCGGTGGGACCGGCAAAGAAGTTCAGGCAGCCGTCGAAGCCCAGAATGTCGTCAGCCTGCTCAATAACGGGCTTGACGGGGGCAAAGCAAACCACATCGTCATAGCCGGTGCCGCCGGTGAGCTCACGCAGATATGCGGTGGCGTTTTCCATACGGGTGTTGACATAGTGCAGCTCAATGCCCTGCTTGGCTGCTTCTTCCACGGTGTAGATGGAAGCGGCGCGCTCCAGGCGAGCATCGTCAATGTCGGTAACTACTAACAGAGAAGGACGGCGGTCGCAGTGCAGGGCATAGTCGATAGCAGCAAGACCCATGGGGCCAACGGAAGCCAGCAGAGCCATCTTGCCGCCTTCCTTGATGCCCATTTCGTGGACATAGGAGCCGGCCTTGGTGTGGTACATTGCGTGGAAGGTGCCGATAACACAGCTCAGGGGCTCGGCCAGTGAGCCATAGTAATAGGTGTCGGAGTTATAGGGCAGCAGGCAGTTCATCAGCAGTGTCTCGATAGGCACATTGCAGTACTGGGCATTGCCGCCGCAGTAGCTATAGGAATAGCCGGGAGCCTCCTGAGAGCCCTTGTAAAAGTGGGCTGGCTGAATAACGAACTTATCGCCAACATTGTACTTATGCTTCCAGTTTTCGCCAACCTCTACGATGTCACCACAGAACTCATGGCCAACAATGGTGGGGTTTTCGTGGCAGTTGCTGGGAACACGTTTATGGTCACCGCCTTCGATAGCGGCTTTGTAAGTAGACATACACAGGCTGTCGGATACCACCCGGATTCGAACATCATCAGGGCCAATGTCCGGCAAATTCACTTCGTCAAGACGCAGGTCCATCTTGCCGTGAATACGAACAGCTTTTGTTTTCATAGCGGATACTCCTTTAATAAAATCTGGGCTGTTGCCCTTTATTTCCAAGTATATATTACAACGGAAAAGATTTCTTTGCAAGTGCTACTTTCCAAAATATAGGTACAGAATTAAGAAAAAGGGCCTGCCGGAGCAGACCCTTTTGCATTACCGAACATATTCGATTACAACGCGGCGGTTAGGCTCGGTGCCAACAGAATAGGTGGTGATGCGGTCCATATCCTGCAGGCTGGCGTGGATCACATGGCGCTCATAGGCGTTCATGGGCTCCAGGGTGGTGCGGCGGTGAGCCTTGAGCACCTGCTGGGCCTTCTTCACCGCATAGCGGCGCAGGGATTCTTCCCGCTTTTCCCGGTAGCACTCGGCATCCACATTGATGCGGATATGACCTTCAACACCACGGTTGACGGAGTAGTTGCACAGGTGCTGAATGGCATCCAGGGTATCGCCGCGACGACCGATGAGGTAACCCAGGTCATCGCCTACCAGCTCAGCAAAGTAGGTGTTGCTATCCTGCTTGACGGCGTGGGCAACTGCCTGGGAACCCATATTGCGCAGCAGACCGTTGAGGAAAACCTCAATGGTTTCTTCCACACTGCCGGGCTGGGCAGGAGCATATACTTTGGGCTCGGCCTTGGGCTTTTCAACCTTGGGGGATTCCGCCTTTTCTGCCTTGGGCTTTTCGGTCTTGGGAGCAACAGGCTTGGGGGCTTCTGCTTTAGGCTCGGCGGGCTTTACAACGGGAGCAGCCTTGGGCTTGGAACGGGATGCTGCACCCAGGGCGCTTTTGGGAGCTTCGGGCTTCATATCCGGTGCCTCATAAGTAACCTGCACCTTGGCAGGGGTGGCACCAATACCCAGGAAGCCGGGCTTTGCCTGGCAGAGAACCTGGACGGAAACGCTGTCCCGGTCCAGGCCCAGCTGATTAAGCGCGGCCTCAATGGCAAGGTCAATGGTCTTGCCGGTGGTAACAATGGTCTTTTCCATATTATTCCTCCGTATTTTCGCTGTAGCGGTTGGGATTATAGGCCCGGCCCTTACAATTGGGGCGGCTTTCCACACCGGAAAGGGGAGCTTTCTTTTCTGCTTCTTCTATAGAAATGCCCTTCTTTTCTGCATATTCACGGGCAGCGGCAGCCTTAGCGGCTTCCTGCTCCTTCTGCTTGTTTTGCTGCAGCTTCTTTTTGCTGGTGTTTTGGGTGATGCCGTCGGGGTTGGCAGCCCGGCGTTCGGCGCGAATGCGTTCCTTTTCCATTTGGCGCTCTTCTTCTTCCAGAGCGGCCCGGAACTTGGAGGCATCCTCAGCATCGTATACCTTGCGGTAATGGGTGGTGAGGATCACATCAATAAGCGTGCTGATCAGGCCCTGTGCCAGCCAGTAAAGGCTCATTGCCGCAGGCATACCAAAGCCGATGAGCAGGGACATAATGGGCATCACATACATCATGGTTTTGGTGGAGCTGTTCTTTTGTGCTTCCTTGGCGGTTTCTTTGTCGTGAACGCCCTTTTCGTTGGTGACAACGGACTGGTTCATCTTTTGAGAGATGAGCATGCTCACGACTTGGCTGCCGGCAGAGAGCACAGGCAGCAGGAACAGACCGATGTGGGCCCAGTCCCAAACCCAAGCGCTGTCGAAAATGTTATACTGGGGCGTTTTGGACAGGTCGATGCCCAGGAAACCGAAGTTCACGCCCTCTGCACCGCCGGAGCTTATAAACAGGGAACCGGCAGCCACCATTTCCCGGTAGTAGTTGTTATCTGCAAAATTTAAATGTTTAAATTGCTCGATCTGGGACAATTCTGTGAAGAGTGTATTGATAGCGTCTGCACCCATATCCAGCATATAGTAAAGGGGCTGACGGACAACGGCATAAATGGGGAACAGCAACAGCATGGGCAGCAGGGACCAAAGGCAGCCGCCGCCCATGGAAACGCCTTCGGCTTTATACAGAGCCTGGGTGGCTTCTGCCTGCTTCTGGCGATCGTTTTCGTATTTCTTTTGGATGAAAGCAATCTGGGGAGACAGACGGCTCATCTTCATCATGCTGCGCTTGCTGCGCATGGTGGGGTACAGCAGTACCAGTTTCAGCACCACGGTGAACAGCAGCAGAGCGCCGCCGTAGCTGCGGGTGAACTGATACAGCAGGTTCAAGATCCAACCAAAGGGCACCTGAATCAGGTCCCAAAGGCTATTGATTTGAGCTAAGAACATAGTTAATTCTCCTTAATTACGGTACTGGGTCGTAGTGGTCGTGCTTGCTGAAAGGATGGCAGCGCAATATTCTGCGCAGGGCAAGCAGGCCGCCCTTGCCTGCACCGTATTTGGTGATTGCCTGACGGGCGTATTCTGAGCAAGTGGGGGTATATCTGCAGCTGGGGGGCGTCAGGGGTGAGATGTGTTTTTGATAAAAGCCGATAAGGGCTAAAAACAGCCGTTTCATTGCTGCACCAGAAGTCCTGCCTTTTCGGCAAGGGACAGATAAGCTTCCACAAGGGCTTGGAAGCTTGCCTTCAAACAACGGCTGCGGGCAACCACAACAATATCGTAGCCGGGGGCAAACAGACCCTCGTTCAGGCGGTATACCTCCCGAAGACGGCGGCGCACCCGATTGCGCTGAACTGCTTTGCCCAGCTTTTTGCTCACGGTAATGCCCACCCGATTTTTATTGGTGTGATTGGGCCTGCTGTACAGCACAAGACAGGCATTTGCCTGGGCGGTGCCTTTGTACAGCCGCCTGAATATGTGGTTAAGCTTCAGGCTGCAAGAAAATTTCATAACACATCTCCAAACCAAAGAAGGTTTCTCCAAATTGAGACTTCTTCTTTGCAAAACGGAAAACAAATTCTCTCAAAACACGAGAAAACCTAGGCAGTCTCGCAAAACACGAGAAAACCTAGGCAGTCTCGCAAAAGCAGATTTTCTTATCGGTGGCGAGGATTTTCGTTTCGTGCAGGCAAAACCGGGCTGCAGGAATACTTTGTGTATTTCAAAGGCCGGTTTTGACGGCATCGGGACGAAAGGCCCGTCACCGGAAGGAAAGATGCTTTAAGAGATTGCCCCAAACAAAAAAGGGAGCAGGGCGACACATTCGCCCTGCTTTCACTCCCATTTATGCGCTTAAGCGCATGCTGCGGATCCACCAATGGCGATCATGCTCAGGCAGACAGAACCTTGCGGCCCTTGGCACGGCGACGGGCAAGAACCTTGCGGCCGTTGGAAGTAGCCATTCTCATACGGAAACCATGAACCTTGGAACGATGACGACGGCTGGGCTGATAGGTACGCTTCATGTGGGGACACCTCCTCAAATTCACATATGCTCGGCAGCCAAATAAGGCCGCAGCGACACTGATTTTATTGACCATAGATAGTCATACTACGATAGTATAACCGAAAAATCAATGCCCGTCAACCACTTTTTTCGGTGTGCCTGGAATTTTGCTCCACGAAAACGCATATTTTCCCCCCGGAAACATACATTTAAGTAACGAATTGGGGGTGCCGGAATGATAACCAAGTTTTCTGACCTTTATTGCAAGGAGGTCATTTGTGTTGCCGACGGACGGAGGTTGGGCTTTGTCAGCGATGCCCGGCTGGAGCTGCCGGAGGGCTCCCTTACGGCAATTGTTGTGCCCGGGCCCAGTCGATATTTGGGCCTTATGGGCTGCCGGGATGACTATGTGATACCCTGGCACTGCATTTGCCGTATCGGACCGGATGTGATTTTGGTGGATATAAAGCCTGAGGATTTTCGCTGCCCACGGGGCAAAGGGGGCTTTTTGCGGTGATTTCCCCAAAGTTTTCCACAATTTTCGGGCAACCAAGGAAAAAAGATGGAAAAATCCGGAATATTTATTGAAAAATTTGAAAAAAATACTTGCAAAACCTACATCACTTTATTATAATAATTCGGCACGGGCAAAAAGCCCGTAGTATTTCTAAACCACACACCCGGGGATTGCCCGGTCAAGTGCCGTGCTCAGTACGGCGGCTTGGGCAAGATGATCGGGGTGGAGGACAAAACAAAAGGAGAAAGCAAAATGTCTGTTGTATCTATGAAGCAACTGCTGGAGGCCGGCGTACACTTCGGTCACCAAACCCGTCGGTGGAACCCCAAGATGGCCACCTACATCTACACCGAGCGTAACGGTATCTACATTATCGACCTGCAGAAAACCGTTAAGAAGCTGGAAGAAGCCTATAACTTCATCCGTGAGACTTCTGCCAACGGCGGCAACATCCTGTTCGTGGGCACCAAGAAGCAGGCCCAGGACGCCATCAAGGAAGAGGCCATTCGCTGCGGCGGCTACTATGTAAACGCTCGCTGGCTGGGCGGTATGCTCACCAACTTCCGCACCATGCGTACCCGTATCGACCGTCTTGCCCAGCTGCGCAAGATGGAAGCTGACGGCACCTTCGCTATGCTGCCCAAGAAGGAAGTTATCAAGCACCAGGGCGAGATCGAAAAGCTGGAGAAGTACCTGGGCGGCGTTAAGGAAATGAAGAAGATCCCCGCTGCTCTGTTTATTGTTGACCCCCGCAAGGAGCGCAACGCTATCGCTGAGGCCAAGAAGCTGAACATTCCCATCGTGGCTATCGTTGACACCAACTGCGATCCCGACGAGATCGATTACGTGATCCCCGGCAACGATGACGCTATCCGCGCCATCCGCCTGATCGCTGCTGCTATGGCCAGCGGTGTGATCGAAGGCCGTCAGGGTGAGGATGCACCCACCCCTGAGGCTGAGGCTGCAGAAGTCGAAGCTCCTGAGGCTGAGTAAGAAATCCAACATGGCTCCCGGACCCCGGGAGCCATTACAAAAGATTATAGGAGGAAACCAAAATGGCTTTTACTGCTCTTGATGTTAAGAAACTGCGTGAAATGACCAACGTCGGTATGATGGACTGCAAGAAGGCTCTTGAAGCTACCGACGGCGATATGGACAAGGCTGTGGACTGGCTCCGTGAGAAGGGTCTGGCCAAGGCTGCCAAGAAGGCTGACCGCATTGCTGCTGAAGGCGTTGCTTATGCTACTGTTGTTAATGGCGTGGGTGTTGTGATCGAAGTGAACTCTGAGACCGACTTCGCTGCCAAGACCGATTCCTTCCTGGATCTGGTTAAGAACCTGGCTGTTGCTGTTGCCGAGCAGAACCCCGCTGATGTGGAGGATCTGAAGGCTTGCACCTACCCTGGCTCCAACCTGACCGTGGCCGAGATCATGCAGGAGAAGGTTATGTCCATCGGCGAGAACATGCAGATCCGCCGTTTCGTTCGTTTCGCTGAGAACACCAATGTGGCTTATGTCCACGCTGGCGGCACCCACGGCGTTCTGGTAAACCTGGCTGTGGAAGGCGGCATTGATGCCACCGAGATCGGCAAGAACGTTGCTATGCAGATTGCTGCTATGGGCGCTAAGTATTGGGACAAGGCTTTTGTTCCCCAGGATGTTGTTGACCACGAGCTGCAGGTTCAGGTTGCTCTGATGGACAACGATCCCAAGATGGCCAGCAAGCCTGCTGCCGTTAAGGAGAAGATCGCTGCCGGTAAGATCAACGCTTTCTACAAGGAAATCTGCCTGCTGCAGCAGGACTTCGTCCGTGGCGACCTGTTCCAGGGCTCTGTTGAGGGCTACATCGCCGATGCTGCTAAGAAGCTGGGCGGCTCTGTGAAGTTCGTCGATGCTGTTCACTATATTAAGGGTGAGGGTATTGAGAAGAAGGAAGAGAACTTCGCTGATGAAGTAGCCGCACAGATCGCAAACGCAGGCAAATAAGAAGTCATTAAAACCCCAAACCGTCAAAATGTTTTGGCGATTTGGGGTTTTCTTTTATACGAAGGATTACAGAGAAATTACATTATAGTTCTATTATTGATTTTTCGCTTGCTTCGCAAGCCATTTTGACTTACTGCACAAAACGAGCCTTACCGTACCTATGTACGCCTACAGGCTCGTTTTGCTTGTCTTTGGGGCTTTACTGACTTCTTATTGTAGGTAAGCCAGCGGTTATTATGCCGCTGGCTTTTATAATGCACAATTCACAATGGACAATGGATAATTGAGGCCGACCTATCTAAATACATCGCGAAGCGATACATGAATTGTCAACTGTCAATTTTCAATTGTCAATTTTATCTCGCGCTCTTTATATGAAAAAGCTCGCCGCATTTGCGGTGAGCTTTTTGTCGTTAAATAAAAACACATAGGATTGGCATCAGTACAGCGGTCAGCACGCCGGCTACCACCAGGGACAAAGTGCTCACTGCACCGCTTAGGGGGTTGATTTCCATGACCCGGCTGGTGCCGATGACATGGGAGGCTGTGCCGTAAGCTACGCCTTGGGCAATGGGGTCTTTGAAGCGGAATAGTTTACATAACATAGGACCCAGCAGGCTGCCCACCAGACCGGCAACGGCAACACCTCCGGCAGCAATGGAAGAAATACCGCCGCTTTGCTCTGCAAGCACCATTGCCATAGCGGTGGTTATGCTTTTGGGCAGCAGGGATACAGTGATTTCCCTGGGGATAGCAAAAAACAGGCAAGTGCCGGCAATCAGCGCCAGGCTGCTCACAGCGCCGGCAATCACACCGGCAAGAATGGCGGTGAGCTGCCCTTTCAGCTTTTTCAGCTGCTCATACAGGGGAAGCGCCAAAGAAACAGTGGCAGGGGTGATGAGCCAGGTCATTTTTTCTGTTCCTGCCAGATAAGTGGCCATAGGCATTTTGCTCAGCGCCAAAAATGCTCCGGTTAGGATTACAGCAATGAAAAAGGGGTTGCACAGAGGGTGTTTGATCTTGTTTTTGAGCCAAAGGCCGATCATAAATGCGCCTATGGTGATCATCAGCGGGAAAAAGGAGAGGTTAAAAATCGTTTCAGGCATTTTTCTCTCCTCCTTTATGCAGCGCTTGCGTAATGGCCCCGCTGATAAAGAAGACCAGCACCGTACTTGCCACCAGGATCACCAGGATCGGCCCAATGTGGGGAGCGATCAAACCCCAGTATTCCAAAATCTTTACAGCCGGGGCAATGAAAAGCACCGGGAAGATGCTGATGAGGAAATCCGCAGTTTCCTTGATGGCTTCTGCTTTTAAAAAACCGGTGCAAAGGGCAATAAACAGCAGCACCAACCCGTATACCGCCGCCGGGATAGGCAGAGGAATCAAAGCATTCAGCGCTTCACCAATGAAGGTGAAGGCCAATATCCACAAAAGCTGTTTGATATACTTCATTTTACACACCTTTTATAGGGGAGAGCATTGCTCTCCCCTATGCGTTATATTCTTTGATATATTCGGCCGGGCCTTCCAGATAAAGACCGGTAATTTGGCTGCTACGGGATTCCACCGTTACGGATAATTTACCGCCTTTGTTTTCACACAGCAGCTGTCCGCCCGGCAGCTTGCCCTCCATAAACAGGGCAACTGCGGTGCTGGCGCAGCCTGTGCCGCAGGCAAGGGTATAGTTTTCCACACCCCGTTCATAGGTAAGCACCCGTACGGTGGTGTCATCCAGCCGGCGGTAGAAATTTACATTGATTCCTTTGGGGAAAACCGGATCGTGGCGCAAGGTTACCGCATATTCCCGTAAGCAATCGGCATCTTCCCAGGTGAGCAGTGGAATTTCCACAACTCCGTGGGGAATGCCGGGATTACCCAGCTCTATATAGGCAACCGCCGGCTTTCGGTTAAAATCCAGTATGCCGGGGTTATTCAGCTTCACTTTATAGCGATCTTCTTCTAAGCGCCAGCCATAAACAATACCCGCGTCGGTTTCAACGGACATTTTTGCCTTCGTGATACCCATATCATAGGCAAATTTACAAATGCAGCGGCTGCCGTTGCCGCACATTTCGCCCCGGGAGCCATCGGCATTATAAAAATGCAGCTTAAAGTCGGCAATTTTTGAGTGGTCCAGAGCCATAAAGCCGTCGGCGCCGGTTCGGGCGCAAAGCTTTTGGGCTAAGGATGAAAAATCAACAGAAAGCCCACGGGCATCCATAACGGCAAAGTCGTTGCCCGCGCCGCTCATATGCACCCAGCGCATATTAAGCACCCAAAAGGTCGCCCATGGCATAAAGGCCGGCAGGCTTGCCTTCCATAAACTTGGCGGCCCGTACTGCGCCGTCAGCCAGCATACCCCGGTCAAAAGCATCGTGACGTAGGGTCAGGGCTTGGTTTTCTGTGGTGATAATCACCTCGTGGATACCCACCACATTGCCCCGGCGAATGGAGCAAATGCCAATTTCGTTTTTATTCCGCTTGCCCTCGCCGGCTCTGCCGCAGTTGGCAATTGCATTGGGACGCACTTGACGGATGGCTTCAAAGAGCATCCATGCCGTACCGCTGGGGGCATCTACCTTGCGGTTATGGTGGGTTTCGATAATTTCAATATCCGCATCCGGCAGGCAGGCGGCAGCTTCCTTTGCCAAACGGCAAAGCACGGCAATGCCTAAGCTCATGTTTCCGGAATAAAATACAGGGATTTCCTTTGCTGCTGCATAAATGGCGGCTTTTTCTTCTTCCGTGTGGCCCGTAGTGCCGATGACGGCGGCACAATGGTTGGCTTTTGCGTAGTTAAGCACATTTTGCACAGCACAGTGGTGAGAAAAATCCACTATCACATCTGCATTTACAAAACCCAGTTCGGCAAAAGTCTTGGGAACGCCGTTTTCACCGTCAAGGCTTACCAAACCGGCAATGTTACCGCCAAGGCGTTCCTGAATCAATTTTCCCATGGCTCCGTTGGCGCCGCAGATTACTGCTCTCATAGCTTAACCCCCCAGGCCCGCAGACGGTCAAAGAGCACAGCCCGGTTGGCATCTTCCATAGGCGTCAGGGGCAGGCGCAGGTGTTCTTCACCAAAGCCCATAGCAGAAACCGCAGCTTTTGCAGGGATGGGGTTCACTTCACAGAACAGGCTATGGATTACCGGCAGGAAATCCCGCTGCAATTTAGCAGCAGCGGCAAAATCCCCGGCAAAAGCCAGGTTGCTCATTTGCACGGCTTGCTTGGGAAGCACATTGGACAACACGCTGATGCAGCCCAGGCCGCCCATGGCCATCATGGGAACGGTGAGGCCGTCCTCACCGGAATAGACATGGAGCTTATCACCGCACAGGTGAAAAATATCCATAACCTGGGCCATATTGCCGCTGGCTTCCTTGATGGCATAAATATTTTCGTGATCAGCAAGCTTGGCAACCGTTTCCGGCAGCAGGTTGCAGCCGGTGCGGCTGGGAACATTATACATAATCACAGGCTTAGTGGATGCATCTGCCACAGCGGTGTAGTGGGCAATCAAACCCTTTTGTGTGGCTTTATTATAATAAGGTGTAACTACCAGCACAGCATCCGCACCATTATCGCAGGCAGAACGGGTGTATTCCAGCACATGCTCTGTGTTGTTGGTGCCGGTGCCGGCAATCACAGGAACGCGGCCCCTGACCCGGTCTACGGTGAAGCGGATGACTTCCTTCCGTTCCTCCGGGGTCAGTGTGGCGCTTTCACCGGTAGTACCAACGGCGACCAACGCGTTGATGCCGTTTTCCAGCTGAAAATCAATAAATCGGGCCAGGGCATCGTAATCCACACCGGTGGCAGTCATAGGTGTGACCATCGCAGTTGCCATACCCTTAAAAATAGGAGATTTCATAATAATATCCTCCTCGTAATTTGCCAGTTCTCTTGCACATTACATTTTAACACATAATTTTGCAAAATGGAATAGGCAATCGAAAAAAGGCGTGTGCATCGCACACGCCTTTTTACAGTAAATTTAACGGGATCCTTTGTCATAAGGAATACCTTCTGCCTTAGGTGCCCGGGAGCTCTTGGAAGTGAACGCCAGCACGATCATGGAGGCAATAAAGGGCATCATATTGTAAATTTCCTTAGGCCAGTTCAAAGCATTGAGGAAGCCAATGGAATCGAAGATATTGGCAGTTGCCCGGAAAATGGCAAAGAATGCTGCGGCCGCAAGAATGGATAGGGGTTTCCACTGACCGAAGATCATAACGGCCAGAGCTAGGAAGCCCATACCGGCAACGCCCATTTCGAAGTTCCAGTCGCCAACAGCGGGAATGATATAGGCAGCGCCACCAATACCACCCAAAAGACCGGACAGCAATACGCCGGACCAACGCATTTTATAAACGTTGATACCTACAGAGGCGGCAGCCTGGGGATGCTCACCGCAGGCCATTAAACGCATACCAAAGCGGGTCCTGTAAAGAACAAACCAGGATACTACCACGGCGATAATGGCCACAATAATAAACCAGTTAAGGGAGAGCGGACCGACATCAAAAGAGAAGTCCAGGTTGCTCAGGTTTGCGTTTACATTTGCGTTATAAACGATTTTGGGAGAGTCGTTACCATTAATGCGTTTAGCAACAACTACAGCTAAAGCAGTAGCCAACAGATTCAGTGCTGTGCCGCCAATGGTCTGGTCGGCTTTCAGGTTGACCGCGGAGAATGCCAACAAAGAGGAATAGATCATACCGGCAATGCCTGCTACCAGGATGGTCAGGATAATGCCCAAAAATACGGGAACACCCCAGGCATTCATCAGGTTGATCGTAATGACACCCAACAGACCGCCAATGATCATAATGCCTTCCAAAGCAATGTTGATAACACCGCTACGCTCGGAGAACATACCGCCCAAAGCAACCATTGCCAAAACGCTGGCATAAAGAAGGGTATATTTCAGAAGTAACCACATTAGGCTTCATCCTCCTTTCCGGGGGCATCCTGATTGTTCGGTTCAGGTGACGCAGGGATTTGGGGAGCAGGTTTTTTCTTTCCGGTAAGGAGTTTGGCAACTGCACCGCGGAATAACAAACTAAATGCACACAGGTAAATGACGACACCGGAAATGATGCTGGCTACTTCCTTGGGGAATATGCTGGCTTCCATATAACTGCCGCCTTCTGTAATGTGAGCAATGAAGGTGGCGGAGAAGATGGAGCCAACGGGGTTGGAGGAGGCAAGCAAAGCAACACTGATACCGTTAAAGCCGGTGGCAGGTAAGGCAGTGGAGTTCAAAGGCTCCCATTCCTTGCTTCCGGAAAGATAGAACAAACCGGCACCAAGACCTGCCAGCGCACCGGCAATGGTCATAGAAAGAATAATGTTCCGCTTGTCGTTGATACCGGCGTATTTAGCTGCGTTCTTGTTTAAACCGCAGGCCTTTAATTCATAACCGAATACAGTTTTGCTTAAGACCACCCAAATCAGGATCGCAACGCCAACGGCAATGAAGATGCCGATGGAAGGCAGATACATCCTGCTGAAATAATCCTTTCCGTTTACCGGTATGTTAAAGGTAGGCAGCAAGGACTGGGGAGATACCTGCTGGATCACATAAGTTTTGGTAGTATTTATGTTGTACATAGGACCGGTGCCGCCCTGGTAGATCAGGGTGTTTACACCGTAAAGACCGATCCAGTTAAACATAATAGCAGTAATGACTTCGTTTACATTTAAATAGGCCTTAAAGAAACCGGGGATCGCGCCCCAAAGAGCGCCGCCCAAAGTGGCAGCGAAAAGGCAAACATACCAGGGCTGCTTCAGGACAATAGAGGTATACAGCGCCATAAAAGCACCTACCGTATACTGTCCGGCAGCACCGATATTGAAAAGACCTGTTTTAAAGGCAAATGCAACGGAAAGACCGGTCATGATCAGGGGCGCGATCTGTATAAGCTCAGAACGCAGACCCATACCGGGAATGATGTTGGCATTTTTGTAGAAACCGCCTTCCAACATCCGTTTGAAACCCTGCTCCCAGGTGATTTGGAGCATATCGGTGAAGTTGGCTGCGCCGCCCTTCTGGGAAACGGTGATCCAACCCAGGACAAAAAGAACGATGAAACCAATGAACAGACCGATCAAAATACAAATAATGGATGCCAGCAGAGAGCTTGCGGCATTTTTGGCATTATCCAAACGAAGGCCGATATTATTTTTAAACATATTCAGGCCTCCTCTCTGTCCATACGCTTAGCACCGGCCATATAAAGACCCAGCGTCTGTGCGTCGGTGGTTTTGGGATCGAACTCGCCTACGATCTCGCCTTCATACATAACCAGAATCCGGTCAGACAGGTTCATAACTTCGCTCAGTTCCAGGCTGACCAGCAAAACGGCCTTGCCTTCGTCCCGCAGGGCAATAAGCTGCTTGTGGATATTTTCAATTGCGCCAACATCCAAACCGCGTGTAGGTTGGACGGCTACCATAAGCTTGGGATCCCGGTCAAATTCCCGGGCAATAATGGCTTTTTGTTGGTTGCCGCCGGACATAGAGCGGGCAATAGTGACGGGACCTTGGCCGCTGCGTACGTCATATTTGTCAATGAGTTTGGTAGCGTAATTACGGATCGCGCCGGATTTGATGAAACCGGCGGCTTGGAAACGGGTGGAGAAATAGGTTTGCAGCACCATGTTTTGCTCCAGGGTGTAATCCAGCACCAGGCCGTGCTTGTGCCGATCCTCTGGAATGTGGCTGATACCCAAACGGCTACGCTTGCGGATTGGTAGCTTGAGCAGATCCTGCCCCATCATAAATGCTTTGCCTGTGCGGGCTTTTTCCAAACCGGTCAGGGCGTGAATGAATTCTGTTTGTCCATTGCCCTCAATGCCGGCAAGACAAACGATCTCACCTGCCCGAACCTGGAAAGAAACGTTTTTAACAGCATCGTTTTTGTGCAACTTAGAAGCAACACAAACATTTTGCACGTCCAGAACTACATCTGTGGGCGTTGCATCTGTTTTTTCTACCTGTAGCTGAACAGGACGGCCAACCATCATGTTGGAAAGCTCCTGCACGGAGGTTTCTGCTACATTGACAGTGCCAATATACTTACCCTTCCGCAAAACGGAACAGCGGTCGGCAACGGCTTTGATCTCGTTTAATTTGTGGGTGATAAACAGAATGGATTTGCCCTCTTTGGCAAAACCACGCATAATCTCCATCAGCTCATCGATTTCCTGAGGTGTCAGGACGGCAGTAGGCTCGTCAAAAATGAGGATCTCATTGTCTCTGTAGAGCATCTTCAAAATTTCCACACGCTGCTGCATGCCTACGGAAATGTCCTCGATTTTGGCATCAGGGTTAACTTTAAGACCGTAGCGTTCAGAAAGCTCCAGAATACGGGCGCGGGCCTTAGCGCGGTCTACAACAATACCCTTTTGCGGCTCAGCACCCAGAATGATATTGTCCAGAACGGTGAAAACTTCCACCAGTTTAAAGTGCTGGTGTACCATGCCGATATTCAGGGCGGTGGCATCGTTAGGACTGTTGATTTTTACCACTTTGCCGTTTTTCTTAATAATACCGGATTCCGGTTGATATAAGCCAAAAAGAACGGACATCAATGTGGATTTACCTGCGCCGTTTTCACCCAAAAGTGCGTGGATCTCACCTCTGCGAAGCTGCAAGGTTACGTTGTCGTTTGCCTTAATACCGGGGAATTCCTTGGTAATATTCAGCATTTCGATTACGTAGTCTGTCATAGCGTCACTCCCTTACGAATGATATTGCTTGATGTTCTCATTATAAAGGAGAAACGGGAAAAACACAATGCTTTTTTCAATAAAATGCTGTATTTTACCAATTATTTAAAGCGAGGCAGACAGATATTACAATAAAAAGAAGAGGAAAGCCGAAGCTTTCCTCTTCTGTAAATGCAAGGGTTAATTAGCCGATATAGCTAACGGTGGTGTGCTCGGAAACAGTGGGCTTAACGGTGTCGTCGCTGTTGTTGTCAACAACGATAGTGCCGTCGATCAGCTTGGCCTTCAGAGCTTCGTACTCAGCAACAGTGAAGGTGTTCAGTCTCCAGGACTCGTCAGCGGTGGGCAGGCCAACATACTCGCCTTCAGCCAGGCTGAAGTTGGAAACCTTGCCGCCGTAGGTTGCCCATTCACCCTTGTTCAGAGCTTCCAGAACAGTCTCGGTAACATTCTGCAGCTGCTTCATAGCAGAGGTGATGATGCAGTCGTCAATATAGTACTGGTCAACGTCAACACCGATAACCTTGGCGTTGTACTTGTTGGCAGCCTCAACAGCGGAGGAGTAGATACCGCCGCCGCAAGCGAAGACAACTTCAGTGCCGCCCTGGTACCAGCCTTCCATCTTAGCGGTGGTCTCAGGAGTGCCGTAGAACTGACCGCCGTAGGTGTAGTTGATCTCGATGTCTACGCCCATCTCGGCAGCAGCAGCGTCAGCGCCCTGTACGAAGCCGAAGCCGTAGCGGATAACAGCGGGAACAGCCATGCCGCCCAGGAAGCCCAGCTTGGTGTAGCCGTCCTTAACAGCAGCGTAGCCAGCCAGGTAACCAGCCTGTTCTTCGGAGAAGGTCAGGCAAGCGACGTTGGAAGTGGGATCATAGTAGGTGGCGTAATCAACAGTCAGGTCGCCTGCAGCAACGTCAACAGCGATGAAGTGAACATCGGGGAACTGCTCCATGACAACAGTCAGGGTAGCGCCGAACAGGTAGCCGGGCATAACGATGGTGTCAGCGCCTTCGCCGATAGCCTGGCTCACAGACAGAACGCGGGCGTCGGTGGAGTCTTCGCTGGGCTGATAGTAGGTGTAAGGAATGTTGTTGGCTTCTGCCCATGCCTTAACGCCCTGCCAGCAAGCCTGGTTGGAGCTCTCGTCATCGATGGTACCTACGTCGGTAACCAGAGCGATCTTGGTGATATTAGCGGTCTGTACAGGGGGATCAGTAGGAGTGTCGGTATTCTGGGTGTTGCCGCAGCCTGCGAACAGAGCGGTAACCATCAGAACAGCCAGCACAAGTGCAAGGATCTTCTTCATTTGTCTTTCCTCCATATAAATATGAATAATAAATGCGGTATTGAAATACCGCATTTATTATCGCATATATTCCATAAAAAAGCAATAGATTTTCCAAAGTTTTGTAAAAACTAACTGAAAAATTACTCCGTCATATGGGTTTTGGGATGGAAACTATGGGGCAAAATTTCCCGGAACGGAACGGCCTCATAGGAGTTGTCTGCGCCAACCAGATAAAGCATAAAATCATCATCAACAAATTCCCGCATTACCTGCCGGCATACGCCGCAGGGAGGAAACTGCCCGGTAATTTTGCCGCCTTTGCCGCCGCAGACGGCGATGGCCTTAAATTCCCGGTGTCCGTCGTACACCGCCTTGAAGAAGGCAGAGCGCTCGGCGCAAATGGTGGGGGTGAAGGATGCGTTTTCGATATTGCAGCCCTGATATACGGTACCGTCTGCGCACAATAGGGCAGCGCCTACAGCATAACCGGAATAGGGGCAGTATGCTTTTTCCATAGCTTCCTGGGCTAAGGTGACCAATTTTTCAGGTGTCATAAGGGCCTCCTTAAAAAATCTCATCGGCAAAGCTTTCACCGGGGGTATCCAGCGTTACCTGCAGAAGCTCTGCCACTGTGGCGGCGATATCTGCAAAGCTTGCCCGGGTGCCTAAATTCACAGGCCTTATCTGTTTGCCGAGGACAAGCAGAGGAACATATTCCCGGGTGTGGTCAGTGGTG
Source organism: Faecousia sp. (assembly GCA_045585915.1). Lineage (GTDB taxonomy): Bacteria > Bacillota > Clostridia > Oscillospirales > Oscillospiraceae > Faecousia. The sequence continues at coordinate 9,496 of JAZMZJ010000042.1, read as the reverse complement.
GCGGTATAAGCCGGATCACAGCCGTGGTCGGCGGTAATCAGCACCAGGTCATCGTCACCCAGCTTGGGTAAAAACTGACCGAGCCAGGCGTCAAATTCGCTGAGGGCGGCGGCGTAGCCATCTACATCCCGGCGGTGGCCGAAGAGCATATCAAAATCCACCAGATTTACAAAGCACAGGCCGTTGAAATCTTTAGCGGCATAGTGATCTGTGTGATCCATGCCGTCGGCATTGGATTTATTGTATACGTGTTCGGTGGTGCCAATGCCGGCAAAAATATCATAGATCTTGCCTACAGCAATGGAATCCTTGCCGGCATCTTTCACAGCGTCCAGCAAAGTTTTTGCCGGAGGCTCCAAGGAATAGTCGTGGCGGTTCGCGGTGCGCTTATAGGCGCCGGAGGTGCCAACAAATGGGCGGGCAATGACACGGCCGACACCGTGCTTACCTGTAAGCTGCTGCCGGGCAATGCGGCAGTATTCGTATAGCTGCTCCAAAGGCACCACCTCTTCGTGGGCCGCAATTTGGAATACCGAGTCGGCAGAGGTGTAAACAATCAGGTCGCCGGTGGCAACATGGGCATCGCCGTATTCCTCAATAACTGCAGTGCCGGACCAGGGAGCATTTGCCAAAATGCCACGGCCGGTGGCTTTGCGGAAAGGCTCTAAAACCTCCTCCGGGAAGCCGTCAGGATAAGTGGGCAGGGGGTTGGGGGAAACGATGCCGGCAATCTCCCAGTGGCCGATGGTGGTGTCCTTGCCCATGGACTTTTCTGCCAGCCGGGCAACGGCGGCTGTGGGCGAGTCGGTTTTGGGAAGGCAGGTTACGCCGTCAATGTTGCCCAAACCGGCTTTTATCAGGTTGGGGATATGCAGTTTGGGAGAGGTAGCGCAGGCGGCTAATGTGTTTACGCCTTTATCGCCAAATTTCTCAGCGTCCGGCATTGCGCCGATACCGCAGGAATCCAATACAATTAAAAAGATTCGTTTCATAAAGGCTCCTTATAAAAGGATTATTTATTTTCCATAGCAACTGCTACATCCAGAGCGATTTTCATCATTTGGGTGAAGGAGTTTTGGCGCTGCTCGGCAGAGGTTTCCTCGTGGCGGAGCACATGGTCGGAAATGGTGCAGATGCACAGGGCGCGCTTGCCGTAACGGGCGGCATTCATATAAAGGGCGGCTGCTTCCATTTCAAGGGCCATAACGCCCATCTTCTTCAGACCGTATACGCTGTCCAGCCCTTCGGGAACATCCACATGGTCGCCATAGAACACATCGGAGGAATTTACGTTGCCCACGTGGTAGGTGGCGCCGTTTTCCTGGCAGGCCTTCACGGCTTCACTAAGCAGCTCATAGGAAGCGATGGGGGCAAAGGTGCCGGGCAGGTGGAACTGGGCGGCAAAGTTGGAGTCGGTGCAAGCGCCCTGCCCCAGCACAATGTCATAGAGATTAATATGGTCCTGAATAGAGCCGGCAGAGCCAACCCGAATGATGTTTTCAACACCGAAGAAATTGTATAGCTCATGGGAATAAATACCGATGGCCGGCATACCCATGCCGGAAGCCATAACGGAGACCTTTACGCCCTTATAGAAGCCTGTGTAGCCGTTGACGCCACGGACATTATTTACGGGCGTGGGATTTTCAAAAAAGTTTTCGGCAATGAATTTTGCCCGCAGAGGGTCGCCGGGCATCAGCACGGTCTTGCCAAAGCCAATCTCGTTGCAAACATTAATATGGGGGGTTACTGCAAAATCAGACATTTTGTTTTCCTCCTCAAGTGTAAATTAATAGCTTCCGTCGTTTTCCAAGCCTTTTGCGATTTTAACAATTCTGCTTGTGCCTAAACGGTCAGCACCCAGAGCAATGAACTTTTCGGCATCCTCCAAGCTGGAGATGCCACCGGCGGCCTTGATTTTCACATGGGGCGCAACGTGCTTGGCAAAAAGCTCCACATCATGGAAGGTTGCGCCGGCGGTAGAAAAGCCGGTGGAGGTTTTAATATAGTCTGCACCGGAGTCAGAAACAGCTTTGCACAGGGCAATCTTTTCTTCGTCGGTGAGCAGGCAGGTCTCGATAATCACCTTCAGGAGCTTACCTTTGCAGGCGGCCTTGATGGCGGCAATTTCGTCCCGGATGGCATCGAACTTGCCTTCTTTTGCCCAGCCGATGTTGATGACCATATCCACTTCGTCAGCGCCGTTATCCACGGCATCGCTTGCCATAAAGCACTTAGCGGCGGTGGTGGCGTAGCCGTTGGGGAAGCCGATAACGGTGCAGATTGCTAATCTGTCCCCCACATATTCCTTGGCCTGCTTGACAAAGGAGGCGGGAATGCATACAGAGGCGGTGGAATACTTGATGCCGTCGTCACAAATGGCCTTGATATCTGCCCATGTGGCGGTTTGGCCCAGGAGGGTGTGGTCACATTTCGCTAAAATTTGAGAAATTTCCATATTGGTTCTCCTTTAATGTTGATGTAATTTAATAACTCTGCGTTCCCGGATGCCCCGGATGTAGCATTTGTGGCACATAGCGATGTAGGCATCGTTGCCGCCTAAAAACACCTGCGCGCCCTGGGTAACGATATAACCGTCACTGTCAATACGGGCGTTGACGGTTGCTTTGGAGCCGCAGTCGCAAATGGTTTTGATTTCCTGAATGGTATCGGCAACCTCCATCAGGCGCAGTGAGCCGGGGAACAGCTTGGTCTGAAAATCGGTGCGCAGGCCGAAGCACATTACCGGGATATTATAGTCGTTGACGATTTGCCGCAGCTGGTCAATTTGCGTCGGGGTCATAAATTGGCACTCGTCCACAATGATTACATTACAGGTGTCTTTCTGCTCCCGTTCAAAAATAGCCAGCACATCTGCCTGAGGGGGGATGATTTGCACCTGGGCTTCCAGGCCGATGCGGCTGCGCAGGGTGTGCAGACCGTCCCGGGTGTCTGCGCTGGGCTTGATGAGCCAAACATTCAGGCCGTTTTCCTCGTAATTGTACTTGGTAATTAGTGCTTGGGCGGTTTTACTGGAGCCCATGGCGCCGTACTTGAAGTAAAGTTTTGCCATACTTTGCCTCCCGTTCTTTTTATATATCATTATTATACTAAAATCCCAGCTGCATTGCAAGACGAAACCTGGCAATTTTCACAAAGGGGCGCTGCGTAAAGAAATTGACTGTTTGAAAACATCGTGGTATAATGCCAAAAGAAAAAACAGGTGTGGAGGAAACGATATGAGAATGCGGAAAAAACATAATTTAGAGCCGCGCCTTGCTGCCTGCAGTGCTTTTCAGGTAGCAGCTCCGGAAGAAAAGAAGGGCAATTGGCGGAGCTTGAAGCCGGACTGCACAGCGCTTTGGGTGGAGGTTGGCTGTGGCAAGGGTAAATTTACTGTGGAAACCGCCCAGGCAAACCCCGATGTGCTGCTCATTGGCATTGAGCGCTGCCGGGAAGCTATGGTAATGGCTATGGAAAAGGCACGGGATATGGGCCTTACCAATGTGTTTTTTGTAGATATGGATGTTGCCCTTATGGAGGGCTGTTTTGTACCCGGTGAAATTGATCGGCTGTTTATCAATTTTCCCGATCCCTGGCCCCGAAGCAAGAACGCCAAGCGGCGGCTGACCTACCGTACCTTTTTGCGGCTTTATTCCCGGGTAATTAAGGATGGCGGCGAAATCCATTTCAAAACGGATAATGCCAAGCTTTTTGAGTTTAGCTTGGAAGAGCTGGAGCTGGTGGGTCTGCCTACCCGGAATGTGACCCGGGATTTGCACGCCAACGGCCCTGTAGGGATCATGACCGGCTATGAAGAAAAGTTCTATGGGCTGGGAACGCCCATTAACCGCTGCGAAGTGATTACCCATCCTATTTCGGAGGAAGAAAAATGACCACCTATCAGGCAGGTTCTTGCGATGTAGCGGTGATCGGTGCCGGTCACGCCGGTATCGAGGCGGCGCTGGCGGCAGCCCGTATGGGCTGCAGGGTGATTCTGTTTACCATCAATTTAGATGCAGTGGGTAATATGCCCTGCAATCCGGCCATCGGCGGCACCGGCAAGGGCCACCTGGTACGGGAGCTGGATGCGTTGGGCGGACAGATGGGCCTTGCGGCAGATGCTGCCTGCATACAGTACCGGATGCTCAACCGGGGCAAGGGCCCGGCGGTCCATTCTTTGAGAGCTCAGGCTGACCGCCGCCGCTATCAGGAATATATGAAGCACACCCTGGAAAAACAGGAAAACCTGGAATTAAAGCAGGCAATGATCACCAAAGTGCTGACGGTAAATGGCAAAGTTACCGGCGTGCAGACCCAGCTGGGCGCTATTTATGAGGCGGAAGCGGTGATTCTTGCCACCGGCACATATTTGGATAGCACCGTCATTACCGGTGAATGTGTTTGTCCCTCCGGCCCGGATGGAATGCATCCTTCCCAGGGCCTTGCGGATAATTTACGGGAATTGGGCTTAAGCCTGCGTCGCTTTAAGACAGGAACGCCTCCCCGTATCAACCGCCGCAGTGTGGATTTTTCTAAAATGGAACTGCAGCCCGGCGACAGTGACCCGGAGCCTTTTTCCTTCCGCACACAGGGGCAGCTTTATAATCAGGCGGTGTGCTACCTGACCTATACCAATGAGGAAACCCACCGCATTATCCGGGAGAATCTGCACCGCAGCCCCATGTATGACGGCACCATTTCCGGCGTAGGCCCTCGGTACTGCCCCAGTATCGAAACAAAAATTGTCCGCTTTGCGGAGAAAAACCGCCATCAGCTTTTCATTGAGCCCTGCGGACTGGATACTGAGGAAATGTACATTCAGGGCTTTTCCTCCTCCCTGCCGGAGGATGTGCAGCTTAAGATGCTGCGTACTGTGCCGGGCCTTGAGAATGCGGAAATGATGCGACCGGCCTATGCCATCGAATATGAATGTGTGGACCCCACACAGCTTTTGCCCACCTTAGAGCATAAAAAAGTCCCCGGTCTTTACGGCGCAGGGCAGTTTAACGGCTCCAGCGGCTATGAGGAAGCGGCGGTGCAGGGCTTTGTGGCCGGCGTAAATGCGGCGCTGAAGCTACAGGACAAGCTGCCTCTGGTGCTCACCCGGGATACCAGCTATATCGGTACCCTTATTGATGATCTGGTGACCAAGGGTACAGAAGAGCCCTACCGGATTATGACCAGCCGCAGCGAATATCGGCTTTTGCACCGGCAGGATAATGCGGATAAGCGCCTTTGCGCTATTGGCGCGGAGCTTGGCCTGGTGAGTCCGGAGCGCCTGGCTGCTGTAGAAGAAAAGTATGCAGCTGTAGACCGGGAAATTGCCCGGCTGGAAAGCTGCGGCGTGCCGGCAAGCGAAGAACTGAACAAAATGCTGGAGAGTCGGGAGTCTGCTCCTGTAACCGGCTCTGCCCGGCTGGCGGATTTGCTCCGCAGACCCCAGGTGACCTACGAGGACCTTGCTCCCTTTGATGCAGGCAGGCAGCCCCTTGACCGGGGGGTAACCGAGCAGGTGCAGATTCAGCTGAAGTATGCCGGCTACCTTGCCCGGCAGGAAAAGCAGGTGCTCTCTTTCCGCAAGGAAGAGCAGCGGCTGCTGCCTCAGGATATGGATTATCTGTCCATCAGTGGCCTGCGGCTGGAGGCCCGGCAGAAGCTGCAGGAAATTAAGCCTGTGTCCATTGGCCAGGCAAGCCGCATTTCCGGCGTAAGCCCGGCAGATATCGCGGTGCTGCTGATTTATTTGGAACAAAATGCATAAAAATTCCCCATTGGCCCACAGCCAATGGGGAAATTGTCATTTTTTCTTGAGGGGGTTTTCCAGGTGGAGAACGGGCAGGGGGTTTTTCGTTCTGGCGCTGGTCTTGCCCTCCGGCTTGATCTCGCCGGCTCTTGTAAGGGCCATCCTGGTAAGAGACGGGCCTACAAGCTCGTAGATCAGAACGGAGAACAGCACCACATTGCGGATCAGCGCGCCGCCCTGCAGCTGGGCTGCGGTAAGGGCCATGCCCAAAGCAACACCTGCCTGAGGAAGTAAAGTAATGCCCAAATTGCTGGTGATGCGCTTGTTGCAGCCGGTAAGGCGGCAGCTGATATCAGAGCCTAAGATCTTACCAGCGGAACGGAACAGGATATACACGCCGCCGCACAGCAGCACCATGGGATTGGTGAGGATATTCAGGTCCAGCTCTGCGCCGGAAATCACAAAGAACAAAATGCTGATAGGGCCGGTCCAGCTATCCACACGGCTCATAAGCTCCTCGGAAAAATCACACACATTGGACATAATCGTGCCGGTCATCATACATACCAGCAACAGAGAAAAACCGCAATGGATGCCCATAACTTGGAATTTCAAAGAGGAGATACCTACAGCTAACAGAACGAATGCCACAGAAATGGCAAGCCGCTTGCTGCGGGAGTGAAAGAACCGTTCTACCCAGTAAAGCACAAGACCAAAAAGACCGCCAAGACCTAAGGAAAGCACAATCTCCAAAACGGGCTCTAATACTACAGCGGTCACATTGATTGCGCCCTGCTCCAATGCCCGGGCAATGCCGAAGGATACAGAGAAAAGGGCAAGACCCACCGCATCATCGATAGCAACAACCAGCAAGAGCAGCTTGGTCAGCGGACCGTCGGCTTTATATTGGCGCACCACCATTAAGGTGGCAGCCGGTGCGGTAGCGGCGGCAATAGCGCCTAAGGTGATGGCTGCCGGCAGGCTCAGCACATCCGGGCGGAGAAAATGCAGGGCGATCAGGCCGATGTCCACCATCACGGTGGTAAATACCGCCTGCAAGATACCAATGGTGATGGCCTGCTTGCCCATGGCTTTGAGCTGGTGCAGGCGGAATTCGTTGCCGATTGCAAAGGCAATAAAGCCCAGGGCAGCTTGGGAAAGGATGCTAAAGCCTTCCACCTGCTCCAAAGAGCCAAAGCCCAGACCGGGAACGCCCAGCGCGCCGATGCAGAAGGGTCCCAGCAGCAAGCCTGCCACCAGATAGGCGGTTACGGCAGGCAAAGACAGCTTTTTTGCCACGCGGGACATAAGTAAGCCCGCAATGATGCACACGGCAATGCCGATTAAATAAATTTCCACGAAAAGGACCTTCTTTCTATAGGCAGAGAGGACTTGAACCCAAGTAGCCTCTCAGCAGCCCAATGTGCTGCTTTTTGCCTTATCTTCCTTGCCTTGCGTCAGCAAGGCGGCGTCATCTGCGCCAAAAATCAATCAAATATTACTTGTTGAGAGGTGCTTTGCAGTTTTCAGCCACCCGCATTTTCCAAGACGAAGAAAATCACGCAGACAATACTTTGTGTATTATCAAGGGATTTTCTGATGTATTGGGGAATGCTGGCGCCTGAAAACCTGCTTGGGTTCAAGTCCTCTCTGCCTAAGTTCAAACGGCTATATAATAGCACTTTCTTTTCCTAAGTACAACAGCAAAAATTAACAAAGAATGTTGGAAAATCACCTGCTTATGGGGAAATTTTCACAAGAAATGCATAATAAACCACTTGCATCCACCCTCTGTTATATGCTATACTTGCCCCATTGTGATATGGAGGATACATATGAATCAAACGAAAACGCCCCGGGATAAGCTGCTTTTGGGCTTGGGCCTGGGTCTTGGTATCCTGGCGCTGGCGGTTGTGATTGCAGCGGCGGTGATGCTGATAAATATGGGCGCCGCTATGCTTGCTCCCCTGTTGCCCACCGAGCCGGCGCCAACCCTGCCGCCCTTGGCAGAAAATCCCTATGACCCCGAAGATTTTGTGCCGGATGAAAACGGCTATATGACCCTTGCTTCCGGGGAGTATATGCTGGGCATTGATGTGAGTGAATGGAACGGGGAGATTGATTGGCAGGCGGTTAAGGACGCCGGGGTGGAGTTTGTGTATATCCGCGTTGGCGGCCGCGGTTGGGGACAGGCCGGGGTGATGTACGGCGACGGCTTGGCCCAGGCTTACTATGAAGGGGCTAAGGAACAGGGCCTGCTCATTGGCGCGTATTTCTTTTCCCAGGCGGCTACTCCTGAGGAGGCCCGGGAAGAGGCCCTTTACTGCCTGGAGGTTACCGCAGATTGGGAAATGGACCTGCCCATTGTTATGGACTGGGAATATGTAAACGACGAGGGCCGCACCAACGGGATGACCCGTCGGCAGCGGACGGACTGCGTGTTGGAATTTTGCCGTACGGTGGCGCGAGCCGGCAAGCGGGCCGCCCTTTATACCGGCTGGGATATCCTGCAGAACTGGATGTATCCCCACGAATTGGAGGAAATCCCCTTTTGGCTTGCGATGTATACCACCAATATGGACTATCCTTACCGGTTTGCGGTTTGGCAGTATACGGGCAGCGGCCGTGTCCCCGGCATTTCCACCGATGTGGATATGAATATCATGCCTATTAAGTAGAATTATAAATTATAAAGCAAAACCCAGTGTCCACTCGCGAGTGGACACTGGGTTTTGCCATAATTTACAAATCGGATATTTTATGTTAAAATAAAAAAGAAGAGAGAGGAAATTTGGATAGAGGCCGGTGGACGGTTCTTTGTTTTGCAAGAAAGGGATAAAATGAAAAAAGCAAAAACTTGGTTCATATTATGGTTAATTTCACTTGCTATACCAACACTGTTGGTCGAAATGTGTGAAATCTACACGCGTATTACATACAATATCAATGGGACGATACATATATCAAATATGCAGCTGTTGGTCATGCTTGTTTATCTTTCTGTTTGTTCGCTACCGCTTGTTATTCTTGCTAATCAGTATGCGCGTAGGGAAGGAAGAAAGCTCATTAAAAATATAACATTTGTGTGTATATTTCATCATATAGTATGTGTGGCTTTGCTTTTATTGCAAATATTAGGGGTTATTGAACTTAATATTGCATTATAACGTAAGACAGGGGACGGCTCTGTTGTTTCCCCGGGAAAGGAATAATCCACATAAAATGAGGGCAAGCGGTTTTGAAGTGAACCCCAAAGTTTAGACAAAAATTTAATATTAACTTGCTTGTGAATGAGTTCGGTATTGCACCGGACTCATTCCTTTTAATTTTAGAGATATTCGGTCGTTATTGTAATAATAGATGTAATCATCCAGGGCTTGGATAAAAGCTTCTACACTTTCAAATTGTTCTCCATAGAACATCTCAACCTTTAGCCTGCCGAAGAAATTCTCCATAGCTCCATTATCCATACAGTTACCTTTTCTGGACATGCTCTGAGTAATGTTGTGTGCAGCAAGTAACCTTTGGTATTCTGCGTGTTGGTACTGCCAGCCTTGATCTGAATGGAATATCGGTCTTGCGGTATCAGGCAGCTTGGCAAATAAGCCAGTAAGCATATCTCTGACCTGCTGCAGGTTTGGGCTTAGCGATATGGAGTAAGATATAATTTCTCTGTTGTACAAATCCAACACAGGTGACAGATAAACTTTATCATTACAAACCTTAAATTCGGTTACATCTGTTGTTAGC
>JAZMZJ010000041.1:0-27931 GCA_045585915.1 Faecousia sp. | reverse complement strand
TGACGATTTGGGGCTTTAATGACCTCGTTAGTTGTCCCAGTTGTGCCAGACATTCTGCACATCGTCGTCATCTTCCATGATGTCGATGAGCTTTTCCATCAGCTTGATCTGCTCCTCGGTCTCCAGCTTCTGATAGTTCTGGGGTACCATCTCGATCTGTGCGGAAACAAAGGTGTACTTCTTAGCAGCCATGGCATCGGCAACGGCGTTAAAATCTTCAGGTGCAGTGTAGATGGTGAAGCAATCTTCCTCGGCTTCAAAATCGTCTGCGCCGCAGTCCATAGCATCCATCATAACGGTATCTTCGTCATAATCGCCGTCCTCGTTGTCGATCACCAGTACGCCCTTTTTGTCGAAGCTCCAGCTCACACAGCCGTTGGCGCCTAAGTTGCCACCGTATTTATCAAAGTGGTGGCGCATAGAACCTGCCGTGCGGTTACGGTTGTCGGTCATAGTTTCCACGATCACGGCAACGCCGCCGGGGCCGTAGCCTTCGTAGTTGATAGTCTCATAGTTGTCGCCGCCAGCGCCGCCCGCAGCCTTCTCAAGACACCGCTTGATGTTATCGTTGGGCATGTTGGCGGCTTTTGCCTTGGTGATGATGGTGGCAAGACGGGAGTTGTTGGCAGGGTCAGTGATGCCGCCGCCTTCCTTAACTGCCACAATCAGCTCCTTGGCGATTTTGGTAAATGCCGCAGCCCGCTTTGCGTCCTGTGCACCTTTGGTTTTTTGAATGTTATGCCATTTGGAATGTCCGGACATAGTAATAAGTTCCTTTCTTTATGAAACAATCTAAGGTATTTTAGCAAAGAATCCCAGAAAAATCAACCGATATTAGAAGAAATTTACGCAATCACAGTGGCTTTTTGAAGCTTCTACGGTAATTTCCGGGAAAGATGCACGCAGCTTTTCGGCAAGAACAGCTACAATGGGGTTTTCCGTATGGAAATGTCCTGCGTCGATCAGGTTGATGCCAAGCTCCTTTGCATCCCAAAACTGATTGTATTTTACATCGGCGGTTACAAAGGTATCACAGCCTGCATCATAAGCTTTACGCACTTCGTCACCGCATGCTCCGCCGCCGACAGCCACTTTTGAAACCGGCCGGCCTCCGTCCACAAGCCGCAGACCGGGGCAGGAAAGGGCGGTTTTGACTTTGGCAGCAAAGTCTGCTAAGGATTGCTCCTCCACATTGCCCATGCGCAGCAAGCCAAAGTCACTGCCATCGTACAGCAATACCTCTGTATCTGTAAGGCCCAGCTTTGCAGCCAGTGCGTCGTTAACACCTCCGGGAGCACAGTCCAGGTTAGTGTGGGCGTTAATGGTGCTGATATTGTTGCGGATGAGGGTCATCACAGACCGACCTACACTGGTGTCGTCGGTGATGGCGTTGGGCGCAACAAAAATGAGAGGGTGGTGGGTTACCAGAAGGTCTGCACCAATTTCCGCAGCCTCGCGGCATACATGCTCAAAGGGGTCAAGTGCAACCAAAATCTTTTTGACAGGTTGACTTTCACTGCCACACAGCAGGCCCACATTGTCCCACTGGGCCTTCATACGCCGGGGCGCAAGCTGTTCAATAAATTGTAGGATATCTTTAACTGTTGTCATAAGATTTCTCCTTGATGGCCTGCAGAGCCGGGTCGGTTTCCAACTCCTGAAGGGCCTTAATCATATTGGGGTCGGCATTTTGCTGCTTGCCGTCAATTGCCCGGCGAAGCTTGGCAATCACCTGGGCGTAGTATGCAGGCAGATAAGGGCTCCCTGAAGCCGCCAGAGCAGGGGAGAGCCAGCAGTGGCTTTCCAAATAGCTGGCTGTGGGCTGATATGTTACCTCCATAACCGTGTACAGGAATCTGCCGTCCTTTAGCGCGGTTTCCCGGGAAACAGAAAACCCGTTGTCCCAAAGATAGCGCCGAAGCATAGGGGTTTTGGACTGACATTGCAAAATGAGGGTATAGCGGCTATCCTTCAGCCAGGGTGAGCGCTCCAAAATGGAAATCATTGTATCAGCACCCATACCGGCGCAAACCATATGGCTAAAATCTCTGGGGATATTGACAGCGCCATCAGAAAGATAAAAGGATATCCGTTCATCAACACCAAAACGGGATGCATTTGCCATAGCAGAGCGCAGGGGCTGTTCATTGATATCCGAAGCAATTACCCGGGAGGCAATGCCCTTTTTCAGCAGATATATGCTTAAGTAGCCGTGGTCGCAGCCCACATCTGCAACAATTGCATTCTTGGGAATAAATGCGCAGCATTGCTGAAGGCGGATTGAAAGAGGAATGTTCATAGCTAACCTCCCAAAAAAGGAACAGCCATCCCGGCAAATCGGGATGGCTGGCCGGATTTACTGAGCTTTTTCAGCCTCGCTGGCTTCGTAAGCTTCCAGAAAGTGATTCAGCTGAGCCAGAAAGGGCTCGCAGTCCACGCCGTGTACCATGCAGGCTTCTTCCACGGTTTCACCACGGGAAGAGGGGCAGCCCAGGCAGTGCATACCGATAGCAAAGAACAGGGGAGCAGCCTGAGGGGCAATGTCCAAAACATCACCGATGATGGTGGTCTTTTCGATCTTAACAGCCATTTTATGACCTCCTTATGTTTTCTTTGCATATTATAACCATAAGGAAAGAAAAAAACAAGAGGGAAAATGAAGGACTTTCCCATGGGGTGAATAAGTATTGCCCGGCTATGCCGGGCGGTACGCTGGCGGGACTCGATTGCATTTTCGCCAATGGCGAAAATTAAGGTTCCGCTGCGTCCAGCCGCAGCGGGCAACGCTCGTCCGCGTTGCATTTGATTTTTCGAGTCCCGCAGCGTATTAGAAAAGCGGATATCCCATTTGGGATATCCGCTTTTCTGGTACGCTGGAAGGGACTCGAACCCCCGACCTACTGATTCGTAGTCAGTCACTCTATCCAACTGAGCTACCAGCGCATAAGCGCATTATTAACGCGCTTGGATATAATAGCACAGGGCTTTTCAAAATGCAAGCATTTTTTTAAGAAAATTCAAATATTTTCCCGTTAAGCATTCAGCAGGTCATAAAGTTCATCCATTGCGTAAGCAATGGCCTTTGCTCCGGCCTTTTCCATATCTGCGACTTTGCCGTAGCCCCAGGAAACACCGATGGTTTCAATGCCGTGGGCTTTTGCACCGATGACATCGAAGGTGGTGTCGCCAACCATCAGGCACTGACCGGGGTCACCGATGCGGCCAAGAAGGTGGGCAATCACTTCTTCCTTGGTGCTGATAGAGCCGTCATATGTAGCGCCGCATATTTGTTCAAAATATTTGACAAGGTCAAATTTTTCCATAATGCGAATAGAGGTTGCCTCCGGCTTGGAGGTTGCCACAAACAGCCGGTGGCCGTTATCCTGCAGCTTTCTAAGCAATTCTTCAATGCCGGGGTAGGGGGCGTTTTCAAACAGGCCAACAGTCAGATAGCGGCTGCGATATACGGCAATTGCTTCGTCTGTTTTGTCAGCCGGAACGCCAAATTTGATAAAGGTTTGGTCAAGGGGTGGACCAACGAACACCCGCATTGTCTGCCGGTCGGGAACTGGCAGGCCAAAATGTCGCAGAGCAAGCTCCGCACAGTTCATAATGCCTTCACCGGAATCGGTAAGCGTGCCATCAAGGTCAAACAGGATTGCTTTCTTCATGATTGTCCTCCTGATAATTTTGGGATTTTGAATGGGTTGAATCTGCTCCCAGCCAGTGGATAAACGCCGCATTAAGTTGCGCCTGTTCCTCGGGCGTATAGTAGAAATGCCGGGAGCGTGGGAGCAGCTTAACGGAAAACGATGGATTTGCTTTGAGCAATTTAACGGTGTTAATTGCCACCAGTTCATCCTTTGCAGATTGATAGACCATAGTTGGGGCAGAAAGGGACTTAAGGCATTTACGCGTGTTCCTAATTTTACCAAACAGCTCAATGAATCTGGGAATCCAGCCAATGTAGGCAAAAGGGTTTTTAACAGGGGTGATGCCGCTGCAGTTTACAAGGGCGGTTGCCACCGGGTCATTGGGCTTTACAGTGCCGGTATATATTTTCCAAATGTTACTTAGGAGTGCAGGTTTTAGAAAAAGCTTCAGAGGCACCGACAGCAAAAAAAGCTTACAAATCTTCTTCTGGCGGATTGCTTCATGGATAGCAAGGAGCGTACCCATGGAATGGGCCATAATATAGATGCGCTCATGCCCTGCTGCAAGCGCATCTACAGCCGCAGCAACCTGGGCTTCCCATTTTGACATAGATGCTTTGGAAAAGTCTTTTACGCCCTTGCCGTGACCCTCCAGCAGCATATTATGCACGGAAATGCCGTCAGGTACCGCTGCCACATAGGAATCGAAGTGATTTGGGCTGCCAACAATGCCGTGAATGAACAAAACAGCGGATTTAGCTCCGGGCACAAGCCGGATATATTCTTTATTGTCCATATAATCACCGCCTTTAGATAATTATAGCATAAACAGACTTGAAGGGCAACTGCATAGTTGGTAAAGGAAAGGGTTAGATGTTTTCTGCAGAACAATAAATTCTTCTAAAAAAGAATGAGTCCGGTGTAATACCGAACTCATTCAAAGGCATTGCAGCTTTTTTATGTTTCTTAATAGAACAGCAGGTCTGCATAGGTGGGATAGGGCCAGTAGCTCTTGTCGGTGAGCTGCTCCAAAATATCTGCTTCCTTGCGAAGCGCGTCCAAATCCGCATTGATGACATTGTGATAGTAGCAGGCGGCATCTTCTTTGCATTGGGGAACATCTTTCAGATGCTCCTTCAGCTTTTGAGAATAATCGTATAGGGCATCCGTCGCGGCAGACAGCTGCTTGGAAAGCGCCAGTTCTGCATTGCAGCTAAGTCCAAGGGCTTGCTTGCGCTGGATGGCTTTACACAGGCTGCTGGTATAGCTGACAGCTGCCGGCAGGATCTGATGCAGCGCCATATCCACGCTGGTCATTGCTTCAATGTTTATGATCTTGCAGTAGTTATCCACATGGATATCGTGACGGGCGTGGAACTCTGCTTCGGTGAAGATACCGTGTCTGAGCACCAGGTCAATATTCCTCTGAGCCAAATAGGTGGGCAGGCTTTCTGCGGTGGAAGCGTGGTTGCTCAGGCCGCGAAGGGCAGCTTCCTGTTTCCATTCTTCAGAATAGCCGTTGCCGTTGAAAATGATCCTCTGGTGATTGGTAAAGACTTCACAAACCAGATTCTGCAAAGCAGCGTCAAAGTCTTCAGCTTTTTCCAACCGGTCAGCAAATTTCTGCAGTTCCTCTGCCATGATGGTATTCAGTGCAATATTCGGACCGGCAATGGACTGGGAAGAACCCAGCATACGCAGCTCAAACTTATTGCCGGTGAAGGCAAGGGGAGAGGTGCGGTTACGGTCGGTAGTATCCTTAGGGATGGCAGGCAGCACATCCACACCGATACGCAATGTGCTCTTGGTAGGCTCCTGATAATTGGTACCGTTGATAATAGATTCCACAATGGAGGTAAGCTCATCACCTAAGAAGATGGAAACGATGGCCGGAGGCGCTTCGTGGGCACCAAGACGGTGATCGTTGCCGGCAGATGCCACGGTGGAGCGGAGGAAATCCTGATATTCATCAATTCCCTTGACAAATGCGGCAAGGAATACGAGGAACTGGGCGTTCTGCCGGGGCGTTTTGCCGGGGCTAAACAGGTTCTTTCCGCTGTCGGTGCTGAGTGACCAGTTGTTGTGCTTGCCGGAGCCGTTTACACCCTCAAAGGGCTTTTCGTGAAGCAGGCAAACCAAATTGTGCTTGGCAGCGCATTTTTTCATCACCATCATAATCAGCTGGTTGGCGTCGCAGGCGCTGTTGGCATCGGTATAAATAGGCGCGATTTCGTGCTGACAGGGAGCGGTTTCATTATGCTTTGTCTTGGACAGGATGCCCAGCCGCCAAAGCTGCTCATCCAGATCTTTCATAAAGTTTGAAACCCGGGTGCGGATTGTGCCGAAGTAATGGTCACCCAGCTCCTGACCTTTGGGGGCAAGTGCGCCAAAGAGGGTCCGGCCGGTCAGCCGAAGGTCTTCCCGCTTGGCATACATATCCTTGGGCAGCAGGAAATATTCCTGCTCAGCGCCTACGCAGGGGATGACCCGCTGGGTCTCGGTATCACCGAAAAGACGTAGGATACGAACAGCCTCTTTGGAAACCTCGTCAATAGAACGCAGCAAAGGGGTTTTCTTATCCAGGGCAGCGCCGGTGTAGGAGAAGAAACAGGTGGGGATGTACAGACTTCCGTCACGGACAAAAGCAAAGGAGGTGGGGTCCCAGGCGGTGTAGCCACGGGCTTCAAAGGTGGCTCGCAGGCCGCCGGAGGGGAAAGATGAGGCATCCGGTTCACCACGAACCAGCGCCTTGCCGCCAAACTCCATAATGACCTTGCCTTCACCGGCAGGCTCAATAAAGCTGTCGTGTTTTTCTGCAGTAATGCCGGTCATGGGTTGAAACCAGTGCGTATAATGGGTTGCGCCTTTTTCTATGGCCCAATCCTTCATGGCCTTTGCGATCTCGTTGGCAACATCCAGCTGCAGTGCGGTGCCGGATTGGATGCATTGCTTCCAGCTGTTAAATATTTCCGGCTTCAGACGTTGGCGCATAGTGGATTCGTTAAAAACATCGCTGCCGAAAATCTCCGGAACACAGATCGTATTGCCCATAAACATCTTCCTTTCTTAAAACGGGAGATAAAAATCCATAATTTATTTAATTTTATTCTAAATGAAGTGAAAAAGCAAGGCGTTAAATTGTATAATTTTCGCCAATGTAAAATTCCATCCTTGTACAATGGAAACAAAGTATGGCTAAATTGTGTAAATTAACGGAAATTACAGCATATTTTCGTTGCATTTTTTCAAAAGTCCGTATATAATAGCCAAAAATGACATTTCCCCAAAGGAGCGTTAAGCATATGCAGTATTCCGCAATGAATAAACAGGAGCTTGAAGCCCTGCACAGTACTCTCGTGAAGGCATTTGAAGACTGCAAAGCCAAAGGGCTTAAATTGGATATGTCCCGTGGCAGACCAGCAAAGGAGCAGCTGGACGCGGTCAGTGATATTCTTACTGCGGTGACGAAAGCTGAGCAGTGTATTGTTGACGGTGTGGATACCCGTAACTACGGTGAGCTGATGGGCATCCGCAGCGCTCGGGAATATTGGGCCGATGTGCTTGGCTGCGCAGCGGATGAGACATTTGTGGGCTGTGTTTCCAGCCTCAATATGATGTTTGATGTGATTTCCCGTGCCTATACCCACGGCCTTATGAACAGTCCTCGCCCCTGGTGTAAGGAAGAGACTGTAAAGTTCCTTTGCCCCAGTCCCGGCTATGACCGGCATTTCCGGGTGACGGAGTTCTTTGGCGCGGAGCTGATTACCGTGCCTATGACCGCTGACGGCCCGGATATGGATATGGTTGAGCAGCTTGTGAAGGACCCTCAGGTAAAGGGCATTTGGTGTGTACCCAAGTATTCCAACCCTGATGGCATCATTTATTCTGCCCAAACTATTTCCCGCCTGGCAGCCTTAAAGCCTGCTGCGCCTGACTTTGCCATTATGTGGGATAACGCATACTGTGTCCACGAATTTGAGGGCGAGTATGTGCCTTTCCCGGATATGGTGGCTCTTTGCCGCCAGGCCGGTAATCCCCATATGATTTACGAATTTGCCTCCACCTCCAAAATGGTGTTTGCCGGCGGCGGTATTTCCGTTATGGCAGCCTCCAGAGAGAATATTGCCTATTTCAGCAAGCTTTTCAGCGTGCAGATGATTTCTTATGACAAGGTAAATCAGCTGCGCCATGTAAAGTTCCTCAAGGATAAGGCCCATACGATTGAAGTGATGAAGATTCACGCGGAATTTATGGCGCCTAAGTTCCGGGTGGTTGCCGATACCCTCAGCCGGGAGCTTGGCAATTGTGGTTTTGCCCGGTGGAATGCACCTAAGGGCGGCTATTTTGTGAGTCTTTACACCATGAACGGCACAGCCAAACGGGCTTTGACCCTGTGTAAAGAAGCAGGCGTGGTAATGACGCCTGCCGGCGCTACCTACCCCTATGGCATCGACCCGGATGACAGCAACATCCGCATTGCCCCCAGCCTGCCAACGGTTGATGAGCTGCAAAAGGCTATGAATATCTTTTGTGTGTGCCTGAAGCTGGCTGCGGTGGAAAAGTTACTGGATATGTAAAGGAACTTTGCTATGGTTGAATCAAAGAAGCTTTGCTACGATAAGCGCGGTCAGCTGCTGGTAAAGAATTTGCAGAGTCGTCATTTTGATGCATATTATTGCCCGGATAAGGAATCCGCTTTGCTTCAAGCCCTTTCCCTTATTCCCCAAGGGGCAAGTGTGGGCTGGGGCGGCGCTATGTCTGCCCAGCAAATTGGCTTAACGGATGCTGTTTGTAAGGGCAGCTACCGGGTCTTTGACCGGGACCAATGCGTTACACCTGAGCAACGGGAACAGAATATGAAGGAGTGTATGTTCTGCGATGTGTTTATCACCGGTGCCAACGGCCTGAGTATAGATGGCCAGATTGTGAATATCGACGGCACCGGCAACCGGGTAGCAGCCACCATTTTTGGGCCGAAAACCGTGTTGGTGATTGCCGGTATGAACAAGGTGCAAGATTCCTTAGAGCAGGCCATTTCCCGGGCCCGGAGTGTGGCTGCGCCTATGAATCAGCAGCGCTTCCATAGAAATGTGCCATGTGATTCCACCGGTAAATGCGTCGATTGTAAGGCTGAAGAATGTATTTGCAATCAAATTGTCATTACGCGCCATTGCCGCCCTGCCGGCCGCATTAAATTTATTATCGTTGGTGAAGATTTGGGTTTATAATGGGATAAACAAGCGGTGTGCATTGCATACCGCTTGTATTATTGCTTTTTACACCGAAAGATGGTAGAATGAAGAAAAATTCCAATGAGGTGACTTTTTATGGAAATGATTCGTAAGCTTTGGGATAAATATTATGAGATTATCACCTATGTGATTGTTGGCGTGCTCACCACAGCGGTGGACTATATGATTTATTATCCAATGTTCTATTTTATTGGCATCAGTGCCCTTTGCAAGCTGGTATCCATGAGCGTGGCAATTGTGGCCTCCTTTGTTGCCAATAAAATTTTTGTTTTCAAGAAGAAGGATTGGTCTTTCAATGTGGTTGTCAAGGAGTTTGTTGCCTTTGTTTCCACCCGTTTGGCTTCCGGCTTTTTGGAGATGGGCATTTTGTATGTAACGGTGGATCTGCTTAGCTTCAGTGGCTATATTATGCCCCTTGTAACCGGCGTGCTGGTGACTGTGCTGAATTTCGTTACCACCAAATACATCGCATTCCGGAAAAATAAAAAAAGTTCTTGATTTGTTTGCAAATTTAAAGGGAATACCTGTTATTATAGCGCCATAGCAAACAGAGGTGAATATGATGGCGTATGTAGAATTTCAAAATGTAAATAAAATATATCAGATGGGTCAGGTACAGATTAACGCCCTGCACGATGCAAGCTTCGCTATTGAAAAGGGGGAGCTGGTGGTTATCGTTGGCCCCTCCGGCGCAGGCAAAACCACGCTGCTGAACATCTTGGGCGGTATGGACAGCCTTTCTTCCGGCAGAGTGCTTTTGGACGGTCAGGAGATTTCTGCCCTAAGTGCCAAGCAGCTAACCCAGTACCGACGCCTGGATGTGGGCTTTGTATTCCAGTTTTATAATTTGGTGGGCAACCTGACAGCCCTTGAGAATGTGGAGCTTGCTAACCAAATTTGCAAAAATCCCTTGGATGCGCGGCAGATTTTGGAGGATGTGGGCCTGGCAGAACGAATTAAGAATTTCCCCAGCCAGCTCTCCGGCGGTGAACAGCAACGGGTTGCTATTGCCAGAGCCCTGGCTAAAAATCCCAAGCTTCTTTTGTGTGACGAGCCAACCGGCGCGTTGGATTATCAAACCGGCAAGTCCATTTTAAAGCTCCTGCAGGATACCGGGCGCAAAACCGGTATGACTGTAATTATTATCACCCACAACAGTGCGCTTACGGCAATGGCCGACCGGGTAATCCGGGTGAAGAACGGCACTGTGGTTTCTCAGGAAATTAACGAGAATCCCCAACAGGTATCGGAGATTGAGTGGTAGTATGAAGCAGATGATGATAAAGAATCTGCTCCGGTCCATCAAGCGTTCCCTTGGCAGATACATAGCCATTCTTGCCATTATAGCCCTTGGCGCTGGCCTGTTTGTGGGGCTTTTGGCAACGAAGACGGATATGATTTACACGGGCCAAAAATATATGGACCGGCAGAATATGTTTGACCTGCGGTTTATAAATGACTATGGCTGGACAGATACAGAGCTTAAGCAAATTGCTCTTATGGAGGGCGTGGCAGATGCCGAAGGCGTGCGAATGCTGGATGTGCTTGGCACCATTGACAAACAAGGCAGTGAACAGGTAATTCAGCTCTATTCTGTGCCCCGTCAGGTTAACCGGGTGTATCTGCTTGGTGGCAGAATGCCTCATGGGCCTAACGAATGTCTTATTGACGGTATGCATCGGGATGATTCTGTACTTGGCACCACCTTTCGTGTAAGCGCAAATAATTCTGATGAAGCTTTGGATAGCCTTAAGGTTACAGAGTTTACTGTGGTGGGCTATGTGAATTCGCCTCTTTTTATGGATATGTCCCGGGGCAACACCACCCTTGGTAACGGCACCGTATCATCCTTCGTTTTTATCCCGGACGAAGCCTTTGATATGGACTACTACGCTATGATTGACATTACTATACCCGGGGATTACCAGGTGTATAGTGAGGAATATGACGATGCCGTCAGCGCTGCGGCTGACCGCCTTAGATCCGGGGTGCTTGCCCTGGCACAAAGCCGCTTCGAAACACTGAAGGCGGATGCCGAGGCGCAGTATGCTGACGGCCTTGCCAAGTACGAAGATGGCCTTGCAGAGTATGAGCAGGGTAGGATGGATGCCCTTGCGGAACTTGACAAAGCTGCACAGGAGCTTAAAGATGCCGAAAAGCAAATTGCAGATAATGAGAAGCTGCTTGCCGATGGCGAAAAGCTGCTTGAACAGGGCGAAAAGGACCTGCTTGCCGGCGAAAAACTGCTGATCCAAAACAGAAAGCAGTTCTTGCAAACAAAGGCGGATACCTATCAGCAGCTAAATGACACGGAAGCCATGCTTATTGGGCAAAAAGCGGAGGTGGAAGAGAATCTGGCTGCCGTCCGTTCCGGAATTGCACAGATTGATGACGGTCTTGCCCAAATAGATTCCGGCGTTCAGCTTTTGAATTTGGGCATCATCACTGCCCAAAGCACTCTGCAAATTTATGATACAACCCTTAATGCCCTGAATGCAGCCATTCCTCTTGCCGAGGAGGCCCTTGCCTGGGCTAAGAATAACCCAAACTTTGACCAGCAGACCGTTGAACGCCTGGAAAAAGAGCTTGCTGACCTGAAGAGCCGTCAGGCGGAGCTTGCCGACCAGAAGGCGGAAAGCGAAAAGCAGCTTGCGGACTATAATACCCAGCTTGCGCAGCTGAATCAAACCAAGCAGGAGCTTCAGGCTCAAAAGGCAGAGCTTGAAGCCGCGCAGGCGCAGCTTGCCGATGGCCTTTCTCAAATTGAAGACGGGCTTTTACAGGTTCAGACAGCCCGCCTGCAGGCAGATACGGAGTTTTCCAAAGCCCAGGCGCAGCTTGACGATGCTCAGCTGCAGATTGATGAGGGCAGGGTGGAGCTGGAGCTTCGCCGCGTAGAGCTGGAAGCAGGCAAAAAGACCCTGGAAGAGGGCAAACAAAAGCTTGCAGACGGCAAGGCGGAATATGAAGAAGCCAGCGCAGAGGTCCACGCAGAGCTTGAGCAGGCCCGGCTGGAGCTTGAGGACGCAAAGCTTGACCTTGACGATGCCCGTCAGACTTTGGATAAAATGACCTCTCCGGAGCTTTATAGCCTGGACCGCAATTCCAATGCGGGCTATCTTGCGGTGGATAATAATTCCGATATCGTAGCAGGCGTTTCCCGGGTGTTTCCGGTGTTCTTCCTGCTGGTTGCCGCCCTGGTATGCATTACCACCATGACCCGTATGGTGGAGGAGGAGCGCACCCAAATCGGCACTTTGAAGGCCTTGGGCTACAGCAATATGGCCATTATCAGTAAATACCTGCTGTATTCCGGCACGGCCGCTGTTCTTGGGTGTGGCCTTGGTGTGCTTGTGGGCAGTGTCGTGTTTCCCAATATTATTTGGGGAGGCTACAGCATCATCATTGCCCTGACGCCCCAAATTGAAATCACCTTTGATATTCCCTTGTGCATTGCCGTTGTTGCGGTTTATACCGCTACGATGCTGCTGGTTACCTGGTCCTGCTGCAGGCTTTCTCTAAGGGAGGTGCCGGCAGAGCTTATCCGGCCCAAAGCGCCCACCTCAGGCAAAAAAATATTCTTGGAATACCTGCCTTTTTGGGAGAAATTCAGCTTTCTTAATAAGGTTATGTGGCGCAATATTTTCCGCTACCGCCAACGCCTTGCCATGATGCTCATTGGCATCGGCGGCTGCACGGCCCTTCTTGTCACCGGTTTCGGTCTGGGCGATTCTGTTATGGATATCGTTTCTTACCAGTTTGAAGAGGTTACTGTTTACGATATGTCTGCCCAGCTTGCCGCTGATACTGACGAAGCTACACGCAATGCGTTTTTGGATGCCATTGATGATTTTACCGCCGATGTTGGCTTTGCCCACCAGTCCGGTGCTGAAATTTTGTATGGTGACAGGGTGCGTAATGTGTTTATGGTGGTGCCCCAGGGGGATTTGTCTGCCTTTTTCGACTATCATACCGGCAGCCAAAAGCTGGCTGCGCCTGCCTTTGGCGAAGCCTTGGTTTCTGTTGGCGCGGCTGAGGATATGGGCATATCCGTTGGCGATACAATCACCGTGCGCAATTCCGATATGCAAACCCTGCAGGTAAAGGTAAGCGGCGTGTTTGATAACAATGTGTATAATTATGTAATCCTTTCTCCTGATACGGTTACAGCAGCCTGGGGTGGGGAAGTGGATTACCAAATGGCTTATATCAATGTGGCAGACGGCGTGGATGCTCAGGCTGCCAGCGCCACGGTAAGCGGCTGCGACGGGGTTCTAAGTGTTATGGTCAGCCAGCAGATTGCCAATTCTGTTGGCTCAATGCTGGATGCTCTGAACCTGATTGTTGCTACAGTTGTTGTTTGCGCATCCCTTTTGGCGATGATTGTTCTTTATAATTTGACCAATATCAATATCAAGGAACGCCTACGGGAAATTGCCACCATTAAAGTCCTTGGCTTCAACGCCTGGGAATCGGCCATGTATGTGTTTAAGGAAAATCTAATTCTTTCTGTTATGGGGTCCGCACTTGGACTTGTCGGCGGCTGGTTCCTGCTGGTTTTTGTTATGGACCAAATCAAAATCGATATGGTTTGGTTCCAGGCACGGATCATGCCCCTGTCCCTTGTGTGGTCGGTGGTAATCACGATCCTCACCGCCATTTTTGTGGACGTGCTTTTATATTTCCGTCTGGATAAAATCAATATGGCCGAAGCCTTAAAACCCGTGGAATAAGGGACGGTTATCCTGTCTCCTCAGAAGAATAGTTGACAAAGCGAAAGGGCAAGCTGTGGCTTGCCCTTTCGTAATTGACAATGGAAAGTTGAAAATTGACAATTATGGTGTCGGCAAAGCCGACGAATTTAAATCATCGCGAAGCGATACAATAATTGTCAACTGTTAATTGTCAATTTTCCATTCGAATTTGCTGCCCAAAGCATAGAGGGTAGGAAATCAGATTGCTGCTGTCCAAATCCTCATGGTAAAGATGCACCCCGGTGATTTGGCTGTTTTCATAGGTGGTATAATAATAAATACCCTTGTCTAAATTACAGCAGCTGGTATACACGGTTTTTTCCAGGTGACCGTTGTGGGATATGCAGCCGGCGGTTTGCTTTACTGCACCTAAAATGTGGAAGCACTGTCCAACTGCCTGCACTTCATTTTCATACCGCTGTGCGTTCTGCCGGGTGAATACTGCCCTTATAAATCGGGAGCTTGAGGAGAGGTCACCCGGCAGCCCCATAGCGCCCATACCCCGGGAATAATAGGGCAGGGGAACATCCGGACAAAGGGTGTTGCCCGGTTGGTCGGTGCGCAGGTGCATATAGTTTGCCAAATTGGTCATATGGTAGGGAAATGCCGGGTTGTTTGACAGCACACCGACCGGATTTTGATATAGGTGCATGCCGGATTCTGTTTGCTCAACGGTAACAGCCCCGTCCTTGTCGCAAAGTATCCAGTGGAGGGTGGATTGGGGGAAATTTCCAAAGGGCACATCCACAATTTTAATTTTTTGGATGCCCTCCACTGCATCATCCACCGAGGAAAACCGGCGCAATACCCAGGGTATAAATTCGTGGGGCGCAACGGCGTTTTTGCCGGGCTTGCCGGGGAAATACCAGGCATTGTCCGGGAAATTCAGACCTGCCACTCCAAGCCCCATTTCATTCATAGCATCATAATACAGGGGGTAGCCATCTGCAACGGTTGCAATCCCAACGAGGGAATAGCCGGGCTTTTTTTCAAAAGGGAACATATATTTTCTTGGGGTAATGACCGTAGCTTCATCATAGTGATATTCAAGGTCCAGGTTCCTGCCCAAATAGTGGTCAGAGCCGCAATAGGTGATTGCTGTACACATATTTCTCATCTCCTGTTAGCTTATATGCCCATAACTTTTACGGAAAATTCATATCCATTCCATAAATGCTGTGTTATAATAGCCATAAGGAGGTTTTGGTTATGCTGACTTATGAACAGGTGTCCGGCAGTGATGCCATCAAAACATATATTATCCGCGCTGATGAATCTTTGGCTGCTTTGGGCTATACAGAACACAGCTTTGCCCATGTGGTTCATGTTGCTGAAACTGCCGGTTACATTTTAAAGACCTTGGGCTATGATGACCGCACAGTGGAGCTTGCAAAGATTGCAGGCTATCTTCATGATATCGGCAACCTTGTAAACCGTAAGGACCATTCCCAGTCCGGCGCGGTGATGGCCTGGAGTATTTTAAATGATATGGGCTGCGACCCCGGTGAGATGGCCACCATCGTCACCGCAATCGGTAATCATGATGAGGGCACAGGTGTGCCGGTAAACGCGGTAGCAGCGGCACTCATTTTGGCGGATAAAGCCGATGTGCGCCGGACCCGGGTGCGCAATCAGGATATCTCAGCCTTTGATATCCATGACCGGGTAAATTATTCCGTAAAGAAATCTCAGCTGAAAATCAATGCGGAAAAGACCATTGTGAAGCTGAAGCTGACCATTGACAATGAATTTGGCTCAGTGATGGATTATTTTGAAATCTTTATGGGCCGTATGATTCTGTGCCGCAAGGCGGCAGACCGTCTGGGTCTGCAATTTAAGCTGATTATCAATGAGCAGCAGCTCATTTAGCCCCACAAATTAAATCCCTCGGTCAACTGACCGAGGGATTTTGATTTCTTAAGGGCAACCGGTAAGCAGGCTCACGATTGTGCAAAGCAGGCACGCAGCGGCAGACAGGGTCATCCACTGGCTGCGGCGGCGTGTAAACTCACCGTTTAAATACAACAGCACCAGGCATAAAAGGCTGGATAAAATGGTTAGAATACTCAGTATCACTTTCAGCCAGATGATGCCGGCTATAGCCATAACAAGATACAGGACAAAAAGACCGGCAATGCCCAGCAACACCCGGGTCATTTGCTTTTCCATTTCCAGATAGCGGTTTTTCCGTTCCATTGCGCTCCCTCCAATCTTACTTGATTTATAGCATATTTATGAGAAAAATGCAACGGTTTGACGAAAAATGTTGTTTTTGCATTTTTTCTTGCAAAAATATGGCAGAAAATTGACAAGACCCTTGCAAGAGAGGGGGTATGGTGTTATAATATTTGCAAGTATAATCGAGGAGATGTGCTATGTCTGAGCCTCAATATAAGCTGGAGGGCATCGTTCATACACGCAATGAAGGCGTAGAGGATTTTGAAGGTCCTCTGGATGTGATTTTCCTGCTGCTGAGTAAAAATAAAATAGAGATTCAGGATGTGTCCATCACGGCAATCCTGGAGCAGTATTTGGCATATCTTGACGAGATGAAGCGCTTGGATATGGAGATTGCCAGTGAGTTCATTACTATGGCCTCCCACCTAATGCTCATCAAAACCAAGATGCTTCTTTCTGCTGCTGAGGCAGCAGAAGCGCAAACGGAGCTTGACCTGCTGCGGCAAAGCTTGGTGGAGCGTCAGCGCCGGGAAGCGTTGGACCAAATCCGCATGGCGGTTACCGTGCTTGAGCCGCTTAATGAGGTGGGCCGGTGCCTGTTCGTCAAGCAGCCTGAGCCCCTGCGCCGTGACGGAACCTACCGCTATTTCCACGAGCCTTCCGATATGCTCCGTGCCTTAGATGAGATTGCTGAGCGCAGTCAGCGCCGCTTGCCGCCGCCAACTGTCAACTTTAAGGGCATTGTTGGCAAAGAGCCCTACCCGGTTACCCGCAAGGCTACCGAAGTGATTCGCAACCTGGTGCTTCGTGGCATTCAGAGACTAAAGAATTTGTTTAAGGGCAGTAAGACCCGTTCGGAGATTGTTGCCACCTTCCTGGCAGTTTTAGAGCTGTGCAGAGTCCATTCTGTTTCCCTGGAAGACGATATCACCGGAGAAAATCCCAATGTTCGCCTGCTGAAAGAATCCCAAACCGTTATGGAGGAAGAGCCCAATGGAACAAACTGAATTACAGCGCATCATTGAGGCCATCCTGTTTGCCTCCGGTGAGCCTATAGAGGTTTCCCGCCTTGCAATGGTGCTGGAAACCGACGAAAAGGATATTATTGCGGCAACCGATGCTCTGGCGGATGAGCTTTCTTTTAACCGCAGAGGCATCCGTATTCAAAAGCTGGAAAAGCGCTATCAGATGGTGTCCTCCGGCGAAATGGCCGACTATATTACCAAAGCTCTGGAAACCCGTAAGCCCCCCAAACTTTCGGCATCGCAGCTGGAGGCCCTGACCATTGTGGCCTATTATCAGCCGGCCACTAAGGCTATGGTGGAGCAGATTCGCGGTGTGGACAGCGCCTATTCCATCGGCGCGCTGCTGAACAAAAAGCTTATTGAGGATGCAGGCCGTCTCAACGTGCCCGGCAGACCCATCCTTTACCGCACAACCCCCGATTTTTTGCGTACCTTTGGTCTAAGCTCCCTGGAGGAACTGCCTGCCATCGAAAAGGTGAGCCTTGGCGAACCCATTACCGATGAACAGATTCAGCTGGAGATGGACGGCGTGTCCCAGCAGTCAGAACAGGAGCAGGAGGCTCAGGTATGACATGGGTCATCCTGGTGGCAGCGATATTTGTATTTATCGGCTGCCTGCCTGTTGGCATCAAGGCAACCTACGATGAATTTGGCTTTGCAGCCAAGGCAAATTTCGGCCCGTTTTCTTACGCGCTTTATCCCGGTAAGACAAAAAAGAAAGGGGAAGCAAAGCCTGCAGCAAAAGCCAAGCCTGTAAAGGCTGCGCCTAAAGAAGAAAAGGGCGGCAAGGCCGATACCTTTATGCTCCTTTTGAAGCAGCTTCCCGATTTCTTTTCCGACCTGCGGCGTAAGCTGCGTATAAAACGCATCCAGCTTCGCTATACAATTGCCGGGGGTGACCCTGCAGACCTGGCCCTTAACTATGGTAAGGCCTGGGCGGCCATTGGTAGCTTCTGGCCGCTGTTGGAACGGTTTTTCGTGATAAAAAAGCGGGATGTTTCTGTTTTGTGCGATTTTGAAGGCAGTGAGTCTATTATCCTTGCCAGGCTTCATATTTCCATAACCCTGGGCAGAGCCCTGGGCTTGGCTTGTAAATACGGCTGGCGCATTTTGCGTCAAATGCTTAATAATAACAAAGGCGGTGCAAACAATGAGTAAGAACTTACCCAATATGCTGGACGGTACCATCGAGAAAATTCGTCAAATGGTGGATGTGAATTCTGTGGTGGGCGACCCCATTGCTACAGTAGACGGCGTTACCATCATCCCCATTTCCACGGTCAGCGTAGGCTTTGCCGGCGGTGGCTCTGATTTCGTTTCCAAAAATCCCAACAAGGGTGAAAATCCCTTCGGCGGCGGCGTTGGTGCCGGAGCAAAGGTAACCCCCGTTGCCTTTTTGATCATCAAAGATGGCAATGTGAGAATGCTCCCTGTTGCCACCCCTGCCAACACCACCACGGATCGGCTTGTTGAGATGATTCCCGAGACCCTGGACAGAATCACAAGCTTTATCGATTCCAAAACCAAGAAAACCGAAGAATAAGCCCCATTTCCCCTGGTAAAACTATACCGGGGTGATGTGTTTGAAACGATTTTTTGCCGGGATGGCAGCTGCATTGCTGGCTGCCGTCCTTCTTTCTAATCAAAAGGTTTGCGCTGTCTCCGCCAGCAATGCCATTGTGGTGGATGGCGCCACCGGTCGGGTGCTTTATGAAAAGGCAGCCGATAAGCAGGTGCTTATTGCCAGCACCACAAAGATTATGACAGCCCTTTTGGTCTGCGAGCAATGCAATGTCCTTGACAGGGTTTCCATACCCAAAGAGGCAGTGGGCATTGAGGGCTCTTCCATGTACCTGCGTGAGGGCGAGATTTTGACCGTTCAGGACCTGCTGTATGGCCTTATGCTTCACAGCGGAAACGATGCTGCTGTGGCCCTTGCTATTTATTGTGGGGGTACTGTTGAGGGCTTTGCGGAAATGATGAACGATAAGGCCCGCGCCTTGGATATGAACAATACCCACTTTGTCAATCCCAATGGCCTGGATGCTCCCGGTCATTATTCCACAGCCCGGGATATGGCAAAGCTTGCCGCCTATGCTATGGAAAATCCTATTTTTTATCAAACGGTGTCCACCAAAAATGTGAAGGTGGGCAGTCGCAGTCTGAGCAACCATAACAAGCTTTTGTGGCGTGTTGAGGGTGCGGACGGTGTAAAAACCGGCTTTACCAAAGCCTCCGGCAGAATTTTGGTTTCCAGCGCCACCCGGCAGGGAAGGCGGATCATTGTGGTGACCATGAATGACCCCAATGATTGGCGTGATCATGAAACGCTGATAGAAAACGGTTTTGCCCGTTTTTTTGTTAAGGAGCTGGTTTCAGCCGGTGAGGTTTTGGGTTATGCTGAGGTGGCAGGCGGACAGGCTGGCAAGGTTGCTTTGGTTGCAGAAAAGGGCTTTTCCCTGGCTGTTACTTCTGATGAAAAACCGGAGCTTGTGCTGCCGTCACCGGGCTTTGTGTATGCCCCTGTCGCCCAGGGCCAGCAGGCAGGCTATGCTCACATTTTTCTCGATGGCGCGCCTGTTGGAAAGCTGCCTGTGATATACGGCAACACTGTGGAAATGGAAATTGAGGAAAAACCCAGCCTCATTGACAGGCTGAAAGCTTTACTCTAAGCGCCTTTTGGGCGCTACATAAAGGAGGGCTAAGATTGGTTGCCCGTATTCAAAAAATCCTGTCGGACAGAGGCATTACCTCCCGTCGACAGGCAGAAATCTGGATATTAGAAGGAAGAGTTACCTGCAATGGTGAGGTCTGCCATTTGGGGCAGAGCGCTGACCCGGAATTGGATGAGATTTGCGTAGATGGCAAGCCTATCGGCGAAAAGCAGGAATATGTGTACATTATGCTCAATAAGCCCCGGGGCTATGTCACCACCTTGTCGGATGAAAAGGGCAGACCCAATGCCGCCCAGCTGGTTGCTGATTGCGGCAAGCGGGTGTATCCTGTGGGCAGGTTGGATATGGATTCTGAGGGGTTGCTGCTTTTTACCAATGACGGCGCCTTTGCCAACAGCCTGATGCACCCAAAGCATGAGGTGGATAAAACATATCTTGTGCTTGTGGATGAATATAGCCCGGAAAGGCTCCGGGTTTTGGAGCAGCCGGTTACCCTGGATGGATATACCATTGCAAAGCCAGAGGTGCAGCTGGTTTCTGCGGAAAATAGTCGGGCGCGGATTTTGGTCACGATCCATGAAGGACGCAACCGCCAGGTGCGCAGAATGTGTGCCATGGCAGGTATGCAGGTTAACCGCCTCGCCCGTATCCGGGAAGGCGTTTTGGAGCTGGGTAAGCTTCCTGCCGGCAAGTGGCGGTATCTGACTGAACAGGAGCTTGCGCAGATGAAAGACCATATAAAATAGGAGTAACACCATGAATGATGTTTTGACGAGAATGGAAGCCAAGTCCGGTACTTTTTCCAAAGGACAGCGGCGCATTGCCGAGTTTATGCTTCGCGGCTATGACAAAGCGGCATTCATGACCGCCAGCCGAATAGGAAAGACCGTTGGCGTGTCTGAGTCCACAGTAGTGCGCTTTGCTACAGAGCTGGGCTATGATGGCTATCCCCAAATGCAAAAGGCCCTGCAGGAACTTGTGCTCAATAACCTGACCTCTGTGCAGCGCATGGGCGTTGCCAACCACCGTATGGGCAAAGAAGATATTCTTACTGCCGTACTGCAGGCCGATGCGGAAAAGGTGCGTAAAACAGCCGAAACTGTCAGCGCTACTGCTTTTCACCAGGCGGTGCAGGCCATTTTGAAAGCAAGACGCATTTTCCTTGTTGGCGTGCGCTCTGCATCAACTCTTGCCAATTTTATGGGCTATTATCTGGACTATATGTTCGATGCAGTACATATCATCACTGCCTCCGGCACCGGCGAGATGTTTGAAAAGCTGGTGAATGTTGGGCAGGAGGATGTGGTTATTGCCTTTAGCTTTCCCCGGTATTCCTCAGCAACCGTTAAGGGCGCGGAGTATTGCCGCAGCGTAGGTGCTACGGTTATCGGCATCACCAACAGTAACCTATCCCCACTTGCCCAAAGCTGCGATCACCTGCTCCTTGCCAAAAGTGATATGGTAAGTGTTGTGGATTCCCTGGTTGCGCCTCTTAGTGTGGTAAATGCCATAATCGTTGCCCTTGCAGCCCAAAGGGAAGCTGCCCTTGCCAAAACCTTTGACATACTGGAAAAAGTCTGGGACGAAAATAATGTTTACGAAAAGCGGGTGGAAAGTCAATGAGATACGATGGCATCGTAGTTGGCGGCGGCCCGGCCGGAATGTTTGCAGCCATTGTGGCTGCCCAAAGAGGGCAGAAGGTACTGCTCCTGGAGCGCAATGACCGCCTTGGAAAGAAGCTGCTCATCACCGGAAAAGGTCGCTGTAATGTCACCAACCATTGCTCTGCCCAGGAGGCGTTGCAGAATGTGCCCCATAACGGCCGGTTTCTGTACAGCGCTATGGAGGGTTTTCCGCCGGAGGCCATAGAGCAGTTTCTGGAGCGCCACGGCTGCCCTTTAAAGACTGAACGGGGCAATCGGGTTTTCCCGGTGAGCGACCGCTCTCAGAGCGTGCTGGAGGCCCTCAAAACGGCGCTTGAAAAATACAAGGTTACGGTTATCACCGCAAGAGTTACTGACCTTGTTACCGACCGGGGCGTTATTACTGGGGTGCAGACACAGCAGGGAAGCTTCAGCTGCGATTGGGTGGTGCTTGCCACCGGCGGCCTTTCCTATCCCACCACAGGTTCAACCGGCGACGGCTATGTTATGGCCCGCAAATTGGGGCATACCGTTACAGCCCAGGAGGGTTCCCTTGTGCCTCTTTGCACCCAGGGCACTGACTGTCAGGATATGCAGGGGCTGAGCCTTCGCAATGTGGGCATAAAGCTTAATGACCAAAAGGGAAAAACTGTGTATAGGGATTTTGGTGAGCTTCTGTTTACTCATTTTGGCCTGTCAGGTCCTACTGTGCTCAGCGCCAGCGCCCATATCAAGGCCTTTCCCTGTACCTTGTCAATTGACTTAAAGCCGGCTCTGGATGAAGCAAAGCTCAATGAGCGCATATTGCGTGATCTTCAGATGTATCAGAACCGTACCATGGAAAATGCCCTGACCGACCTTTTGCCCAGGTCAATGATTCCGGTAGTATTGCGCAGGTTGAATATTCCCGCTGATTTGCAGGCAAACTCTTTGAAAAAGCAGCAGCGCGCAGCGCTTGTGCAGCTATTGAAGGCATTTGATGTTACAATCACCCAAAGGCGTCCTGTGGCAGAGGCAATTATCACCCGGGGTGGCATCAAGGTTTCGGAGATCGACCCCAAAACCATGGCATCCAAGATTGTTCCCGGGCTTTATTTTGCCGGAGAAATCATAGACTGTGATGCCTATACCGGTGGTTTTAACCTTCAAATTGCCTGGGCTACGGCCTATGCCTGCGGTATGGCAGCGGCAAAACCCGGCATTGACAAATCTTAACGGATGTAATAAAATACAGAAAGTATCAAAGATACTATTTTTGGAGGTAAAAGAGTATGTACGAGAAACTGGTATCCTATGCTGTAAAGCAGCTGGATCTGACCCCCGATGATATCACACCTGATAGCACCTTTGAAAGCCTGGGCATTGATTCTTTGGATATTGTGGAAATGATTATGGACCTGGAGAGTGAGCTGGGCATCGAGCTGGAAATGGAAGATCAGAAGATTACCACTTTCCAGGAACTGGCCGATTTTATCGAGTCCAAGACGAACTAAAAATACCCTTGTTACGGCTGACCGGTTCGTAACAAGGTCGCACTAGTCGGGGAGATAGCGGTGCCCTGTAGCCTGCAATCCGCTATAGCAGGGATGAATCCCCACACCCGGGTGAGGTTGAGTGCCGTCCGGCCCATATAAGCGGTGTTGAAGGAACGGTCTTGCGCAACGAGAACCCGTGAACCATGTCAGGTGGGGAACCAAGCAGCATTAAGCGGACCTTTTCGTGTGCCGCCAAGGTTGCCGATCCGGAGCTGGCTGTATGGATACCGTGTGTTCATCTTGCTCAAATGTGGGTGTGCGATCTTGTTATGAACCGGTCTTATTTTTACTTTGGAGGTGAACGGAATGTATCAGGCCCTATACAGAAAATACAGGCCTCAGACCTTTGATGATTTGGTTGGCCAGCTGGCCATTTCCCAAACCCTTAAAAATCAGCTGCAGAACAATAAGTGCAGCCATGCATATCTGTTCACCGGCTCCCGGGGAACAGGCAAGACCACCAGCGCCAGAATTTTGGCAAAAGCGGTCAACTGCGAAAATCCCGTGGATGGCAACCCCTGCAACCGTTGCGCTGCCTGTCAGGCAATTGATTCCGGTGCCTGTATGGATGTGCTGGAAATTGACGCAGCCTCCAATAACGGTGTGGATAATGTCCGGGATTTGCGGGACGATGCCATCTATTTGCCTTCTCAGGTTAAGATGCGCGTTTATATCATTGACGAGGTGCATATGCTCTCGGGCGCTGCCTTTAATGCGCTGCTTAAAATCCTGGAAGAACCCCCGGAGCATTTGCTCTTTATTTTGGCCACTACAGAGCTTCACAAAGTGCCTGCCACCATCCTTTCCCGGTGTCAGCGCTTTGCCTTCCGACGTATCAGCCAGGAGGATATTGCTGCCCGGCTGCAATATGTGGCTTACCAGGAAAATATTGAGCTGGACGATTCTGCCGCCCGTGTGCTGGCACGGCTTGCCGATGGCGGTATGCGTGATGGCTTGAGCCTTCTTGACCAGTGCGCCACAGCCACGACCGGTGATCTTACTGCTGAAAAGGTGTATGCCTGCCTTGGTATTGCCGGCATCCAGGATTGCGGCAGAATGCTGCAGCACATTGCAGATAAGGATACGGCAGCTGCCCTGAGCTTACTCAACCGCTTTTATGTGGAGGGTAAGGATATGGGCGCGCTGATGGATGAGCTTTCCTGCCTTGTGCGCGACCTGATGGTCCTTAAGGCTGCGCCTAAGGAAGGCATCAGTCTTTTGTCAGGTGTAGCTTCCGATGAGCAGACCAAGGCGCTATCGAATCGCTTTTCTCACCCGGAGCTTGTGCGGTTTATTTCTCTCATTCAGTCCACCGTTGCCGGCTTTACAAGAAGCACCAGCAAGCGGCTGGACGCGGAAATGTGTATCGTGAATATGTGCCTGCCGGAGCTGAGTTTAGACCCGGATGCTCTTAATGCCCGTATTTCCCATTTGGAAGAGCAGCTTGCCGGTGGTTTTGTTTCCGCAGTTCTTGTGCAGAGTGCTGCGCCAGCGTCTGCTCCTAAGGTGGAGGAGGAACCTGCCCCCGCAGAAGAAAAGCCTGTGGAAGCGCCCCCTGTATTTGACTTGGAGGATACTGCCCCTGCCGGCTTCTGGTCGGATGTGGCTGAACAGGTATATAAGTCCATCAAGCCACCATATAACACCTTCTTTACGCCTGTCAATGCCCCTGTAAAGGGTGTGCTTAATGGCGACCGGTTGGTGCTGGTGTGCGAAACGGATTTTGCTATGTCCAGCATCAAACGGGCGGATATTTTGGAAACGGTGCAGCGCAAGGCATCTGCCAAGCTTGGTAGACCTGTGTCCGTAGTGGTTTCTGACGGGCGTGGGGTTATTGAACATAACGATCAAATGGAAAAGCTCCTGCGTTTTGGCGCAGAGCATTCGGATATTGTTCGTATTAAGGAAAATTAAGGAGAATCATTATGGCAAAAGGTGGATTCCGGGGCATGCCCGGTGGAATGAATCAGGCTGCTATGATCAAGCAGGCTCAGAAAATGCAGCAGGATATGCTGCGCATGCAGGAGGAACTGGAAAATAAAACCTATTCTGCCACCTCCGGAGGTGGTATGGTAACTGCAACAGTTAACGGTAAGCATCAGGTTGTCGATGTTCAGATAAAGCCCGAAGCAGTTGACCCCGATGATGTGGAAATGCTGCAGGATATGATCATTGCCGCCGTGAACGAGGCAATGCGCGCGGCAGATACCGATTCTGCCAACAATATGTCCCGCCTTACCGGCGGCCTGAATTTGGGAGGCCTGTTCTAAATGCAGTATTTTCCCGCAGCGCTGCAGGACTTGGCGGATCAGTTTGCCCGGCTTCCCGGTATCGGCGGCAAAACCGCCCAGCGCCTTGCCTTCTATGTGCTTGGCCTGCCGGAGCAGGAGGCTCAGGCCTTTGCTGATGCAATCCTGGAGGCTAAAAAAACGGTGCATACCTGTCCTGTGTGTCAAAACCTGACCGACCGGGAGGTTTGCCCCATCTGTGCCGACCAGCTTCGTGATCAGAGCGTGATCTGCGTTGTGGCAGAGGCAAAGGATGTTATTGCTATGGAACGCAGCCGTGAGTTTAACGGTACATACCATGTTCTCCACGGCGTAATTTCTCCCCTTAACCATGTTACTCAGGATGATATCCGCATCAAAGAGCTTTTGGCTCGTGTGGCAAAGGGTGAGGTTAAGGAAGTGATCATGGCCACCAATCCCGATACAGAGGGCGAGGCCACCGCTATGTATATCTCCCGGTTACTGCGGCCTATGGAGGTAAAGGTCACCCGTCTTGCTTATGGAGTGCCTGTGGGCAGTCAGCTGGAATATGCCGACGAGGTCACCCTTTCCAGAGCCTTGGAGGGCAGACAAGAAATGTAATAAAAATCCTCTTTCCGGTTGGAAAGAGGATTTTTGTTTAGTCGCAGTAGTTTAAAAAACCTAAACTCATATAGTCAAGGCGCACCCGCTTTTCCGGGGCAGTTCCCATGGTTACGCGGCGGCAGCTGACTTCCCATACGGGATGATTTTTATATGTAGCGGCCTTCATTTCAAATACATGGTTCCAGCTTCTGCCTTCCATATACTGATCTTCTTTCACAAAACGGATCAGCTCCAGACGGCGAAAATCGTTGGTGGGGAATGCGTTGCGAACAATAGCTTCGAACAAGGCTTCCGCATCCCGTATGCTGCCCATTTCAAATACGCCTCTAATCATTGCGCCGTAATCTTCCATATTGTGACCTCCTTAGATTTTAGAATATGTTTTGTCCAAAAAACGCTGGCTGCTAATGATTGCACGCTTGTGGCTGCCTTCACCGATCTTGCCCTTTTCGTCATAGGCGGTGACGGCAAAGGTGACGATGCTTCCTTCTACTGCGGTTATTTCTGCCTCTGCCCAAACATCCAGGCCCACCGGTGTGGCGGAAATATGGCAGATGGAAAGCTCGATGCCTACAGAGGTCTTGTCTTCCGGCAGAGCCTGCCCGATAGCCTCACAGGCAGCGCCTTCCATCAGTGCCACCATACAGGGAGTGGCGTATACCAAAAGTGAGCCGGAGCCTACCTCCAGTGCAGTATCCTCCCGGTCCACAAAGCTGTCTGCCCGGCCCTTCATACCAATGGTTATTTCCATATAAATCCCTCCGTTTCTACTTAGAATATAGTGCAAAAAATGAGCTGTGTCAATAAAAAAGGATTGCTATTTAATTTCGGTTGAATTATAATATTGTCATTATAAAATGTGAGGTGACCGATATGGTCGAAAATGATAAGTTGAACCTGACGATGCTTTGCGATTTCTATGAGCTGACTATGGGCAACGGTTACTTTGAAAAGGGCTATAAAGATCGCATTTGCTATTTTGACGTGTTTTTCCGTCAGTGCCCGGATAAGGGTGGCTTTGCCATTGCCGCAGGTCTGGAGCAAATCGTAGATTACATTCAAAATCTTCACTTTGATGCAGAAGATATTGAATACCTGCGTAAGCGGAACATCTTCACCGAGGAATTCCTGAAATATTTGGAAACCTTCCGCTTTACCGGCGATATTTGGGCAGTTCCGGAAGGTACGCCTATTTTCCCCAAGGAGCCCATTATGACGGTGCGTGCGCCTGCCATTGAGGCGCAGCTCATCGAGACCTTTATTCTTCTGTCTGTTAACCATCAGAGTCTGATCGCAACGAAGGCAAACCGTGTGGTTCGTGCAGCCGAAGGCAGAAGGGTGCTGGAATTTGGCTCCCGTCGCGCCCAGGGCGCAGATGCGGCTATCTTAGGCGCAAGAGCTGCTTATATCGGCGGCTGCGCCGGCACAGCCTGCACCATTTCCGATCAGCTTTTCGGCGTCTATGCCGGTGGCACGATGGCCCACGCCTGGGTGCAGATGTTCGATACGGAATATGAGGCCTTTAAGGCTTATTGTCAGATGTACCCCCATAATGCAACCTTGCTGGTGGATACCTATAATACCCTTAAGTCCGGTGTTCCCAATGCCATCCGCGCCTTTAACGAGGTGCTTAAGCCTATGGGTATTACCAAGTGCGGCATTCGTCTGGACTCCGGTGATATGGCCTATCTTTCCCAGCAGGCAAGAAAAATGCTGGATGAGGCAGGCTGGACTGAGTGCGAAATCTCCGTGTCCAATTCTTTGGATGAATATATTATTCAGGACCTGCTTCGCCAGGGCGCGCAGATCGATATGTTCGGTGTAGGTGAGCGCCTGATCACCGCCAAGAGCGAGCCTGTGTTTGGCGGCGTTTATAAGCTGGCTGCCGTGGAGCTTCCTGATGGCACGGTGCAGCCCAAAATCAAAATCTCGGAAAATACCGGCAAGATCACCAATCCCCATTTCAAAAAGCTCTACCGCTTCTTTGGTAACGATACCGGCAAGGCCATTGCCGACTACCTGTGCGTTTACGATGAAACCGTGGACGACAGCGGCGAAATGGAAATCTTTGACCCGGAAGCTACCTGGAAAGTCAAAACGGTGTATAATTTCACCGCCAAGGAACTGATGGTGCCCATCTTCAAAAACGGTGAGCTGGTATATAAGTGCCCGGATTTGCAGGAGGTGCGCCGTTATTGCTTAGAGCAGGTGGACACCCTGTGGGACGAGGTAAAGCGTTTTGACAATCCCCATACCTATTATGTAGACCTGTCTCAAAAACTTTGGGACATTAAGTACAGCCTGCTGAAGAAAAACGGGAAAAAACAATGAAGGGTAATTTGG
>JAZMZJ010000040.1:0-16056 GCA_045585915.1 Faecousia sp. | reverse complement strand
TGGCGGTGTGATTTATAAGACCGGCTATCAGTGCCTGCGGCTGGCTATGCGTCTGGGCGAGCACAGCTTCGCTGTGTTGTCCATTTTGGCACTGCTCACGATTTTTGCCTGGAATGTAAAGAGCAAATACCGCACCCTGCGTCTTTGTGTCCACGGTGCTCTGGCGGCATATTTTCTCTTTGCCCTGTTTGTTCCGGCAGAGGGACAGATTTTGGGGCTGCTTGGCGCATTTGCAAGCATTGGTTTTTATATTTGCGCCGGATTGGATGTTTTGTTCCTGTTACGGGAACAAAAGCGCCTTAAGGCCCAGCTGATCTGCGTGCTGGTAAGCGGTGTTTGTGCTATTTTACCTCTGGCAATCACCTGCGAGTATGGCAGCCGGGTTGTGTTCCCCTCCAATATGTTCCTTTTGCTGTTTGCCCTGATACTGCTTGGCTCTGTGCCTGCTCTCCATACGACAGCCGCTATGAAAAAGGCCTTTATTGGCATCGGCGCAGTCAGCGCAGCGGTAGTGCTTATGTTCTGCTGGTGCTACGGCCAAATCGGCCTGTGCTATGCCCAGCGGGTGCAGCTGATTGAAGCTGCCATAGCCCAGAACGCCGATCAGGTGGTGCTGCCTGCATATCCTTATCAGGATGCGCTGCTTCACCTGCCAAACCCCGTGGAAGCTCTGGAGGGCGACGAAGACTTTTTCAAAGGATTTTACGGCATACCCGAGGATATGGAAATCATTTTTGAGTAAATAAAAAGCACGCAGAGAAAACTCTGCGTGCTTTTATATTAGACCTCTTTGTACATGGTTACCGCATCATCCTTGCGGACATTATCGGCCACCTGCACAACTTCCACCGCCACAGTGCGCTGCCCCATAGCGATTTCGATTCTGTCACCTACCTTGACCTCGTAGCTTGCTTTAACCACACGGCCATTGACCTGAATGCGGCCATTGTCGCAGGCTTCGTTTGCCACGGTACGGCGCTTAATGAGCCGGGATACCTTCAGGTATTTGTCCAGGCGCATTACTTAGCCACAGAATCCTTCAGAGTCTTGCTTGCCTTGAAAACAGGCAGGCGGGTTGCAGGAATCTGGATGGTCTGCTTGGTGCGGGGGTTGCGGCCAACGCGGGCTTCACGGGTCTTAGCCTCGAAAATACCAAAGCCGGACAGCTGCACCTTGTCGCCCTTAACCAGGCTCTCAGTGATAGCATCCACGGTAGCGTTGACAACGCGCTCCGCGTCCTTCTTGGTCAGGCCGGCCTTTTCGGCAACGGCAGCAATGAGTTCGGTTTTATTCATAATTTATACCTCTTTTCCAAAGAATGGTACTTTACTTTAACATATTTTTGGCAATATTGCAAGGGTTTTGGGGAAATTTGCCTATTTTTTTATTTCAATCTGAGCAATTTTGCAATTTTTTCGCCCTTGGGTAGCAGAAGACAATCCTCCCGTGTAACGGTATTGCACCAAATGATGCTCACCCCATACACCACAACGCCCACAACCACCGGCACAGCGCACAGCAGCAGGCTACTTGAAACGTGCAGCACATTTTCCATCAGATAAACCGTTCCAAACACGAAAGCGCCCATCAGCAGCGCCGGCAGAAGCGGACGCAGCAGACTTGCCACAATCTTTGGCTTTTGAGGCACCAGGAACGCAATGGCAATCAAATTCAGCACAAGAATGCACACATAGCACAGCAGCGTAGCCAAAGGTACACCCAAAATGCCAAGTTGCTGATTGGCCACAAGCACAGCAACCAGTGCCAAACGCACACCGCCACTAAGCAGGGTGGTAATTACAGGCACATGGACATAGTTATGACTTTGCAGCACCGTATTGGTATATGTGACAGCAGCAGACAGGAATACACCTATGCTGAGAATCTGCATAACCTGGGTTGCCAGTTCCTGGCGGTAGCCTGCGTAAAACAATCCGGCAAGAGGCTTTGCAATCAGCGCCAGACCAACGCTGCAGGGCAAAGCCAAAAGACCAATAATCCGGGCAGAGGATTCCTCCGTCTTTTTAACGCCTGTATGGTCATTCAAGGTAAGCCGTTCGGTGATAGCCGGCAGCATACTCACACCAATGGGAGAAATAATGGCAGAGGGCATATTAAAGAAGGTATACATAAAGTTATAGATACCCTTCATATTATCTGCCGTCAGCTGCACCAGCTCTGCCCGGGTGGGCATAGACGGGGATTCATTGATAATCGACTGCTGCAGCTCATTGACCAGCGGCACATTATAATTGCCGCCGGCAATAATCTCCTTCAGCGAGCCCATATACATACCCACTTCACACAGATTCAAAAACTGCATTGCTGCAGCGCCAATGGTAATAGGCACGGCAATGGACAGCATACTCTTGGTGATGCTGCGGTAGCTGCGCACGCCATCGCCGCTGTTACCCATAGCCCTATAGGCTTTGCCAAACACCCGGTTCAGGTAAATTGTGGATATCAGGCAGCTTAAGGTAACACCAATAATGGCGCCGCCGGCTGCCAAGGGGACGCTTCCGGTTGCCTGCATCAACACATAGGCAAGCACCAGGCCCACTACCAGCTTGATGGCAGCCTCCAGCACCTGACTGACAGAGGTGGGCCGCATATTGCCCTGACCCTGGAAGAAGCCACGGTAGGAGGACATCAAGCCAATCATCAAAGAGCTGGGTGCCAGGCACATAATGGCAATCCAGGCGCCAGGCTGGTTTTGATACTGGGCAAACTCCTTGGCAAACAGCAGCATAAGCGCCATACCGATACCGCCCAGCAGCACGAAGGCAAACCGGCAGGTCTTAAAGATACGCTTTACCTGACCATCCTGCCCCAGGGCAGCCGCCTGACTAATCATCCGACTCATTGCCAGCGGCAAGCCGGCAGTAGCAAGGGCCAACAGCAGGGCATATACGTCATAGGCGGTGTTAAAATAGGCAAAGCCTGCATCGCCTATAATCAGCTTCAGCGGAATCTTATAGAACGCACCAATCACCTTCACCACCGCAGCAGCTATGGCAAGCCAGGCAGCGCCTAATAGAAAGTTTTGTTTTTTATTGTTATCAGACATGTTTCGCTCCTTTACTTGCTCTGAGCAAACAGACGGGGGATGGTATGCTCCGTTATGGTATGCACCGCGCCGGCCAAATCCAAAGAAGGAAACTGTCCGTTTTGGTACAAGATGTTGCCTCTGACCATGGTCATTGCCACATCTCCGCCCTTAGCGCTGAACACCAGACTTGACAGCACATTGTGACAGGGAATCAAATGAGGGGCGGAAAAATCCACCAGGACGATATCCGCATCCAGTCCTTCCTTCAGCATGCCCATCTCCCGGCTTCTGCCCTGAGCCTGAGCGCCGCACACCGTGGCCATCATCAAAGGCGCCTGGGCAGGCATAGCCTCCGGTGCATCCGCCAGCTGTCTCTGGCCATAGGCCAACTGACGCATTACCTCAAACATATCCATACTGCCGCACTCGGCACTGCCGCCGGTGCCAAGGGCCACATTGATACCGGACTTCACGATAGCAGATATATCCGCTGCCTTCCGGCCTGCCTTGGCATAGGCTGCCGGGGTGGTAACACAGGAGACCTTGCGCCGGGCAAGGATGGCTCTATCCTGCTCTGTAAGGCTCACACAGCCGGTTGCTGTAGCGCCGCAGTCAAAAAGCCCGTGGCAGTTTAACAGCTCCGTTTGGGTAAGGCCTGTGCGGTCCTCACAATCCTGCGCCTCCTGCAGTGTTTCTGAAAGGTGCAGCTGCATGGAAATGCCCTTTTCCCGCGAGTAACCCGCCAGGGCCTCCCACAGCTTATAGTTACTGGTATACTCGGCATAAATGCCTGCATCTACCCGAATTCTGCCATTATCATGGTTATGCCAGGCATCCACACTTTGGCAAAGCAGGTTGCACACCGGGTCAGTGTCAAAATCGAATTCTTCATTTTCATCAATAAACCGGTAGCAAGCCATAGCCACATTGGCTTTGATGCCGCTTTGGGCCGCTGCCCTTGCAACTGCCTGGGGGAACACGCCCAAATCTGACACAGAGGTGATGCCAAAGCGCAAGCACTCAGCAATGCCAAGCACAGCGCAGGCCTCGGCGCTTTGCTCATCCATCCTGGCTTCCTTTTCCAGCAATGTCTGCAAGGTCTGGGCCCGGTCAGTTTCA
Source organism: Faecousia sp. (assembly GCA_045585915.1). Taxonomy (GTDB): domain Bacteria; phylum Bacillota; class Clostridia; order Oscillospirales; family Oscillospiraceae; genus Faecousia. Next base: position 11,888 of record JAZMZJ010000040.1, on the reverse strand, counting down.
TCCAGGTAGCTGCGCAGCGCCGTGGTGGCCAAATGGGTGTGGCAGTTCACAAGGCCGGGAATGGCCACCATGCCCGTTCCATCAATAATGGTATCAGGCTTTTCCTCAGGGGCTTTGCTGCCCAGGTAAGTGATTTTTCCGTCCTTGATGCCAATAAAAGCACCAAAGAGCACCTGCATCCGCTCATCCATAGTCACGGCGGTTACATTGCAAATCAGCTTATCCACTCAATCGCTTCCTTTCATACGGTCAAACAATGCGGTTTTATCCGCAAGCACCTTTTCTATACGGTCGATGTATTCTTCCGGGAACTTGGGGTTGGGGCAGCGCTCCACCCGTCCGCCGGGCAAGTTCAGCTTACTCATACCGCCGCCGCCCAGAGACAGGATGCTATGCAGCTCCTCCATCATATAGATATTATACAGGCAGTCCCGGCCGGGCTTAGTCCATCCTACGTTCTCAAAGCTGCCGGACATATATTTCTGCCGGTAAAGATAGTAAGGCACATAGCCCGCCTTGGGCAAAGCCTGCATGGCATATTCCACCATTTCCTGCACCTGCTGCCATGACGGCAGATTCTGCCGCTGCTGGAACAAGTCTGCGCCTTTTTTAAGGGCAAGGGTATGCACCGTGATATTTTCCGGTGCCATAGCAATCACCCCATCCAAGCTTTGGGCAAAATGCAGGGCGTCATCCGTCGGCAGACCTGCAATCAAGTCCATATTGATAGCCGCAAAATCCATCTGCCGGGCCATGGCATAAAGCCGGTGGATATCCTCTGCCGTATGTGGTCTGCCGCAGGCCTTAAGTACCGAATCCTGCAAACTTTGGGGATTGATGCTGATACGGTCCGCACCGCCATCACGGATAGCGCGCAGTTTATTCTCGTCCAAAGTATCCGGGCGACCTGCCTCCACTGTAAACTCTATGCAGCCGGAAAGGTCAAAATTTTCCCGAATTTCAGAAAGCAGCTTCTCCAGCTGCCGGGCATTCAAGGTTGTAGGCGTTCCGCCGCCAATATAAACGGTACGCACCCGATGGCCGGATGCCTTCAGCAAAGTTCCGGTATGGGCAATTTCCTGATAAAGCGCCTGCAAATAGGGCTCCAACAGCTCTGTACGCTTGCCGATTGTACGGCTGACAAAACTGCAATAGCTGCATCGGGTGGGGCAAAAGGGTATGCCCACATACAGCGATATATCCTGTGGCTGCATTTGCGCCACTGCATTTATAGAGGCAGCCGAACAGGAAACTGCCAGCTGCCCGCGCTTGGGGCTGACATAATAGATCTTTTCCATACGTCTGCAAGCTTCCTGTTTTCCTGCGCCCTCCAAAAGCATACGGGTTGTCAGCTTGGTAGGCCGCACCCCTGCCAAAGCCCCCCAGGGGCTATCAGCGCCCAAGTGCTGCCGGGCAGCCAGATAATAGCTCTGCTGCAGAGCCTGCCGGCGCAGGCGCACCGTTTCCTCTGCCGCCTTCAGCCGTCGCACCGCCCGGGTGGTTTTCCCACCAAGGGTGATAGTTGTCACCGCGCTCAGCCAGGTAGCTGAACGAATCAGGCTGGACACTGCCTTGCCCTCCCCGTCACCGGGGAACAGGGCCATCTGCAGCTGCTCCACTGCATATAAGTCATTGTGCCCACGCAACTCTAATTCCATAAGCTTACCCCTGCAAAAACGGATTGTAATGGACTTCCCGGGAAAGCACCGAGCTTTCCCCGTGACCGGGGAGCACCTGCAAAGCGCCGTCAAAGCCCTTTAGCCGCCCCAGGGAAGCTAAAATAGTCTGCCAGTTGCCACCGGGCAGATCTGTCCGCCCACAGGAGCCGGCAAAAAGGGTATCGCCGGTAAACAGCAGCCCCTCTGTTTCCAGGCACACAGAGCCGGGGGTATGCCCGGGTGTATGATAAACCCGGATTGTCAGCCCGGCCAGGGAAAGCACATCCCCCTCATCATAAAAATGGGTGTGGTAAAGGGGCCCTGCGGTCATTTGGGGCGGCATTGTCAGTTCCTTTTCGTGGATATATACCGGGCATCCGGTTTCTGCCACTATCTCCCGCACTGCCCCCACATGGTCAAAATGACCGTGGGTAAGCAAAATAGCCCCAACGGTCTTACCCAGGGCGTTCACCCGGTCAAGCACCGTCTCCGGCTCATAGCCCGGGTCAACAATCAGGCAATCCTGACGCTCCTGCCGATACAGCAGATAACAATTGGTTTGGTATGCCCCCAAGGGCATTGTTACAACCTGCAGCATATTACCTCCTGGGTGTATCCATCAGCTGGTCCGTATCCAAAATCAGCGTAACAGGACCGTCATTGACGGATTCCACCTGCATATCCGCCCCAAAGCGGCCGTGCTGGGGAGGATAGCCCAAACGGGCGCACTCCGCCAAAAACTGCTCATAAAGCTTCTCTCCCAACACAGGTGGCGCAGCCTCAGTAAAGCTGGGGCGGCGGCCCTTGCGGCAATTGCCGTACAAAGTAAACTGGCTCACCACCAGCACCTGACCGCCTACGCTCTCCAGCCCCAGGTTCATTTTTCCGTTTTCGTCCTCAAAAATCCGCAGACCCAGGGCCTTTTCCGCCAGGTAGCGGCAGGTTTCCTCACTGTCGGCCGGGCCAACACCCAATAGGATGAGAAAGCCCTTGCCAATGCTTCCCACCGTTTTGCCGTCGATGGTAACGGAAGCGGACTTCACGCGTGTCAATACTGCTCTCATAAAAATTCCTCAGTTTTGTCCTCTACGGGAGCCTACAACATCCCTTATGTTCAGCAGCCGGTTACGCACCGCATCCAGCTCCTGGACATTTTTTACCTCGAAGCGCACTGTGAACACGCTTCTGCCGCCGGGCAGGTCCTTACCGGAAAGCTCCTTGACCCGAATACGGGCGGTGGTCATCACCGTTGCCAAATCCAAAAGCAGGCCATCTCTGGTGATGCAATCCAGCTCTAAGGTGGTGTCAAAGGGCTGCTCGTCCACATTGGCCCAGCGCACACGCACCCAACGGGCCGCCTGCTTGGGATCCTCCCGGCAAGCTGCGTTGGGGCAATCGGCGCGGTGCACAGAAACACCAAACCCCTTGGTAATAAAGCCAACGATGGCATCTCCCGGAACGGGGGTGCAGCACTTGGAGAACTTGATCATGCAAGAATCAATATCCTCCACAATCACGCCGTTGACAGCGTGGCGACTCTTCGTTTCCTCCGGGGTAAGCCGCAGAGGACCGGCAGTGCTTTTCTCCACGCTTTGGGCCTTCAGCGCCCGGTTGATATCGTCACGAATGCGGCCAACCGCTTTCACGGCCGTCAGACCACCGTAGCCGATGGCGGCATACATATCGTCCCAGTTATCAAAGGAAAGCTTTTTTAACAGCTGCTGCTCCAGCTCCGGATCAGTCAGACTTCCCATGGGCAGCATCAGCCGCTTCATTTCTGCTTCAAAGCTGCTTCTGCCGTGGAGAATATTTTCCTCCCGCTTTTCCTTCTTAAACCACTGCTTGATTTTTGTCCGGGCCTGGTTAGACTGGCAAATATTCAGCCAATCGCGGCTGGGGCCCTTGGCAGACTTAGAGGTGATGATCTCCACAATGTCGCCGTTTAGCAAGGGCGTATCGATGTTGCAGATTCGGTTATTCACCTTGGCACCCACCAGGGCATTGCCAACGCCGGAGTGGATGGCATAGGCAAAGTCAATGGGGGTAGAGCCTGCAGGCAGACCCATAATCTTTCCCTTGGGGGTGAAAACAAACACCTCATCATCAAACATATCGATTTTGAGGGAGTTCACATAGTCCTCTGCATCGGTGTCCTGCTGGCTTTCCAGCAAACGGCGCACCCACTCAAAGTCCTTTTCATTGCCCTCGCCGCTGCCCTGCTTATATTTCCAGTGGGCGGCAATACCGTATTCCGCCGTTTCATGCATTTCCCAGGTGCGAATTTGCACTTCAAAGGGAACGCCCTGAGTGCCAATCACCGTGGTGTGTAAGCTCTGGTACATATTGGGCTTGGGGGTGGAAATATAGTCCTTAAACCGGCCGGGCACCAGATTGAAAAGGTCGTGAACATGGCCCAACACATTATAGCAGTTGGGAATGGAATCCACGATAACCCGGAAGGCATAAATATCATACAATTCTTCGATGCTCTTGCCCTGCTGATTCATTTTTCGGTAAATGGAATATACGTGCTTTATGCGTCCGTAGGTTTCATTATGAATGCCCATATCAGAAAGGCGCTGGGTAATCCTCTCCTGAATCGTATGCATAAAAGCCTCGTCCTGCTCACGGTGGGCTTTCAGATAGCCAATAATATCCTCATAGGAGGCCGGGTCCAGATACCGCAGGGCAATATCCTCCAGCTCCCACTTGATTTTTTGCATACCAAGCCGGTGCGCCAGAGGGGCATAGATATCCATCGTCTCCCGGCACTTGGAAATCTGCTTTTCAGGGGTTTGGTACTGCATAGTGCGCATATTGTGCAACCGGTCGGCAATCTTGATAAGCACCACCCGGATGTCCTTGGACATAGCCATGAACATTTTCCGCAGATTTTCCATTTGCGCTTCCTCGGTGCTGGAGAAATTGGCCCGGGTCAGCTTGGTAACGCCCTCCACCAGTTCTGCCGTGGTGCGGCCAAACAGGCGGGAAATCTCCTCAAAGGAAGCATCGGTATCTTCAATGCAATCGTGGAGCAGTGCGCCCAGCACCGCATCCATATCCAAACCCATTTCCGCCACGATTTCCGCCACAGACAGGGGGTGGATGATATAGGGGGAGCCATCCTTACGGGTTTGATCCTTGTGCTTTTCCCGGGCATATTCCACGGCCTTGTCAATGAGGGCCATATCCGTGCCGGGCATGCACCGGTTTACCGTTTGGTACATTGCTCCATAATGTTCAGCAAAACTTTCCATAGCTTTCAGCTCTCTTTCGCAGCCTGCAAGCGCTGCATAGTTACACTTTCAGTCAAATCAGCCTTTTGTCCCCCGGCTGTAATCCGAATGGACAGATGCTTGCGATGGGGCACCAGCTCTAAAAGGCCCACATCGCTGAAAATATCCAGACAGGTGAGCAGCTGAGCAAGACTCAGGCCCTGCCCCCACCAGCGGACAATCTTGCGGCACAGACACATAGGCTCCTCCTGAATAACCCCATCAGGGGCAGCTGCAAGGTAACGCCACACCATAGCCAGGGTAGCACGATCCGGCGTCAATGTTTCTGCCCAGTCCTTATCCAAATTGCCTTCCTGTAAGGCCCGATAGCCTGCGGTTTGATATAAGCAGGGGGCATCGCAATGGGGCCGCACATCCTGCAAATTCATTTGCACACTGCGCACACCCCGGTATTCGTTAACCTGAGGGTTAAACGCCACATCCACCAGGTCTCCCTGGCAGATGGAAGTGCTTTGGGCATTGGCGGAAAAATAAATGGCCTGGAAGGTATGTCCGTCCCGGCTAAGCTGCAGGCGCATATGCCGGCCACCGCCCACCTGACTGATGCGGTCAATGCGCAGTTTCTCCATCACCAGCAAAGGCTTGGGGCAGCCATTGCCGCATGGCTCCAGCCGGGCCAAATCTTCCACACCGCTTAAAGAGAGCAGCTCCGGCGTAACAGCGCAATCTGCCTCCAGCACAGTGCGGGGAACATCCTGGCTGTAGTAGCTCCGGGCCAGCTGACCCACACGCTCCCGGAAGGCAGGAATCTGCTCACGGGAAATGGTAAAGCCTGCGGCCAACTCGTGGCCACCGTAATTTTCCAGCAGTCCGGAAAGCTCCTTAAGGGCAGCAAAGAGGCTAAAGCCGCCATAGCTGCGGGAGCTGGCCTTGCCGTGGTCTCCATCTAAGCAAATCAAAAATGCAGGGCAGCAGTATTCCTCAGCCATACGGCTGGCAACAATACCCACAACACCCTGGTGCCAGCTTTCATCTGCCAGCACAATAGCATCAGGCAACTGCTCCGGGAGCATCTGCACTGCCTGGTCATAAATCTCCGATTCCACAGCCTGGCGCTGACGGTTCAGCTCGCAAAGACCCTGGGCAAGCTCCTCTGCCCGGCTGACATCCTGAGTCAGAAACAGCTCCACCGCCATATCAATCTTGCCCATTCTGCCGGCGGCATTGATCCGGGGGGCAAGAATATAACCCACGGAGGTCGCTGTAAGGGTGGCTGCATCGCAGCCGCTTTCCTTCATCAGGGCAGCAAGACCAGGCCGCTGAGTCTGCCGCAGGGCGTCCAGACCCCGCTGCACAAACACCCGGTTTTCCCCGGTCAGCTGCATCACATCTGCCACCGTGCCCAGGCAAACCATGTCTGCATAGCTTTCCAGCACCGTGTTCTGGCTGTTGCAAATAGCGCTTGCCAGCTTAAAGGCCACACCAACACCGGAAAGATTACGGTGGGGATAGCTGCAATCCGGCCGATGGGGGTCCACCACCGCCACAGCCAGCGGCAGCATTTCCTTACATTCGTGGTGGTCGGTAATCACAAGGTCGATTCCCAGCTGTCTGCACAGCCTGGCTTCCTCCACGGCGGTAATGCCGCAGTCCACGGTAACAATCAGCTTAACTCCCTGCTCATGCAGGCTGTGAATGGCAATGGCGTTAAGGCCGTAGCCCTCCTCCATCCGACCGGGGATATAGGGCAAACAATCCGCCCCCCGGCGGCGCAAAAAGTCCGTCAGCAGGCAAGTAGCTGTAATGCCATCCACATCATAGTCGCCAAAAACAGCAATTTTCTCCCGGCGCTGCAATGCCCGGTTAATACGCTGGACCGCCGGCAGCATATCCTTTAACAGATACGGCTCCGGCAGCGCGCAGCTGCAGCTTAAGTACTGCTGGGCTTTCCGTGGGTCATCCATACCGCGGCAGGCCAGCACCATAGATGCCAGAGGCCCATACCCGGCTTTGGCCAGGGCATTCACAGCCTGCGGTTCCGGCTGTGTATAATTCCAAACTCCATACTTCAACGCATAACACATCCAATTATATCATTTTCCTGTTATTATAACAAAAATACGCCCATTGCACAATAGCCCAGCGAAAAAAAGTGGTTTACTGGTGCGTTGACTTTCTACCCACGGGCCGTTATAATAAAAGAAAAAAGCAAAGGAGCTTATTTATGCACTTAGATCACAACCACCTGGGTGACCATCATGCTCACGGCCATGAGCACGCCCACACCCATGAACACACCCACGATGGCGTGACTCACTCCCACGAGCATTGCCACAGCCACGACCACGACCATCAGCACCCCCACGAGCACGATAGCCTCCATGCCCAGGGTGTCCCCCACGACCATAGCCACGAATGTGACTGCGGTCACGACCATCACGACCACAGCTGCTGCTCCTGCGGCTCCTGCAGCCATACCCCCATGGAAGAGCTGTTGGCTCTGATGAAATATATGGCAAATCACAATGCCGCCCACGCTGCAGAGCTGGCCCAGCTGGCAAAGCAGCTGAGTGATGCCGGTGAACACGCCGCCTACGAGCAGGTGATGGCCGCTGTTTCCGACTTTGAAAAGGGCAATATGCGCCTTAGCGTTGTGCTGGCAAGTCTTGCATCCAGAGGTTGATTCCTATGTGCCTTTCTACTGTTTATAAAAATCAAAAGACCGAAGACGCCATTGTGATGCGCAATGTGATGTCAATCGAATGTAAGGACGGCCTGGTGCTGCTGACCGACCTTATGGAGCGCACCGTTGCCATCGAAGGTAACCTCATCAGCGCCAACTTAGTGGACGGCTTTGTAATTGTTGAAGAAACCAAATAATTTTCGGCATTAAAAAAGTAGTTGAATAATTATTCAACACGTTATGTAAACCTATAAGTTAAAGAATGCATTGCAAAAGCCTCTGCCAAACGGCAGAGGCTTTTGTTATTTATAAAGGTTATACAGCGTCAGGGTATCACTATAGCGCACATGGTCGTTTTCGCAACCTAAGACACCCACGATCAGCACGCCGCCGTCATCCTTTGTAAAAGCGGAGAGCAGGCACTTGCCTGCTCCGGAGGTTGAGCCGGTTTTCAGGCCGATGGCTGCCGGGCAATAATAGTCGGTGTCTTCGTGGAGCAGATAATTGGTATTCCACCAGTTGGCCCGTTCACCGCTTTCATAGGTCACGGTATCCTTGGCCATGCCGGCATAGCGACAGATAAGCTCATTGGTCAGGGCAAGCTTTGCGATAATCAGCAGGTCCGCCGTGGTGGTATAGTGGTTTTCGTTGTCGATGCCGTCGGGGTTAACGAAATTAGAACCGGTCAGGCCATAATAGACCGCCCGGGCGTTCATTCGCTGCATAAAGACGGCAATTGCCTCCCAGCCGGAAAGCTCCGGGTCATTTGCGATAGCCCGTCCACCGGCAACCGCCAGCACATAGGCCGCATCGTTTCCGCTTTGCAGCAGCATACCCTCAATAAGCATCTCCACGGTCAGCCTCTGACCTTTGGAAACATAGGCCACCGAGGATTCCGGGTCCACCCAGTGGGCCTCCGGGCCAACGGTAATCACCTGCTCAGGGTCCAGGATTTCCAGAATCACATAGGCCGTCAGCAGCTTGGTCAGGCTGGCAGGGGCCACCTTATCGGCATAGCTGCCACGGGTGTAAAGCACCCGGGAGGTATCGCAATCGTAAACAAATATGTACTTAGCCTTAAGGCTCGCCTCATCCGGGGCAACCACAGGCACATAAGCTTGCGTAGGAGGCTGTGTGGGCGGCTCGGTTGGAGGGTCTGTAGGCGCCTGGGTGGGACTATCCGTAGGCGGCTGGGTTACCACAGGGCTTGATGGAATTGTAGGCTCACCCGCAGGAATACCGCCCGGGAACATAAGCAGCAGCACCAAAAGGGCCATGCAAACGGCGCTAACTGCTATCATTCCAAACTTTCTCATAACAATCCTCACTTGGCGTAATCAAATAGCTTTATCAATATAGCATATCTTTTTCCAAAATGGAAGCCCCTCTTTTTTTCTTGCAACTTCTGCTCCTTTATGATATAATGAGCGAAAATGTGCAAAGGAGAACCGCTATGCTCTGGAAAATACTGGGTGTCTTTTTCCTGTCTATGGTTCCAATCATCGAACTGCGGGGCGGTGTTCCGGTTGCCATAGGCATGGGAATCGATGAACTGTGGGCAATTGTGATTTGTGTAATCGGCAATATGGTTCCGGTGCCGTTTTTGTATCTTTTCTCCCGAAAAGTGCTTACATACGGCGCAGATAAGCGCTTTATCGGCCCCTTCTGCCGCTTTTTTCTGATAAAAGGTGATCGGGCAGGCCAAAAGCTGGTAGCCAAAGCCAGTCGCACCGGCCTGTTTATTGCCCTGATGCTTTTTGTTGGCATCCCCCTGCCCGGCACCGGCGCCTGGACCGGCGCTATGGCTGCCAGCTGCCTGAATATGGGTCTTAAATCCACAGTAGGCGCAGTTTGCCTGGGTGTGATTCTCGCAGGCATCATTATGATGCTTGCCAGCCTGGGTGTATTCCACCTGTTTGGTTTGTGAGGTTAATGCTATGAGCTGTATTTTCTGTAAAATCATTGCCGGGGATATCCCCAGCCAAAAGGTATATGAAGACGATACCGTTTACGCCTTTCGGGACATCAATCCCCAGGCGCCCACTCATATTTTGGTGATTCCCAAGACCCATATCCCCTCTGTAGACGGCGTGACAGCCGAAAACAGCGCTTTGGTTGCCCATATTTTTGAAGTCATTCCCCAAATTGCCGCAGCCGAGAGTCTTGTTAATGGCTACCGTGTGGTGTCCAACTGCGGGCAAGACGCCGGGCAAACCGTGCCTCACCTGCATTTTCACATTTTAGGCGGCAAAACCCTTGCTCTGGAAATGGCTTGACATTTTTATAAAAAGGGCTATAATTTATTTTAGATCGCAAAACAATCGTCTTCGGGGAGCCGGTAATGCCCGGCTGAGAGTAAGCGCCATGCTTAGACCCGTGAACCTGATACGGTCAGTACCGTCGTAGGAAAAGATGCACATATGAGATACCTTCGTATCGCATTGCACCTTAGACGGGTTGCAATGCGATACTTTTTTTGTTTTAGCCTGAACTTCATAATTCAAATTCGTTCAGGCCATAGGAGGAATTTCTATGCAATCGAAAACCCGCAAGCTTACCGAAAGCGCCATGCTCATTGCCGTTGCCATCGTGCTGGAGCTAATGAGCAAAATGTTCATCCCGGAGCTGCCCTTTGGTGGGCAAATTACCCTGTGCTCCATGCTGCCGGTGGTGCTCATTTCCTATCGACACGGTGTGAAATGGGGCCTTGGTGCCGGCTTTGCCTATGCTCTTTTGGAAATGGCCCTGGGCGCCAAAACCGTGGCCGCCGCATTCCAGCCCGGCTATTTTGGAGACGAAGCCCTGGTGGTCAACGCCCTCGTGATGTGCTTTATGGACTACATCGCAGCCTTTACCGCTTTGGGTCTTGGCGGCATTTTCAGAAACCGCATCCAAAAGCCCGGTACGGCTCTGACCCTTGGCGCTTTCGTAGCCTTAAGTGCCCGATATCTTTGCCATGTAATAAGCGGCTATGTACTGTTCGCCGGCTGGGCAGAATGGTTTTTCACCCAAGATGGCTTCCCCACCTGGGGCGCACAGCTTGTATCTAACTTAAGCCCGGAGCTTTTGGGTCTTACGTACAGCCTTGTTTACAACGGTATGTATATGCTGCCGGAAATGCTTATCACCTGCCTGGGTGCCCTTTTCATTACCAAAGCACCCAAAGTTGTTACCAAACTATAATCCTTTTCCGAAACCACCGGCATTGCCGGTGGTTATCCTTATGCAAAAAATCCACCAAGGAATATCCTTGGTGGATTTTTTTAGATTGCGTTGGGCGTATGGGTCAGAGTAAACTCCGCACCCTTCCGTTCTACAGTATAGCCAGCGGGTGTATCGGCTGTGGAAATAAGTACGGTGTAACCGATTTCATTGCCCTCAGCATCATACTTAGGTAAATCCGTGAAGGTGTGCTGCCAGTTGCTGGCAGCAGTCACCGCTTCACGCTTTTCCAGGGTCCCGCCGTTGTAAACCGATACAAACACGCTCTCGGGACGAGTGCTATCGATGTTCTCGCCATCTTCCCAATTAACGGTTACATCAAGATTAACCGTTTTGGGCTCTTCCGGAGCTTCATACACGCTGATCTTCAGATCATCAATGTGCAGACCGCTATAGGCAGGAGTTTTATGATTGTAAATTTCAAAGCAATTCACGTCGTAGGCAAACGCTTCCTCGCCGGTATGATCACCGATCTGATAAGTCAGCACGTCAGTCTCGGGGTCAATTGTAATGGATACATCCACCCAATCTGTGGTTAACGTATGCGTATAGCTGTGAGTTGCCAGGGAATCACCCAAGACCGCAGCAAACCAACTGTTTGCATCTGCGCCGTCGGAACGGAAGCGCAAATTCAAATTATCGGGCAATACTGCATCCTCTGCTTTACGAATGCGGAAGCTGACCTGAATTGCACCGGAGATCGGGCTGATTGCACTATGTACGCTCTTACCCGCACCACTCAGTTCAAGGAACTTATTGCCGGTTTCTTCAAGAACATTGAATTTGCCATAATTATCCACGAGAATGTTGCCGTTTTTATCTTGGATATCGGTGCTGGCTCCACCAGCTATCAGGGTGTTATCCTCAAAATCATTGCTGTAGAAATAGGCAGTGGTTTCCGGTTCAACGGGTTCGGTACCGGGTTCAGTGCCGGGTTCAGTGCCGGGTTCGGTGGGTTCTTCATCGGGAGCCTGAGCAACGCCCTTTCCAACGCTGAGATCATCAATATCCAGGCTGAACTCGCCTGCGGTGGCAGCATAAATATCCACTCTGTTGACAGCGCCGGTGTACTCGAAGCTTCCGGTCTGC
>JAZMZJ010000039.1:0-54626 GCA_045585915.1 Faecousia sp. | reverse complement strand
CGGCTTGGAAGTGGCTGAACGCATAGTCTGCAAGGGGCTCACACCTCTCCCCTCTCGCTGAAAGCAGCATTTTGCATTTTCTTTTCCGCATTGCCTTTGCATTTCTAAGTTATTCTATCACAAAACCCGGATTTGTCAACGGTTTTTCCGCATTTTTCCCAATTTCAGATATGCTCTGTCAGCCAGCTTCGCAGCGCCTCCCTACCAGCTTCGCTCATAGGAAATGCGGCAGAGCCTTCTATCTGACTTTTTTCATAGCAGAACGGGCCGTGCCAAAACTCTGCAAAAATCTCGCTGGCCTGCATATCCACTTCCTTACGGTTAAGTTTTACAACCTTGGGGACAATTTTGAAGCGGAACGTACCGCAGGAGCCGGTAAAGAGGTTATCCATAGCAAAGCTATGAAGTGTGGGCAAATAAAGTTCTTCCATATCAACCTTCCATCAGCGCTTCCATCTCGTCAAGAAGCTCACCGAACAGGGCCAGGGCTTGCTCAACAGGCTCGGAGCTGGTCATATCCACGCCTGCATCCTTCAGCAAATCGATGGGGCTCTTGCTGCAACCACCGGAAAGGAAGCGGATATAGTCCTTAACTGCGCTGTCGCCTTCCTTCAAAATACGACGGGAAAGGGCGATGGCAGCAGAATAGCCGGTGGCATACTGGAATACATAGTAGTTATAGTAGAAATGGGGAATTCTTGCCCATTCCATTGCAATCTCATCATCCACAACCATGTCCGGGCCATAATAAACCTCGTTCAGGCGGCGGTACTCTGCGCACAGCACATCAGCTGTCAGAGTCTTGCCCTCCTGGACCATACGGCCAATGTTCAGCTCAAATTCAGCAAACATGGTCTGGCGATAAATCGTGCCCTTGAACTGATCCAGGAAATGGTTGATAAGGAATGCGCGCTCCCGCTTATCTGTGGTCTTACCCAAAAGGTATTCCATCAGCAGTGCTTCATTGCAGGTGGAAGCCACCTCTGCAACAAAGATCACATAATCAGAATCAACAGGATTCTGATACTTGTTGGAATGATAAGAATGAAGGGCGTGACCCATTTCGTGAGCAAGGGTGAACTGGCTGTCCAGCGTCCCTGTGTAATTGAGCAGCACAAAGGGGTGAACAGAAGCGCCGGCAGAGTATGCACCGCTTCGCTTACCCTCGTTTTGATATACATCAATCCAGCGGTTGTCAAAGCCTTCGTTCAAAATCTTTCGATAGTCCTCACCCAGCGGCGCCGCAGAATCGTAAACCGTCTGCTTGGCCTGAGCAAAAGGAATCTTGCTGTCCACATCCGATACCAGGGGCGTATACACATCATAAAAATGCAGCTCGTCCACACCCAACAGCTTCTTTCGCAGGCGCACATACCGGTGCATCTTATCCACATTTTTATTGACTGCCTTAATCAAATTCTCATACACAGAGGTGGGAACATCGGTGCGGTTCAGGGCAGCTTCAAAGGCGCTGGGATATTTTCTTGCTTCGGCAAAGAACTTAAGCTGCTTGTTCTGCGCATTCAGCAGGCCGGCAGCGGTGTTCTTAAAATTGGCAAAACTGTGATACAGACTCTCATAGGCATTCTTACGCAGAACCCGGTCAGGGCTTTCCTCGCAGGCAACAAAGTTGCCCTGGGTAACTGCGTGAGGCTTACCCTCACTGTCGAGAGCATCTGGGAAGGTGATATCTGCATCGGCAAACATGCCATACACACTATCAGGCGTCTGTGCCATTTCGCCGGCAGCAGCCAGCAGTTTTTCCTCTGCAGGAGAAAGCACATGGTCCTTAAGCCGGCGCATATTGGTCAAGTAGCGACGATAGCGCTCCAGCTTGGGGAAATCCTTATAAAAGCCATCCAGTGTCTCATCGGAGATGGCCATAATCTCGGGGGTCTCAAAGCTGGTGGCTGCACCAAGCGCCACAACAACGCTCATAAACTTACCCACCATAGCCTGATAGGTGGCATCCCGGGTATCAACATCCGCTTTGCGCATACAGTAGTTAGCCAGCAGTTCAGCCTTCTGGTTGACCTGCTCGCTCTTTTCCATATAATCATATAAAACCTCAGCCGCCTGTCCAAGGCGGCCCGCAAAGCTGCACAGAGCCTTCTGATCGTCCTCTAATGTAGCCAGTTCCAGTTCCCAGGCATCATCGCTGACAAACAGGTCCTCTGTGGCCCAGGTATCCGCTACGGGGATTTCACTGCGTTTTCTAATCTTTTCCATACGGTTACCTCCCGATGCTAAATTTTCATTAGTATAGCACAGTAAAATTAAAATTGCAATGCCTTGCAAAAGCGGGAAAACTATGGTAAAGTACTCCTCGGTGATGACATGAACAAACAGCTACAAGGCAGCCTTTGGCTGGTGCTGGCAACAGTGATATGGGGCTCTGCTTTCGTATCACAAAGCGTTGCCATGGACCATATGGGGCCCTTCGCCTTCCAGGCCATAAGAAGCTTTTTGGCAGTAATCGGCCTGCTGCCGGTAATATGGATATTTGACCGCATCCAAGGAAAAAAGCATTATTTCAAAGGCTGGGCAGACAAAAAGCTTTGGAAATCCGGTCTTTTATGCGGTGTCCCCCTTTTTTTGGCCTGCAATCTGCAGCAACTGGGCCTTGTTGACACCGGTGCAGGTAAATCTGCCTTTCTCACGGCAATGTATATTGTGATAGTGCCGATAATCGGTCTTATGCGTAAAAAGCCCTTCTCCCCTATGATTCCTGTGAGCGTTGTTTTGGCTGTATGTGGCCTTTACTGCCTGACGGGCATGTCCGGCGGACTTGTTGTGGCTGATCTTCTGCTTCTTGGCTGCGCATTGATGTTTGCTGTGCAAATTACCTTTGTGGATATCTTTGCGCCAAGGGTAGATGCCCTGCGGTTAAATGCCATTCAGGCGCTTGTTTGCGCGGTGCTCTCAGCCCTGGTTATGCTCTTTACGGAACAGCCCCGCTTAGATGACATATGGGCTTGCGCCCTGCCCCTTGCCCATGTGGGATTTCTTTCTATGGGCGCGGCATACTCTATGCAAATAATAGGACAAAAGCACTTGGATCCCTCAATCGCCTCCCTGATTATGAGTCTGGAATCGGTATTCGCCCTTCTTTTTGGCTGGTTGCTTCTTAACCAGGGTCTGAATCCCTGGGAATGGGCAGGTTGCATCCTGATTTTTGCAGCGGTTATCCTTTCACAAATCAATATCAAGCAAAAAGCTCCGGTCAAGTGACCGGAGCTTTTGCTATTTATTTTTGGCTTTATCTGCAGCGATTAGCTTTTTCATTGCCTCAATGCCAACCTTGATTGCACCGGAGGTATCCTCCGTCATGGGCATATGCATACCCAGCTTTTCCCGTTCCTGGTTCCAAACCACATGGAAGCAGCTGCCGCAGCGAACGCCCAAAGCCGCAGCCACAACAAACAGCGCAGACGACTCCATTTCGCTGGACTTGACCCCCAAACGCTTCCAGCTTTCCCACTTTTGCAGCAGCTCATAGCTAACAGGAGATTTCTCAGGGGCATGCTGGCCGTAGAAAGCATCTTTGCACTGCACCACGCCCACGTGGGTGCGATAGCCCAGCTCCTCGCTGGCGCTTTTGAGCGCCGCAACAATGTCAAAATCAGCAACGGCCGGGAACTCAATGGGCGCATACTCCAAAGATGTGTGCTCAAAACGGATAGAGCCAGTGGCAACCACCACGTCACCGGGCAACACATCCAAAGCAATGCCGCCGGTTGTGCCAACGCGGATAAAGGTGTCTGCACCGATGGCAGCCAGTTCCTCCATAGCAATTGCAGCAGAGGGGCCGCCAATACCGGTGGAACAAACAGAAACTTTTTCGCCGCACAGGGTGCCGGTATAAATGTTGTACTCACGGTTCATACCAATGTGAACCGGGTTATCAAAGTGCTCGGCAATGGATTCACAGCGACCGGGGTCACCGGGCAGGAAGCAATAGCGACCTACATCACCCTCCCTGCAATGGATATGAAACTGCATACCGATATCCTGCATAACACAAGCCTCCTTTCAACTGAGAATATTATAGCAAAAACGCAAGGGCTTTGCAACATCAGAACAGACTGATTTGATTGGTATCCGGCAAGCTGCCAAAAGCGCCGGCTTCCTTGAGCATTTGAATATGGGTCTTGGACACTTTGGGACAGGCGGCAGCCACCTCCTCGATGGACACAAAATGCTTTCCCTCGCGTCCATTAACAAGGTCCCAGGCGGCGCTTTCACCCAGGCCGGAGATAGCAACGAAGGGCGGCAGGAGCTTACCGTCTTTCAGCACGAACTTGGTTGCGTGACTCTCATAAAGGTCAATGGGCAGGAACTGGAATCCACGCAGGTAAAACTCATAAGCCACTTCCAGAGTAACCAGCAGATTCTTTTCCTTGTCGGTTATCTTTTCCATAGCATCCAACGCCTTGATATGGGCCTTCACCACATCCATTCCCTGGGCCATCATCACTGCGTCAAAGGCGCCCTTTTGACTACGGCGGTAAAAATAGGCAGAATAGAACGCCAAGGGATAATTGACCTTAAACCAGGCAATGCGGAATGCCATCATAACATAGGCAACGGCGTGAGCCTTGGGGAACAGATAGGCAATCTTTTTGCAGGATTCAATATACCAGCCCGGAACGCCTGCATCCACCATCTCCTGCTCTGCCCCATCAGGCAGACCTCTACCCTTACGGACAGATTCCATAATCTTAAAGGCCCGTTTCTCCTCGATACCGCAGGAAATGAGGTAAATCATAATATCGTCACGGCAACCGATGGTCTGGTCAACCCGGGCAGTACCGGAAACGATGAGGTCCTTGGCGTTTCCGAGCCACACATCCGTGCCGTGGGTATAGCCTGAAATACGCACCAAAAAATCAAATTTTTCAGGCTTTGTATCCAGCAGCACCTCACGGGTAAACCGGGTGTTAAACTCCGGAACGGCAACCGCGCCGGTGGGTCCAAGAATGGGGTCATTTTCATAGCCCAGCACTTTGGACGAGGTGAAAATAGACATGGTTGCCTTATCATCCAGGGGGATGGTTTTGGCATCCACACCGGTCAAATCCTCCATCATACGAATCATGGTGGGGTCATCGTGACCCAGCATATCCAGCTTCAAGAGGTTTTCTTCCATGGAGTGATATTCAAAATGGGTGGTTATTGTGGTGGAGTTCGGTTCATCTGCAGGGTGCTGCACAGGGCAGAAATCCCAAATCTCATTTTCTGCCGGGATAACCACCAAGCCACCGGGGTGCTGACCGGAGGAACGACGAACATCCACGCAGCCGGAAACCAAGCGGTTTTCCTCCGCCTTGCCAACGCGCTGATTGCGTTCATCCAAATAGTGCTTCACAAAGCCAAATGCCGTTTTATCCGCCACCTTACCGATGGTACCTGCACGGAACACATTGTCCCGGCCAAACATTTCGGTGCAGTAGGCGTGGGCCTTAGCCTGATATTCACCGGAAAAATTCAGGTCAATATCCGGCACCTTATCACCTCCGAAACCAAGGAAAGTTTCAAAGGGAATGTTAAAGCCCTCTTTTGCAAAGGGTGTGCCGCACTTGGGGCAAACGGCATCCGGCAAATCCGCACCGCATTCATAGCCCTTTGGCACATCGAAGGTGGTATACTTGCAGCTTTCGTTGGGGCAGCGGTAATGGGGCGGCAGGGAGTTAACCTCAGTAATACCGGACATATACGCCACCAAGGACGAGCCAACAGATCCACGGGAGCCAACAAGGTAGCCGTTTTCCAGGGAATTTTGCACCAAGCGCTGGGCAGAAATGTAGATAACATCATAATGGCAACTGATAATATCATTCAGCTCCGTTTCCACCCGTTTTACAATCAGCTCCGGAGGATTTTCCCCGTAAAGCCGGTGCATCTTTCCATAGACCAGGTTTTTTAGTTCTTCCGCAGAATTCTCAATGGTTGGCGCAAACAGATTATGCGGCACGGGACGGATGGTTTCACACATATCCGCAATCAAGTTGGGATTCGTGATGACGATTTCCCTTGCCTTTTCTTCGCCCAGGTAGCTGAATTCATTGAGCATATCATCGGTAGTGCGGAAATACAGGGGGTTATCCTTATCGCAATCCTTAAAACCTTTGGAAGCCAGCAGAATATGCCGGAAGATTTCATCCTCTGGGTTTAAGAAATGCACATCGCCGGTTGCAACAACCATTTTGCCCAGTTCCTGGCCAATACGCACAACCGTGCGGTTAATATCCTTAAGCTGCTCAACTGTTTGAATGTCGAGCTTTTCATCCTCAAGCATAAACATGTTGTTAGCAATGGGCTGCACTTCCAGAAAATCATAAAAGCTTGCCAGCCGTTTGATTTCATCATCGCTCTTTTTATCCAGTATTGCCTGAATAAGCTCACCAGCTTCGCAGGCAGAGCCAATAATCAGACCCTCGCGGTACTTCATAAGCTCCGACTTGGGTATTCTGGGAACACCCTTGAAATATTTCAGGTTGGAATCGGAAATCAGGCGGTAAAGATTACGCAGACCCAGCTGATTTTTCGCAAACAGGATAATGTGACGGGCCTTGCGGTCAAAAACCCGTTGTTGCGCTGCGCGCAGGTGCTCCATTGCCGGGTTAACCTGACTGATACGAACAACGCCCTGTTCATTGAGCATTGCAATAAAACGATTCATAATCAGACCGCAGGTCACCGCATCATCAGCAGCCCTGTGGTGATTGAATTCCGGCAGACTCAGGGCATTGGACACAATATCCAGCTTAAACTTATTCAGCTGGGGCATGAGATTTTGAGACAGAATCAGGGTATCGGCAGAAGTATAGCCATAAGCAATGCCCAGGCGGGTACAGGCCGCGCGGATAAACCCGGTGTCAAAGTCCGCATTGTGGGCAACCAGCAAACGGTTACCTGCAAATTCCAGGAACTTGGGCAGCGCCTCTTCTATGGTGGGAGCGCCTGAAAGCATACTGTCCGTGATGCCCGTCAGCTCGATTACGCGGTCAGAAAGCTTACAGCCGGGGTCAACAAATGTCTGAAATCTGTCAACCTCCTGACCATTTTTCATGATCACCGCGCCAATTTCAATAATCCGGTCGGTCTGAGAAGAAAGGCCTGTAGTCTCCAGGTCAAAGGCCACAAATTCTTCATCCAGGCCGCCGTCCATATCACCGTGGATGGCAATACGGTCGTCCACATCGTTTACATAGTAGCCCTCGCAGCCATAGAGAATCTTAATGGGTGTATCAGTGCCGGCTACAACCGGCGGCTTTTTGCTCTCCATCACATGGAGCGCATCGGTAAAGGAATAAACGCAGCCATGGTCGGTGATGGCAACGGCGCGGTGACCCCAGGCGGCAGCCTGGCGTATAGCATCCTCGGTTTTGGTCAGTGCATCCATGTTGCTCATAGAGGTGTGCAGATGCAGCTCCACCCGTTTTTCGCCTTGGGCAGTATCCTGGCGCTTTTCCATAGTACCAGGCATAATGTCATCGGGGCGAAGAACCATTTCTCCATCAAAACGGTTTTCCGTCATTCTGCCGCGGACCTTAAGCACAGAGCCAACCTTAATATTTGACAAAATTGGCTTTGCTTCCTCAGCGCTCATAAACCGGGTAACCCGAACAGAGCCACTCAGGTCTGTCATATCAAAGGAAATCACCCAGGCGTTGTTTCTGGGTTTTTCCTTATTATCCACTGCAAAAACCCTGCCCTCCACAACCACGGAGCCCATATCCAGGTTCAGCTGGGACATACTTACCGGGTTTGTTTTGAAAGGACGGCCAAATATGGCCTCGGTGGGCTTTACAGGGGCATTCTTCTCAGCCACCTTGACCTTAGGCAGCTCCTCAAGCATCTTGGCGCGCATTTGCTCCATAGCATCAAAAAGGGCCTGCCCGGTAAGCTCCTGACCCACCGCAATTTCAATGCTGGGAGCAACGCCAAACATTTCGCGTAATTTGATAATCACCTGGGGGATACACTCTTTAAGCATATCCTTACCATTGGCTTTAAGGCCAATGGTGAGCTGAGGCCCCTCCCACTGCCAGGTGGCGCCTGCCAATGCGCCGCGGGTAATAGGCTGCTGCTCCACAAACATAGCCATAAGTTCCACAGGCTCAATTTCAGTAAGCTGTGTGCCGGGAAAAGTGGGGATTATTTTCACATTCCGCAGGTTGTATAAAGCGCAAATATCCCCACATGCTTCATCTAACAGGCGTCTGGGAATATAACGGTCACAGGAAATATGTATGGTGACCGAGCGTTCCTCCGGATCAATATCTGCAGCGGAAACGGCCGCCTGAGAAAGCATCCCATGCAGGGACTCAGGCGGCTGATAATCCGGAAACATATGCAAAAAGCTAACTCTTTCGTTCATAGGGTCCTCAAAGTTCTTCTATTCTCTTCAGCAGTGCAGGCAGCAGCTCATCGTAAGGCAGCTTGGCTATCTGCTTCCCTTTTTCAAACAGCATACCGCAGCCATCACCGCCGGCAATACCGATATCCGCTTCCCGAGCTTCTCCGGGTCCATTGACCACACAGCCCATAACCGCCACGGTCAGAGGCTTATTGCAGCTTTTAAGGGCTGCATCCACCTGATTCACAAGGCCAATCAGGTCGATTTGCGTTCTTCCGCAGGTGGGGCAGGAAATGATATTCACGCCATCGTTACGCAAGCCTGCCGCCTTAAGAATATCCTTGGCAGCATATACCTCTTCCACAGGGTCATCGGTAAGACTGACCCGAATGGTATCACCAATTCCGTCCAGCAGTAGGGCTCCGATGCCCATAGCAGACTTCATAAGTCCCATTTTCACCGGGCCTGTTTCTGTCACGCCAATGTGCAGCGGATAATCACACTTGCTGCGGAACAGGCGGGCAGCAGCCACCATGGTGGGCACAGTGGAGGATTTCATAGATACACAGGTATTATAAAACCCATATTTTTCCAGCAGTTCCAGGTGCCCGAAGGCACTTTCCACCAAAGCATCCGCAGTAGGATGGCCGTATTTTTCCAGCAGCTTTTTATCCAGGCTGCCGCCATTTACGCCAATGCGAATGGGAATGTTCTTTTCCTTGCAAACCTCAACAACCGCCTGCACATTCTCCTCAGGACCGATATTGCCGGGGTTAATGCGGATTTTGGAAGCGCCTGCCTGAGCCGCGCCGATAGCAAGCTTATAGTCAAAGTGAATATCCGCAACCAGAGGCAGAGGCGACGCGGCGCAGATTTCGCCAAAGGGCGCAACTGCGCGCTTATCAGGGATGGCAAGACGGGCAACCTGGCAGCCGGCGGTGGCAAGCTGCTTAAGCTGCAGAAGTGAGCCTTCTACATCGGTGGTTTTGGTATTGAGCATGGACTGAATCACCACAGGCGCGCCGCCTCCAATGGGAACTGAGCCAACCAGAATTTGCCGTGTCATAACATCACCCCTTAAATAACATAAAAACATCCTTAAACATAACCACTGCCATAAGAATCAGCAGCAGAACCATACCAACGCCGTGGATATATCCCTCAACTTTGGAATTTACCTTCTTTTTGGTAACCTTCTCAACAGCTGTAGTCAGCAGCAGGCCCACCGCCCGTCCGCCATCCAAGGCAGGAATGGGCAGCATATTCATCACCGCAAGGTTGATGGCAATGGCTGCGCCAAAGCTCAAAAGGTTCATAAGGGCATACTCAGGTGCGGACTGCTCCGCAATATCGGCCATATAGGTCACAATGCCCACAGGGCCTGTCATGTCTTCCACCGATGCCTGGCCGGTGAACAGCATTTTAAGGCTGACAATCACGCTCTTAAAATGGTTAAAGGCGGTGGGTAAAATTCTGCCGGGAACGGATTGTGGAGTATTGGTAACTCTTGAAAAGTTCAAACCGTACAACCGAACAGTTTCCCCACTGGCATCCAAAACCGTATGACGCTCCATAAGCACGTCTTCCAGGAACACCTGCTGGCCGTTTCGTTCCACCAAAATATCATAATTACCATCCGGCAGGAAAATGGTGGCAAGGGAAAAATCCTCATACACAAGAATCTTTTCCCCGTTAAATTCCAAAATGGTGTCTCCAACCTGGAGGCCGTTTCCGGTGTCCACAGTGCTCCACTGCTCAATTGCCGTGACCTGAGGTTTTACATAGGACGGCTGCCAAAACAAAACTATGGCAACCAGCAATACGCCAACAACAAAGTTCATAAAAGAGCCGGCAATCAGCACAATCAGCCGCTTCCACCATTTGGCTGCACGGAAGCTGCGGGGGTTATCGGTATCCTGGTCCTCACCCTCCATAGCGCAATAGCCGCCGATGGGAATACAGCGAATGGCATACAGGGTCTCCCCTACCTGCTTTTTAAATATGGCAGGGCCCATAAAAATGGAAAATTCATTTACCTGAATACCGGAAAGCTTGGCAGCAACAAAATGCCCCAGCTCATGAATGAAAATCAGAAAACTAAAAAGCAGAATTGCAAAAATGATAGCCATAAAATTCCTCGCTAAAATTACATTTCTCTTACTGCCTTACGGGCAAGACTGTCCGCCTCCAAAATTTGCTGCAGAGTGGGCTCGGCAATAAAAGGCACGGCTTCCACCGCTTTACTGACGCGTTCGTAAATATCGTAAAAACCAATTTTATCGGCCAGGAACATGGCCACCGCCTCTTCGTTGGCTCCGTTCATTGCAGGACAGGCTGTGCCACCCCGCTTAGCGCATTCCATTGCCAGCTTCAGACACGGGAATGCATCCAGGTCGGGCTTTGCAAAGGTAAGACCGCTACAGCTTGTCAGGTCCAAAGCATCCACCGGGCAAGGCAAACGTTCAGGATAGGTCATCGCCAGCTGAATGGGCAGACGCATATCCGGCACGCCCATCTGGGCCATAACAGCGCCATCGGTAAACTCCACCATGCTATGAACAATGCTCTGCCTGTGGATAAGCACATCCACCTGCTCTAACGGCAGGTCATAAAGACGCATTGCCTCAATCACCTCAAGACCCTTGTTCATAAGGGTTGCGCAATCGATGGTGATCTTCTCACCCATTTTCCAGTTGGGATGCCGCAGGGCATCTGCCTTGGTCACGGAAGAAAGGGCGGCTTTGTCCATATTGTAAAAAGGGCCACCGGAGCAGGTGAGAATGATACGCTTTATCTGGCGCATAGGAAACTCCGGCATCAGGCATTGGAAAATAGCAGAATGCTCCGAGTCAACAGGGATAATCTGCGCACCGTATTTCTTAGCCTCTGCCATCACAAGCTGACCGGCGCACACCAAGGTCTCCTTATTGGCAAGGCCAATGCGCTTACCGGCGCGAATGGCAGCAAGGGTCGGCTCCAGGCCAACCATACCAACCACTGCCGTAATAACGCAGTCGGCTTCACTCATAGATGCCGCCTGCAAAAGGCCCTGTTTGCCATAACTGACAGAAATACCCAGGTGGGAGATCCTTGCGCTCAGCTGATCTGCCGCTTCCTGAGTAGCCATAACTGCCAACTTGGGTAAATATTTTTCGCACTGCTGAGCCATTCTATCCACGTTTGTGCCTGCAGAAAGAGCAGCAACGGGAATGCCCAGGTTGTCTATAATATCCAGGCTCTGCCGGCCAATGGAGCCGGTAGAGCCTAAGATGCTTACGCATTTAACCATATATCACACCGCCATAGGAATGAGTTGAAGCAGCAGCTCCATGAGGGGGGCTACAACAATCACGGAATCAAACCGGTCCAGCACGCCACCGTGACCGGGGAAGATTTTGCCATAGTCCTTAATGCCTGTCTGCCGCTTGATGGCAGAAAAGCACAGATCGCCAAACATACCGGCAAGGGCGCCGGAAAAGCCATAAATAAGGCCATAAAGATAATTCACCTGAAGGCCAAAGCCAAACTGCAAAATCAGGCAATAAATCATCATGGAGACAACTGCGACTGCCACGCCACCAAGGGCGCCTTCCACCGTCTTTTTTGGGCTGATAACAGGAGCCAGCTTTGTTTTGCCCCAAAAGCTGCCAACAAAATATGCACCGGAATCGGACATATAAGCAGCAATAAAGGGAATGAACACAAGCATACGGCCGTTTACGCCGCTGTGAATGCGCACAACAGCGCAAAGCAGGAACGGCAGCAAGGTGCCTGAAAGGAATGTAAGACCAACGGTACGCAGGGGAAGCTTTGCCTTAGAGAGCATCAGCTCACCAAAGATAAGAAATGCATACACCAAAATGCCGCCGAGGGCCAGGGCATAGTTCATGCCGTAGTAGCACCAAAGAGGCATACAAAATGCCATAGCAGCTGCATACACGGCAAGGCGGATATTCTTCACAATACCTGTGCCAACAAGCATTTCATAAGCGCCGATGGCACCAATCACGCCAAACAGCACCACAGTGCAGGGTATGGGCAAAACAATCAGAAACACAAACAGCAACGGAACAAGCACTGCAGCGGTTATAATGCGCGTTTTCATCTCTATGCACCTCCAAACCGGCGATTGCGCTGATGGTACTGAGCTATGGCCTCGTCCAAATCATCAGGCCCAAAGTCCGGCCAAAGAACATTCAAAAAAACATACTCGGAATAGGCAGACTGCCACAGCAGGAAATTGCTGATGCGCTGTTCACCGGAGGGCCGGATAATCAGCTCCGGGTCCGGCACATTGGCAGAATACAGGTAGGAGGATAGCAGTTCCTCCGTCAGCTCATCCGGGCTGCGCCGACCGTCAGCCACATCCTGGGCAAAGGCACGGGCAGCGGTAACCAATTCATCTCTGCCACCGTAGTTAAAACAGAAATTTACCTGCACCTTATATTCCTTCGACTCATCCTCTACCCTGCGGCATAGCTGCCGCAGCTGGGGTGTGAGCCGATCCAGGTCGCCCCAAAAGCGGAAGCGGACCTGATTTTTGGTCATATCCTTAAGCGCCTCGGTCATATAGGCACCCAGCAGCTTCATGATGCCGGCAATTTCCTCTTCCGAGCGCTTCCAGTTTTCTGTTGAGAAGGCATACACCGTCAGGTATTCCACACCAATTGACCGGCAATAGTTGGCAATGCGGCGAAATGTCTCCGCGCCTGCCATATGACCGGCTGTACGGGGCAAGCCGCGCTTTTTCGCCCAACGGCCGTTGCCATCCATAATGATAGCGATGTGCCTGGGCGGCGCAGTATTTACGCTTTCCTTCCGGGACATAAGTGCCTCCTAAATACTTGGCTTAGATAGCCATCAGTTCCTTTTCCTTTGCAGCCAGTGCATCGTCCACGCGCTTGGTGAACTTATCCAGCATATCCTGCAGGTCCTTTTCTGCGGTCTTCTGGTCATCCTCGGTGATTTCGGACTTCTTCTTCAGGTTCTTCACATAGTCCATACCGTCACGACGGATGTTGCGCATGGCAACCTTGGCATCCTCAGCATACTTCTTGACCTGCTTGGTCAGCTCCTTACGACGCTCCTCAGTGAGCTGAGGGAACACCAGGCGGATAACCCGACCGTCATTTTGAGGGTTGATGCCCAAATCAGAAATTTGGATAGCCTTTTGAATTTCCTTCAGCAGTTGGTTATCCCAGGGCTGAATGACCAGAGTACGGGCGTCAGGAGAGGAGATGGTAGCCACGCCGTTAAGAGGAGTCTCCTGTCCATAATATTCAACAGTGATTCTATCGAGAACCTTTGCATTGGCTCTGCCTGCGCGGACAGCACCAAAATTATCTGCCAGAACATCCAGAGTCTTTTCCATTCTTCTGCTATAATCGCTAAAATCAACACGCATAATTGTGTCCTCCTTAAAACTTATTCTTAACGGTGGTGCCGATACGCTCGCCCCGGACCACACGGATAATACTGTTTTCTTCTGCAAGGCCAAAGCAAACAAGGGTCATATCGTTATCCATAGCAAGGGTCATTGCGGTGGAATCCGTAGCCTTTAAGTGCTTGGCCAGCACCTCGTCATAGGTAAGCTGGGTATATTTGACTGCGGTGGGGTCCTTGGCAGGGTCAGCAGAATAGATGGCATCCACATTTTTGGCCATCAGCACTGCATCGGCCTCAATCTCCACACCCCGCAGCACAGCGCCCGTATCGGTGGAGAAATAGGGGTTGCCGGTGCCAGCGGCAAACAGAACAACCTTGCCCTCGTTAAGATACCTTTCAGCCAAATCCCGGGTATAATATTCGCAGAATTTGTTCATTTCCACAGCGCTGAGCACTCTTGCATCTACACCGTGCTTTTCAAGCGCATCGGCAACGGCAATGGAATTCATCACGGTACCAAGCATACCCATTGCATCTGCGTGGCTGCGCTGCATTTTATCAGCGCCGTCCTTAACACCGCGCCAAAAGTTACCTGCGCCAATCACAAGACCAATCTGCACACCCATATCGGCACAAGATTTAATGCTGCGGCACAAATCATTAACGATGGCAAAGTCAAGACCTCTGTGGGCATCGCCTGCAAGTGCCTCTCCGCTGATCTTAAGTAACACTCTTTTGTACTTGATTTCGGACAAGCCAAATCACTCCTTCCCTATCTTAATACATTTTAATATAAGAGCGCCAAATTGACAACAACAATTTCATAAAAATGAGAAAAAGTTTTCTAATTTTTCATATTCCCCAATGGATGAAAATAATATTCTGCTTTTGCAGTTGCAAAAAGCAGTTTCATCGGTTATAATAATGTGAAATTTGAACAAAAGAGAGGATGCAAAACGATGGCTGAAATCACGGAAAGCAAGAATTTCATCCACGCATTTATCGAAGAAGACATTGCCCCCGGCGGCCGCTATGCCGGTAAGACCGTGCATACCCGTTTCCCGCCTGAGCCCAACGGCTACCTGCACATTGGTCACTGCAAGGCGCTCATCATCGACTTCGGCACTGCAGAGAAGTTTAACGGCCTGTGCAACCTGCGTATGGACGACACCAATCCAACCAAAGAGGATGTGGAGTTTGTTGAGGCCATTAAAGAGGATATTCACTGGCTTGGCTTTGACTGGGGTGACCGGTTCTACTATGGGTCTGACTATTTTGAAAAGGACTACGAATATGCTGTGGAGCTCATTAACAAGGGCCTGGCATATGTTTGTGAGCTGACTCCCGAGGAATTTAAGGAAAACCGGGGTGACCTGAACACCCCTGCAGTATCTCCCTACCGGGACCGCCCCATCCAGGAAAGCCTTGACCTGTTTGCCCGGATGCGCGCCGGCGAATTTGAGGACAACCGCTATACTCTGCGCGCAAAAATTGACCTTGCCTCCGGCAACTTCAATATGCGCGACCCGGTGATTTACCGCATTCGCCATATGCACCATCACCGTCAGGGTGACAAATGGTGCATCTACCCCATGTACGACTTTGCCCACCCCATTCAGGATGCCCTGGAGGGCATTACCCACAGCCTTTGCTCCCTGGAATTTGAAAATCACAGACCCCTTTATAACTGGGTGGTGGAAAATGTTTCTGTACCTCACACCCCCCGACAAATCGAATTTGCCCGGCTGGGTATTGACCACACGGTGCTCTCCAAGCGCAAGCTCCGTCAGCTGGTGGAAGAAGGTCGCGTAAGTGGCTGGGATGACCCCCGTATGCCCACCCTGTGCGGTCTGCGCCGCCGTGGCTACACGCCCAAGGCTATCCGCAATTTCTGCGATCGGGTTGGCGTTGCCAAGTCCCCCAACACCATTGAATTTGCCTTCCTGGAGCATTGCCTCCGGGAGGACCTGAACGAAACTGCCACCCGTGTTATGGCGGTGTTGAAGCCCATCAAGCTCACCATCACCAACTATCCCGAGGATAAAACTGAAGTCTTTCAGATTGAGAACAATCCCGTTGACCCGGATGCAGGAACCCACGAGGTCACCTTCTCCCGGAACCTGTGGATTGAAGCTGACGATTTCCTGGCTGGGCCCGTGCCTAAGTACAAGCGCCTGTACCCCGATGGCCCCGAGTGCCGCCTGAAGGGCGCATACCTGATTACCTGCACCGGCTACAACACCGACGAAAACGGCAATATCACCGAGGTGCTTGCCACCTATGACCCCAATTCCCGTGGCGGTGATCCTGCCGACGGCCGCAAGGTCAAGGGCGCAACCATCCATTGGGTGGATGCCAACACCTGCGTGGATGCCGAAGTGCGGCAGTACAGCAATCTGTTTGACGATCCTGACCCCGATGCCTCCGGCAAGGACTTTATTTCCTGCCTGAACCCCACCTCCCTGGAGGTGCTGGAGGGCTGCAAGGTTGAAGCTTATCTCAAGGACGCCAAGGCACCTGCTTCCTATCAATTTATGCGTTTGGGCTATTTCTGCCCTGACAGCAAAGATAGCTCCGCAGAGCATTTGGTATTCAACCGTTCTGTGAGCCTGAAAGATAGCTTTAAGCCAGCAAAATAAAACATCAGAGCCCCCATTTGCTTGATGCAAATGGGGGCATTTTTTATTTCTGTTCTTTGATTTGGGCCTGCAGGTGCATAGAAAGCACTGCCAAGGAGGTTGCCATATTTTCATTTTGAACCAAGATGTTCTCAGGTACATCCAAATGCACCGGTGCAAAGTTCCAAATGGCCTTGATGCCACACGCAATCAGGCGATCGCACACCTGCTGGGCATGCTCCTTAGGCACTGTAATAATGCCCATAAGCACCTTGTTGTTTTTGCAAAAACCCTCCAGGCGCTCCATGGGAAGCACAGCCTTGTTTTTGCAGGAATCGGCATTGACATCAAAGGCGGCAAGAATATTCAGGCCATAAGCAGCAAAGCCGCTATAGCCCATCAGCGCCTGACCCAGCTTACCAGCGCCTACAAGGATGGCATCGGTGGTGTTATCATAGCCCAAAAACTGGCTGATATCCTCCATAAGGCTTTCACGAAGGTAACCAAGCTTGGGCCGACCGCCAGAGGAGACCATAGCCAGGTCCTTACGCACCTGAACCTCGCCCATACCCAAAGCATTGGCAATGGCGGTGGCGGAAATATACACAGCGCTATCCTCGGGCATAGTTTGCAGATATGACAGGTAACCGGGCAGCCGCCTTAACACGGCCTGGGAAACATCTTTCTTTTCCATATGGGCATCCTTTCGGTACGAAAATATATCGATACATTTTTTATCGATTATACCACGCCCATTTTTCAATTGCAAGTAAATTTTATTAAAACGGCTACACGCAGGTGGTTTGCCGCAAAATCTCCCGTTTCAGCCGCTGCATTATCCGCTTTTCCAGCCTGGAAATATAGGATTGGGATATACCCAGCTTCAACGCGACCTCTTTTTGCGTAAGCTCCTGCTGCCCGTACAGCCCAAATCGAAGCACAACAATTTCCTTTTCCCTTGGAGGAAGCTCCCCTACCGCCTGACGAAGCAGGCAAAGATCTACATCATCCTCCAAGGGCCGCAAAATCATATCTTCATCCGTACCCAGCACATCTGACAAAAGCAGCTCATTGCCGTCATAATCCATATTAATTGGCTCATCCAGGGATACCTCCGTTTTCTGATTTGCAATTTTGCGAATGTACATCAGAATTTCATTTTCAATGCACCGGGAAGCGTAGGTTGCCAGCTTAATATTTTTATCCCGTCTGTAGGTGCCAATCGCCTTTATCAGGCCAATTGTGCCAATAGAAATCAGGTCCTCCAGATTCACACCGGTATTTTCAAACCGTCGGGAGATAAACACCACCAGGCGGAGATTGCGCTCTATAAGAAGCGCTTTTGCGGCCTCATCCCCGGCCTCCATGGCCTCAAGAGCTGTTTGTTCATCCTCTGCTTTCAGAGGCGCCGGAAGCACATCGTTGCCGCCGATATAGAAGATACACCGCACCGGCAGCACACCAAGAGACCGTATCATTTCCCATAACTTCATTATTGCATACCTCCTGTAATTCCTTGATATTCCGTATTTTCCAGCCCCTCCGGGGCAAATGCCACCAATGCACTCCCCTGCCAATGACCGATTTTCACATCTTGAAACCGCATGGCAAGCATCATGCCGTGTTCCCGGCCAACTGTCTTGTAAGGAATAAGCCTCAGTCCTGATATTGCGCCCATGGAAGCCACGGGGTCTTTTAACTGGGCGGCAGTCAAACCAGTTAGCTTTTGGGCAATCTTCGCGCCAATCACCAGCACAGATTTACCGGTTACCGGGTCACGCAAACAGTTACCCGTATCTTTCAGTGCAAGTATTTTCAGGGTAACATCCTTATAGGTTAGCTCCACCGGGACAAAGCGCTGCCCTTGCACCGGCGCACTGCAATTACACAGGAAATAAATGGCGGCCGAAGCAAAAAGCGGTGTCCACATTCCGCCGCCGGAGGCTGTGCTCAGGCCTGAAAGGGCCAGATGCAGCAGCGCAAAAACCCCGCCTTTTCGCAGCTGCAGGGCACTGCAGCCATAGGCAATCAGGCACATGGCAAACAGCACAGCAATACGGAAAAACAGCCGGCCAAGGATAGCAAAACTCTCTATAACGCACAGTCCGCTATAGGTGCCTGCAAGGAGAGCTGAAGCCGCTGCGCGACAAACAGAGCTCGGAACACCGGTTAGTCGATTTGTTCCTAAAATCAGGAAAAAGTTAACAAATGCCGCCAATACGCCTGTCAAAAATACAGAAATCACCCATTCCTCACCGACCTCACAGCTTGTTTACAGCCATAGTATAGCCCCCCTTACCCAACGAATGCCGTCGCAAGGTGAGCCCCGTTTGCCACCAGGAATCGGCCTTTGCCGTACCACCTTCCACCCGGTTTTATTGAGAAACAGAAAAAGCGGCAGATGAAGCACTCATCTGCCGCTATTATCTGTCGAGCGATTTATGGTCTTTGTATGGACCGGATATTTTTCTGAATTTTAAAACGGTCAATCATCATTTCGTGACCGCAGCCGAGGCATCGCAGCCGAAAATCCGCCCCCGTGCGAAGCACAAGCCATTGCTTGCTGCCGCAGGGATGGGCTTTTTTCATGGTTAAGGTGTCCCCTACCTGTACATCCACAGCTATTCCCCCTTAATGATATCCCAGTACTGCTTGGCTGCCTGTTCCACCTTGTTGGGCCCATATTCATAGTAACGGGTGTCCTTAAGGTCATCGGGAAGATACTGCTGCTCGACCCAATGGCCTGGGTAATCGTGAGGGTAACGGTAACCCTGCTCCCGTTCCATAGTATAGGAATCTGCGTGGACATTTTGCAAATGTCGAGGGAAATCACCGCCCCTGCCCTTGCGAATATCTTCCAATGCCATATCCAAAGCTACATGTCCGCTGTTGGATTTTGGTGAGGTTGCCATAAGGATGGCTGCATCCCCGAGGGGAATGCGGGCTTCGGGCATACCGGTCATGAGAGCCATATCCACACAGGCTTTCACAATGGGAATAATCATAGGGTATGCAAGGCCCACATCCTCAGCGGCAATCACCATTAGCCGCCTGCAGGCGCTTTGCATCTGCCCCGCCTCCAAAAGCCGGGCAAGATAGTGGACCGCTGCATCCGGATCAGAGCCGCGGATGGACTTTTGCAGAGCGCTGAGTAAGTCAAAATAGTTATCGCCCTCACGGTCTGCCCGCATAGCGCTCTTTTGGGATACTGCCTTGGCATCTGCCAAGGTTAGCTTCAGCACATCCCGGTCGGGGCGGCCTGCAGAGAACAGAACCTCCACGGCGTTCATGGCCTTGCGAAGGTCTCCTCCGCAAGCGCCGGCAATATACTCCAGCGCCCCTTCTTCAGCCTCAGTCTTAAGGGCAGTACGGTTTTCAAGATATTTTACTGCGCGCTTAATTGCCCCAAGCGCGGCTTCTGCGGAAATCTGCTTAAATTCAAAAATGGTGGAACGGGAAAGGATGGCGTTAAATACATAGAAATAGGGATTTTCCGTGGTAGATGCGATTAAGGTTATCTTGCCGTTTTCAATGTATTCAAGGAGCGACTGGCGCTGTTTTTTGTTAAAGGACTGAATCTCATCCAGATATAACAAAACACCGTTGGGTGCCATAAAGGTATCCAGCTGCGCAACGATATTTTTGATATCGGCCGTGGAAGCCGTGGTGGCGTTGAGCGTATACAGGGTACGGTTAGTCTGCTTTGCAATGATGTTTGCAACGGTGGTCTTTCCCGTGCCGCTGGGGCCATAGAAAATCATATTGGGCACATTGCCGGATTCAACGAGCCGGCGCAGAATCGCACCGGGTCCCAGGATATGCTCCTGACCGAATACTTCGTCCAAATTGGTAGGCCGAAGCAGGTCTGCCAAAGGCTGATACATACGCAAGCTCCTTTCTTTAGCAGTTTAATTGAATTATAGCACACCAAAATAGAAAATGCACCTGTTTTTTACAAAAAAACGTCCCGGCAACCGCCGGGACGCAATTTTACAAATCAGAAGGGCATATCCTCTTCTTCCTCGTCCTCCAAAGAGAACTCCAGGTTCTCACCGCAATTGGGGCAAGTGATGGAGCCGGCTTCCAGGGTTTCCTCATCAAAGTCAATCACTTCGCCGCAGGCGCACTTTACTTCGTAAATGGTGCTGTCCTCGTCGCCGAAGTCAAAGCCCTCTTCGTACTCCTCTTCATCGTCAAAGAAGTCGTCTTCGTCATCATAATCGTCATATTCGTCCTCATCCTCTTCGTCAAGGATGAAGTCCTCAATGGCGTCCAGGTCCTCCTCAATCTCATCGAGCTCGTCGGAGATGGCAATGGTGGTTTCCTCCACATCAGCAAGGCGGCGAGTAACATCACCCAGCAGGTCAACAATGGCAGAAATCATTTTGCCTTCGGCCTTTTCGGTGTCCAGTTCCAGACCGTCCATCAGGCCCTTCAGGTATGCTGCTTTTTCAGAAATGGTCATATCAGCCACCTCAATTTAGGCCTTGGAACGGCCCAGGTATTCGCCGGTACGCGTGTCGATCTGAATCTTGTCACCCTCGTTGATGAACAGGGGCACCTTAACCTCAGCACCGGTCTCCAGGGTAGCGGGCTTTAAGGTGTTGGTAGCGGTGTTGCCAGCGAAGCCGGGCTCAGTGGCGGTGACGATCAGGTCAGCAAAGTTGGGAACTTCAACGCCAAAAACATTGCCCTTATAGCTCATAATGGTGCAAACATCGTTCTCCTTAACGAAGTTGAAGGACTCATCCAGAGCACTCTTCTCAATGGGTACCAGTTCATAAGTCTCGTTGTCCATGAAGTAATACAGCTCGCCATCATTGTAGGAATACTCCATCTTCTTGCGCTCAACGAAAGCAGTGGGGTACTTGGCAGAGGGGTTGAAGCTGGTTTCGGTAACGCCGCCGGTGATCACGTTCTTCATCTTAACGCGAACAAAGGCTGCGCCCTTACCGGGCTTAACATGCTGGAACTCCACAACCTGCATGACCTTGCCATCCATATCAAAGGTAATACCGTTTCTAAATTCGCCTGCAGAAATCATTTTCTAATCCTCCTAAGAATACGCCCCGTGAATGGGGGTGATAATATATGTTTAGCGCGTATATTTTAACTGAAAAACGCAGTAAAAGCAAGGGGGTAAAGGAACTTTTTTACACAACAATGAGGTTTTTAGGGCTGTGGGTGATATTCTCGCAGCCATCTTCCCGGAAAATCACCACATCCTCAATGCGAACGCCAAATTTGCCGGGCAGATAAATGCCGGGCTCTGCAGAGCAAATCATACCCGGCTGCATAACCGTTTCACCGGCTACGCTGCAACTGGGAGCCTCGTGGACCTCCATGCCCAGGCCATGGCCGTAGCCGTGGCCAAAGAAGCGGCCATAGCCCTCGTCGTCAATCACCTGCCGGGCAGCCATATCCACATCCTTACCGGTAACACCGGCCTTAGAGGCAGCAATGCCGGCAAGCTGGGCCTTAAGAACGATATTATAAACCTTTTCCATTTCATCGGTCACATAGCTAACAGCAACAGTACGGGTCATATCTGCGCAATAGCCGTTATACAGAGCGCCGAAGTCCATGGTGATGAAATCGCCATCTTGAATCTGCCGGTCACCGGCAACACCATGGGGCATGCTGGTGTTGGGGCCGGAAACAACAATGGGGTCAAAGGACAGGCCATCAGCACCGTTTTTATACAGGCAGTAAATCAGTTCAGCCTGCAGCTGCCGCTCGGTCATACCCACTTTAATCTTGCCCAGCACCTCGGCAAAGGCCTTATCGGTAATATCCTGAGCCTTACGCATAATATCCAGTTCCCAGTCCTCTTTCACAGCGCGCAGGCCGTAAATGGGCTTGTTAAAAGGCACAAGCTCTGCGTTCAAGCGGCTCTCAAAATCACGAAATTCCTCAACGGTGAGGTAGCGCTCCTCGTAGCCAAGCTTTGTCACCCCAAACTCTGCGACAGCATCGTTAAGCTGCTTGATATAGGGCGCTTCCCGGTTAACCTCCAGCACCTCAAAACCCTGAATGCCGTTTTGAGCAGACTCAATGTAGCGGCTATCGGTATAGTAGCGGCAGCCGGCCTTGGTAACCAAAGCGATACCCTCAGCAATGTCAAACTCCGCGCCGTACATACGGGAATAACGGCTGGTAAGAAGCAGACCGTCCACCTCATCATTTAAAAGAGCGAGGTACTTTTCAATATTTTTCATAATGAATCCTCCGTTTTCTTGCAGCTAAAACAAATGGCAACTCCGCCACATGGCGAAGCTTCAGCCAGAATGTATGATTGTGAATGGAGCGCACCAAAATGGACTGTAAGCCAGCGCAATTTGCCCCAAGAACATCTGTATAAATTTGGTCACCGGCCAAGGCGCAGGCGCAAGGATCTGCCTCAAACTCCGTCAGACAGGCCTTGATACCCCGGGAAAAGGGCTTTCTTGCCCGGCTAATACATGCAAGACCGTAGCGGCGGCAGAACAGCTTTACCCGTTCCTTGCGGCTATTGGAAACAACGCACACAGAAATATCAGACTCCAGCATAAGATGCAGCCAATTTTCCATTTCCTTTGTGGGCGTATCGGTGGTATAGGGCACAATGGTGTTATCAAAGTCCAGCATCAAGAGGCTTATGTTCCTGCTTTTCAGGAAGGACGGCGTTAGGTCAGTTAGGGACTGGGCAACAAAATCCGGCATCAGTGGAAAACCCATATAGCCTCTCCCCTTTCCCACAACTGCGTGCAGGCACACATAAATTTTGCTTATTATAACACATAGAATTGTTTTTGTCTATGACTTTACGGATTTATCTTGTGTTTACGCCTAATATTCACAAATTTTCTCCACCAAAAGCAGAAAATCCGTCAATTTGTCAGTTATATTCTCCACTTTGCAGAGGATAGAAAGCATAAGATGCTAGTTCTATTTATCTGGCAGCGGACATACTCTTTGGTAGACCGTGGCAGGAGCAGGCCTCCTGCCGGATAAGGAGGCTGGCTATGGAAAACATTTATCAGGATATCGCCGCACGAACTGCCGGCAATATCTATATTGGCGTGGTTGGACCTGTAAGGACCGGCAAATCCACCCTCATCAAGCGCATTATGGAAACCCTTGTGATTCCCAACATTCAAGATGTATACCGCAAAGAACGGGCCAGGGATGAGCTGCCACAAAGCGGCTCCGGAAAGACCATTATGACCAGCGAGCCAAAGTTCATTCCCGAGGAAGCTGTGGAAATCAGCCCTGACGGCATCTCAAAGCTGCGTGTGAGAATGATTGACTCCGTGGGCTATATGGTCGATGGCGCGGTGGGTGCCGAAGAAGATGGCGTTCCCCGAATGGTGTCAACGCCCTGGTATGACCAGGAAATCCCAATGACTCAAGCTGCAGAGCTTGGCACTCAAAAGGTGATGCAGGAGCATTGCTCCATCGGCTTTGTTGTTACCACCGATGGCTCAATCACCGATATTGACCGTGCCGACTATATGGATGCCGAACGCAGGGCCATACTGGATATGCAAGCCACGGGAAAGCCCTATGTGGTAATCGTAAACAGCCGGGAACCGCGAGGCGATCAGGCAAGAGCTGTATGTGCGTATCTGGAAAAGGAATATCACGTAGAACCAATTGTCGCCGATTGCCAAAGTCTGGATGAAGAGGACATTTGCCACATTCTCCACTGCCTGCTCTTTGCATTTCCTATGCAGGAGCTGCATGTGCATTTGCCCAGGTGGATGGATGCCCTGGAAACAGAGCACCCGGTAAAGGCCGCCCTATATGAAGCACTGCTGCAGAGGGCGCAGGAAATCTCCACCCTTGCCCAGGCGCAAATCACGCTGCCAAAGCTGCGGGAATTGGAGGAGGTACTGGACTTTTCTATCCGCAGTGTGGATCTTGGCAAAGGCCGGATAGTATGTGCCATTGGTTTCCCGGAGAAGCTATTCTATGAAATTCTAAGCAGCAAGGCAGGCATTCCCATCGAAAATGACGGCAAGCTCATTTCCCTGCTGTCCCAATTTGCCACCATTAAGCAGGAATATGACAAGATTTCCGACGCATTAAATTCCGTAAAGGCCACAGGATATGGCATTGTAATGCCCTCTGCCGATGAAATGACTCTGCAAACGCCGGAAATTCTGCGAAAGGGCGGCTCTTTTGGCGTAAAGCTGAAGGCAGGCGCACCGTCCATCCATATGATTCGTGTGGACATTGACACGGAAATCAGCCCCATGGTGGGAGACGAAAAGCAATCTCAAGACCTGATTGCCTATCTTGCCGGAGAGGACCCGGATAAGCTTTGGCAGAGTAACATCTTTGGAAAGAGCGTATATGCTCTGATTCAGGAGGGGCTGACAACTAAGCTTGTGCAGACACCGGAGGATGTGCGCGCCCGTTTCCGCGGCACACTAACACGCATTGTCAATGAAGGCGCAAACGGGCTTATCTGCCTGATAATTTAACAAAAATGCCAGCCCCACGGCTGGCATTTTGTTATTCAATTAGCATAGCATCGCCAAAGGAAAAGAAACGATATTTTTCCTTTACGGCAATTTCATAGGCACCCAGAATGTGCTCCCTACCTGCCAGGGCAGATACCAGCATCACCAGGGTACTTTCCGGCAGGTGGAAATTGGTAATCAGAGCATCCAGCGCCTTAAACTTATAGCCGGGATAAATGAAGATATCCGTCCACTTGGATTTTGCTTCAAAGCTGCCATCTTCATTCACCAGAGATTCCACAGTACGGCAGGAGGTTGTGCCCACGCAGATAATGCGTCCTCCCTGCTGCCGTGTTTCATTAAGAATATTGGCAGTTTTTTGGCTCATCATGCAAAGCTCACTGTGCATATGGTGCTCGTCGATGGTTTCTGCCTTAACCGGGCGGAATGTTCCCAGGCCCACGTGCAGGGTCACAAATGCGGTCTTAACGCCCTTGGCTTCAATTTGCTCCAAAAGCTCCTTGGTAAAATGCAGGCCTGCAGTAGGCGCGGCGGCTGAGCCAATCTCCCTTGAATAAACGGTTTGATACCGTTCCCGGTCCTGCAGTTCCTCTTTGATATAAGGCGGCAGAGGCATTTTACCCAGGCGCTCCAGCACCTCCAGGAAAATGCCCTCATAATGAAACTCCACAACCCGATTGCCATCTTCCTGAACGCTAACTACGGTGGCGGTAAGCTCGCCGTTGCCAAATTCTATCTGCTGCCCCTCCAAAAGCTTTCTTCCGGGCCGAGCCAGACATTCCCAGCGCTTTTCACCAAGATCCCGCAGTAAGAGCAGTTCCACAGCGCCGCCTGTTGGGCGGTGGCCCAGAAGCCGTGCAGGAAGCACCCGGGAATCGTTCATCACAAGGCAATCACCGGGTCTGAGATAACTGACAATATCATAAAAATACCGGTGGCTCACATCACCTGTTGCTTTATCCAGCACCAAAAGCCGGGAATGGTCTCGCTTTTCCAGGGGGGTCTGGGCAATAAGCTCTTCCGGAAGGTCATACCAAAAATCGTGGGTTTTCACTTCTCATCCTCCATATGATGATTTATAGCATATTATAGTCCATTTCGCCTATATTTGCAACAAGCAAAAACAGCAGCTGCTGCATAGATTGGCTTGGAGGTATCAATCTATGTCAGTTCCTTTTTTTACCGGTGTCTGCACGGCACTGGTCACCCCTTTTATCGATAACAAGGTCAACTATCCAATGATGGAACAGCTTCTAAAGCGACAAATAGATGCCGGTATTGAAGCTGTTGTGATATGCGGAACAACCGGTGAAGCCCCCACATTAGCAGACCCAGAAAAAGCCGAGCTTTTTCGCCGTTGCAAGGCCTACGCAGGAAGCAACTGCAAAATCATTGCCGGAACAGGGGCAAACGCAACTGCCCACGCCGTCAGGCTCAGCATGCAGGCAGAAGAAGCCGGCGCAGATGGGCTTTTGGTGGTGTCACCATATTACAACAAAGCCACGCAGGACGGTCTGGTTGCCCATTACTTAGCCGTCGCCCATTCCGTAAGCATCCCGGTAATTTTATACAATGTTCCCGGCCGCACAGGGCAAGATATGCCGGTTTCTGTTTACAAGCGGTTGTCCGCCATCCCCAACATTGTCGGTGTTAAGGAAGCCAGCAATGATATAAGCAAGATTACAAAAATCCGTAATGCCTGCGGTGACGGTTTTTCCATATGGACCGGAAACGACGAGCTGACCGTACCGGCCATTGCCTTGGGCGCAAAAGGCGTGATATCCGTCATTTCCAATGTATGTCCGGAGGAAACGATGCTTATGGCAGAAGCCGCTTTAGACGGGGATTTTGATACCGCCAGCGCCATTGCCTGCCAACTGCAAAAGCTTAATGAGCTTATGTTCTGTCAGGTTAATCCCATACCTGTCAAGCACGCCATGCGGCTCATTGGTTACGATTGCGGAAAATGCCGCCTCCCCCTGACTTCACTTCCAAAAGCGGACGCAGAGAAACTGGAAAACTATTTCAAGGCATAAAAAGTGCGGGGTTATCCCCGCACTTTTATCACATTGTAGCCTTGTGGAAAACCTTTTTGCCCTTGCGAAGCTTAACGCCCTCTTTGAGCATTGCCTCGGTAACTGCAAAGGTATGGTCCGGCACCTTTTCGTCGTTGACAAACACGCCGCCCTGCTGCACGAGCCGACGAGCCTCACCATTGGAGGCAGCCAGCTTACAGGCAACCATCAGGTTCAGAATGCCAATCTTGCCATCTGTAAGCTGATTGGGCTCAATGACGGTGGTGGGCATATTGGCATCGTCACCGCCACCGACAAACAATGCCTTAGCGGCAGCCTGGGCCTTATCGGCTTCTTCTTGACCGTGGACCAGCTTTGTCAGCTCATAGGCAAGAATTTCCTTTGCGGTGTTCAGCTGAGCATCCTTCCAACTATCCATCTCGTTGATTTGCTCCAAAGGCAGGAAGGTGAGCATACGGATGCACTTGAGCACATCGGAATCTTCCACATTGCGCCAGTACTGATAGAAATCAAAGGGGCTGGTCTTATTAGGATCGAGCCATACGGCGCCCTTAGCGGTCTTGCCCATTTTCTTTCCCTCAGAGTTAAGCAGCAAGGTGATGGTCATGGCGTGGGCATCCTTGCCCAGCTTTCTGCGGATCAGCTCAGTGCCGCCAAGCATATTGCTCCACTGGTCATTACCGCCAAACTGCATATTGCAGCCATAGTGCTGATACAGATAGTAAAAGTCATAGGACTGCATAATCATATAGTTAAATTCCAGAAAGCTAAGGCCCTTCTCCATACGCTGCTTGTAGCACTCAGCCCGGAGCATATTGTTCACAGAGAAGCAGGCGCCAACCTCACGGAGCACGTCTACATAGTTAAGGTCCAAAAGCCAATCGGCATTATTTACCATCTGAGCCTTGCCTTCGCCGAACTCAATAAAGCGCTCCATCTGCTTTTTGAAGCAGGCGCAGTTGTGGTCGATGGTCTCCTTGGTCATCATAGAACGCATATCCGTTCTGCCGGAAGGGTCGCCAATCATAGCCGTGCCGCCGCCAATGAGGGCGATGGGCTTATTGCCGGCCATCTGCAGCCGCTTCATAAGGCACAGGGCCATAAAATGGCCAACATGCAGAGAATCGGCAGTGGGGTCAAAACCGATATAGAAGGTAGCCTTACCCTCGTCAATCATCTGACGGATTTCATCCTCATTGGTCACCTGGGCAATTAGGCCACGGGCCACCAGTTCGTCATAAACTTTCATAATAACCTCCAAAATAAAAAGCCCTCTGTCCGCAAGGGACAGAGGGCGTAAAATACGCGGTACCACCTCTAATTCAGCCTTACCTTGCGGTAAAGCCCTCAGGGTGCTATAGAGCACCAATCGCTATATCGGGCGAACCCCGTTCTGCCCTACTAACCGTTCAGGCAGACCACTCCGGGAGGTATTTCACAGAGGCCTCTGCCGCCTTGCACCAACCGGCGGCTCTCTGGAAGCAAGCATTCCGCTACTGTTCCCATCACAGTGTTATATAACGCCCATATCCTAACAAATTATGGGCTTTTTGTCAAGTCATATCCGCGCAAAGCATCTCTTCAGCACTTTGCAAAGTGGTTTCCGTGATATTGGCGCCACCAATAATCCGGGCAAGCTCCAGCTTTCTGCCTTCACGGTCAAGGGGCGTAACGGTTGTATAGGTTCTGCCGCCCCGTTCTTCCTTTGCAATGAGCAAATGGGTATGACCCAGTGCAGCAAGCTGGGGCAAATGGGTGACGCAAAGCACCTGCCGGTCCTTGGCTACGCTTCTGAGCTTTTCTGCCACCTTTTGCGCTGCTCTGCCGGAAACACCGGTATCCACCTCATCAAAAACCAGCGTACCCACACTGTCATGACGGGCAAGCACATTTTTCATAGCCAACATAATCCGGGCAAGCTCACCGCCGGAGGCAACCTTGCTCAAAGGTTTCAGCGCTTCGCCTGCATTGGCGGACATATAAAAAGCTACCATATCCGCGCCATTTGCCCCAAGTTCACATTCTGTGAAATTGCAGGCAAACTGCACCCGGGGCATATCCAGCTGAGTCAGTTCTGCCTGAATCTGATTTGCCAGCTGCTCACCCCCACTTATTCGACTATCCCGCAGGGCATAAGCTGCATCCCAAGCCTCTTTTTCAGCCTTTTGGCATTTCATCTTCAGCCGTTCCAAGTGGTCATCGGCAAATTCAATTTCATCCAGTTCTTTTTGGGCGTTATCTAAGTATTCCAAAATGTCAGCGCAGGTTGTGCCGTACTTTCTGCGGAGCTTATGAATGATATCCAGGCGGCTCTCAATTTGCTCCAATTCATCGGCAGAATAAGAAAGCGAATCCCGGGCGTCCTTGACCTCCTCGGCAATATCCTGGACCTGATACATAAGATCGGATAGCCTTTCGTGAAGTTGCTCATAAGCATCGGTATAACGGCTGAGCCGGGACAGCTGATACTCCGCATCGGCAAGAAGAGAGGTTGCGCCATCGGTATCATCGCCGCCGCAAAGGCACTCCACCGCGGCGTGGATGCCATCGCTAAGCTTCTCGGCATTTTGCAGCAGCTTCCGCCTGCCTTCCAGTTCCTCGTCCTCACCGGCTTTCAGGTCGGCTTTGGAAATTTCGGCAATTTGAAAGCGCAGGGTCTCCATACGGCGAAGCTTTTCTCCCTCGTCCATAGTCATCCGCTGAATTTGCCTGCGAAGCTCAGCCACCGCTTCATACTTTTCAGAATATGTATTTCGCAGACCTTCATTTTCAGAGAAGGCATCCAAATAATGCAGGTGGTTATCCTCATCAAACAAGGATGCACTGTCATGCTGACCGTGAATGTTAATCAGCTGCAAACCCAACTTGCGCAAAATGGACACAGATACCAGCACACCGTTCACCCGGCACACATTTTTGCCATCTAAGTACACTTCCCTGCTGATAACCGTTTCCGGATCATAGTCCACCCCATTTTCAGAAAACCAGGAAAGCTCCGGTACACCTGTAAACACCGCGCGGACACTGGCCTTTGTTTCACCGGTACGAATCATATCCCGGTAGGCGCGCTCACCCAAAATAGTGGAAATGGCGTCAATGACAATGGATTTACCTGCACCGGTTTCACCGGTCAGGATATTGAAGCCGCGGTCAAAGGAAATATCGGCGCACTCAATAACCGCGATATTTTCAATATGCAGAAGACTCAGCACACCCATTGCCTCCTTTTAGCCGATGTGGCTCTTGATTTCTCCGCAAAATACTGCGGCAGCATTGGTATCACGCATAACCACCATCACAGTATCATCGCCTGCCAAAGTGCCTACCACTGCATGGAAATTCATTGCATCGATAGCGGAGCCTGCAGCAGAGGCAAGGCCCGGCAGGGTTCGAATTACGATAATGTTCTGGGCATAGTCAAAGCCTATGACACACTCACGGAAAATGGTGTTAAGGCGGGCAGAAAATGTGCCCTCCATTTCGTTATTGGTGGTGGTATAACGATAAGTGCCAAGGCTTGTGAGTTCCTTTACAATACGCAGCTCTTTAATATCCCGGGAAATGGTGGCTTGCGTGCCGCGGAAGCCTGCCTCCTGCAGACAAGCAAGAAGCTGCTCCTGGGTTTCCACATTCTTTTGTGAGATAATTTCCAGGATTTTCGCCTGACGTTCACTTTTCATTTTCTGCACCTCATCCGTTCTTAAACTTCATATTCACCACATCGTAAAAGCTGCGGTTTTTCAGCCTCAGCAGCTGGGTAGACAGGCGTGACTTACGAATGGTGATTTGGTCGCCCATATTAATCTTCAGAGCTTTGCCGCCGTCAACGCTCAAGTAGGCATTTCTCCGGGCGTTTTGGGTCAGGTGGACAGTAATCACCCGATTTTCCGAGGCCACAATGCCACGGCTGCCCACATCATGGGCGCAAATGGGCGTAATGAGGATGCTATGAGCCTCCGGCTCCACAATGGGTCCGCCGGCAGAAAGGCTATAGGCCGTAGACCCTGTGGGGGTTGCCACAATAACGCCGTCACCGCCGCATTCCAAGGCCTGGATGCCATCACACTCCACGCCCAAATGGACAATACGGGCCACAGCACCCTTGGTGATGGCTGCATCGTTAAGGCAAATATCATGGAAAATAATATCCCTGTCACGCATCACCGTAACATCCAGCATCATACGCCGGTCAATGGAAAATTCACCGGTTGCCAGGCGGCTAAGCTCTGCAAGCTCTGAACTTTCCAGTTCCGCCATAAAGCCCATAGTGCCGATATTAACGCCCAAAATAGGAATATCGTACCGAGTGGCAGCCTTTGCCATATGCAAAATGGTACCGTCACCGCCAAAGCAAATCACCAGGTCTGCTTTGGGAAGCTCCCTGTCCAAACGGAAGAAATAAATATCCTTGGGCAGGTCGAATGTCTTATCCACATCAAAGGGCAGGCACACCCGGACCTCCAGGCCTGCCTCCTTCAGCACCGCCATAGCTTCACGAACGGTTTTAAAATTTTTGTCACGGTAAGGATTTGGCGCAAGAATAACCCGTTTCATCCTATCATCCTTTCAGCGCTTCGTGGGCTGAATGCACCAGCGAAGCAATATCGGGCGTAATGCCCGGCGTATCAGCAAGGGTCAGGTGACCCAAAAATTCAATATTGCCCTCCGGTCCTTTCACCGGCGAGAAGGTAAGCCCCAAAATGGTAAAGCCGGTTTGCCGTGTCAGCTCCACAAATCCGTCCAACACCTCTTTATGGGTTTCCGGGTCCCGAACAACACCTTTTTTGCCAACCTTTTCCTTGCCTGCTTCAAACTGAGGCTTAATGAGGCAAAGCACCTGCCCCTGACCGGGCTTGAGGAAGGTCTTGATTACAGGCAGCACAATTTTTAGGGAAATAAAGCTAACATCAATAACAGAAAGGTCCAGCGGCTCGCCCAACTGCTCCGGGGTTACATACCGCACATTGGTGCGCTCCATAACCACCACACGGGGGTCAGAACGGATTTTCCAATCCAGCTGACCGTAGCCCACATCAATGGCAAACACCTTGCTTGCGCCCTGCTGCAGCAGGCAATCGGTAAATCCGCCGGTGGACGCACCGGAATCGCTGCACACATACCCTGTGGGGTCAACGCCAAAATCGCGCAAAGCCTTTTCAAGCTTCAGTCCGCCAC
The DNA here is from genome assembly GCA_045585915.1 of Faecousia sp. GTDB lineage: Bacteria > Bacillota > Clostridia > Oscillospirales > Oscillospiraceae > Faecousia. Next base: position 22,582 of record JAZMZJ010000039.1, on the reverse strand, counting down.
GGCTGACATAAGGGCATGCTGCACCCCGCACTTCAATGGCAACGGATTCTTCAAAAGCGGTGCCGGGTTTATCGGCCTTTTGGCCGGCAACATACACCTGACCACTCATAATAATGGCCTGAGCCTTGGTACGGTTATCCGCATAGCCCTGCTCCACGAGGAGAACGTCCAGGCGCTTTTTAATTTTCATTGGAACGCTCCTCCATAATGAATTCAGCAATTTTCTCCGGACTAATACCATAGTGGGCATGCAGCTGGGGCACGCTGCCGTGGGTTACATAACGGTGACCTAAGTCAAGCCCCTGCACCTGATAATCGCCCAGTTTCTCAAGCTCCCAGGCGACTGCCTCCTTGATGCCGCTGTGGGCGCACACATCCTCCACCACCACAAGGCGGCCGGCGGTGTGGGCAGCAATTTCCTTTGCAGGAATGCAGGAAAGGTTCATCAGCCGCAGCACGCCTGCGCTGATGCCATTCCTTTCCAAAATTTCGGCAGCTGCCAGACAATTATCCAGCAAAGCGCCGTAAGTAAGCAAGGTCACATCGTTTCCCTGCCTGTGGCAGGCAAGGGCTGTGTTTTCATCGGTAAAAGCGCTGTCCTGATAGCTGCCGTCTGAACCTCTGGGGTAGCGGATAGCCACAGGGCCATTTTGCTTTTCAACCGCCCAGGTGAGCATATGGGAAAGCTCCAGCCGGCTGCCGGGGCAAAGAACGGTAAGGTTAGGCGCCTGCCGCAGGAAGCCCACATCAAAGACGCCATGGTGGGTTTCGCCGTCCTCACCAACCAGGCCAGCCCGGTCAATGGCAAAAACCACATGCAGATTCAGCATACAGATGTCCTGCAGAATCATATCATAGGCTCTCTGCAAGAAAGTGGAATAAATGGCAACCACCGGGATCATCCCCTGCTTAGCAAGGCCGCCTGCCATAGACACGGCATGCTCCTCGGCAATGCCCACATCAAAAAGGCGCTTAGGATAGGCCTTTTTGAAATCCAGCAAGCCTGTGCCGCCGGGCATAGCTGCTGTGATGGCGCAAAGTCTGGGATTATCTTTGGCAAGCACCACCATAGTGTTGCCAAAAGCATCAGAATAGCCTGGGACGGAAGCCTTTAGGGGCTTGCCGCTTTCCGGGTCAAACTTACCGATTCCGTGGAAAAGCTTGGGGTGATTTTCAGCAGGGGCGTAGCCTCTGCCCTTTTGGGTGATAACATGCAGAAGCACAGGGCGCTTTAAATCCCTGGCGTTCTGCAAAAGCTGAATCAGGTGTTCGGTGTTATGTCCGTCCACCGGGCCCAGGTAGGTAAAGCCCATATTTTCAAAAATCGTGGTAGGCAGCAGAATACGCCGCAGCCAGTCCTTGATGGACCGGGTAAACAGATAAAAATGCTTGCCGCCGGGAATTTTGCCCAAGGCACTTCTATACCGGTTTTTCATACCCAGGTAGCGCTCTTTGGTGCGCAAGTTGCGCAGGTGGCTTGCCATACCGCCCACATTGCTGTCGATGGACATGGCATTATCGTTAAGAATAACCACCAGCGGCTCACCGCTTTCGGCAGCATCGTTAAGACCCTCATACACCATACCGCCGGTGGCAGCGCCATCACCGAGAAGGGCTACAATCTGGTAGCTTTCGCCTTGCAGGGTGCGGGCTCTTGCCATACCAAGAGCAATGGAAACGGAACTGGATGCGTGACCGGCTACGAAAGCATCGGTTTGGCTTTCACCTGGCTTAGGGAAGCCTGCCATACCGCCAAACTGACGCAGGGAGGCAAAATCCTCACAGCGACCGGTGAGCATTTTATGGACATAGGACTGGTGGCCCACATCGAAAACAAGCCGGTCCTTGGCGGTGTCAAACACCGTTTCAATGGCAACCGTAAGCTCCACAACACCCAGGTTAGAAGCAAGATGGCCGCCCGTAGCCGACACCCGGGAAACCAAGTTTTCCCGAATTTCAGCACACAAGGCGGCTCTTTGCGTATCGTTCAGGTTTACCAGGTCCTGGTGGCTATGAATATTGGGAAGAATATGCACAGACAACACAACCTATCATTTATTTTTCTTTTTAAAAAGCTCAGGGATGTGGCCAAAAAACCAGGAAAAGCGGCCTACAGCATACACAATTGATGTGCAGGAGCCAATGGCAAAGGTTTTGCCGATGGCCTTGCCGCCTACGGTAATACCGGCAACAAGAGCAGACATCAAAAGCTGAGGCCAGGCGATTTCATCACCTGAAACAAAGGCTTGGGCAGCTATGGTGGCAGCCGCAGAGCCGGAAACGACGCCGCAGATATCGCCAATCACGTCGTTACAAATGGAGCTGACGCGCTCAGCATTGCGCAGAAGCTTAATGGCCTCCAAGCCGCCGGGGACCTTACGGGCAGCCATAGAATGGAAGGGCTTTTCGTCAGCAGAGGTAACTGCCACACCGATAATATCGAACAAAATACCGATGAGTACTATAACAAAAAGGATAATAAATGCCACCGCCACGGTGCTGCGCTCCATAAGCTCTTCAGATGCAAAGGATATGGTAGCAGAAATAAGAATCGTCACCAAAAAGATGGTGATTACCCACCGAATGGTTTTGTTGCGTTCTTTTTTTGACGCACTTGGGTCAGACTTGGACACCTTACTATCCCCTTTAGAATTTTATGTTTGACGGTTGCAGACAGGATAAATCTTACGGCTTAGGTCGGGTTGGTTTTCCCCAGACAGAACCTGCCGTTGCCGTGCAGGCCGTTTCCGTTTAATCCGTCAGCTTAAGCGTTGCCAATCTTAAATACCCGATTGCCACTTAGTCCGTACTGTAATCCCCTGTCTGCCCAGTTACGACAGCCTAGGTGTTTTCCACCACAAAATGTTCCGATCCTTAGCCTCTTTTGCAAACATGGTTTCCAGGAGCAATAACAGCATATGCGTGGCCACCGCATGATACTGTATGTTCCCCTTTCCCCACATGCTCACGCAAGGCAGGCTACACTGCACACAGCACGTGATTCTGCGCACCGCATTGCAGGTTCATACCAGGCTCGTACGCGAGTGGGCCTCAAAAAGAGAATCTTACCACCGTCGCACAACACCAGGTCTCCACGGAAGCCGGGTCGTATGCTCCATGCCATTGGAACGCGCCCGGAATCCTTAACCCCCAGCACCCACCCTAAACTGGGCGTAAAAAGCAGGCACCACGGACTTCATCGATATGCCCTTCATAGGATTTTTAGGCCCTACCTGGGGATCGGTCACTTTGACTAGGATACTGCACCGTCAAAATGTATAATAACACAGTATGAATGAATATTCAAGGGGGAATTTATTCCGCATTTGGGGGGAATAAATGATAATTTACAAATTATAAGTTATTCTTCAACACCAAAACAAGGGCAAGCGGAAACCGCTTGCCCTTGTTTTATTCATGACTTATCTTATGCTTCAATGTGCTCCTGCAGGTAGGCAGCCACCTCATCTGCAGAGATTTGCAGCACCAGGGAAAACTCAGCGCTTAAGAGCTTTTGTGCATCCCGGAGGAAATTTTCATCACAAAGGTGGAACTTTTTTCCGGCGGAAAGCTGCGACTGCTTATGCCGCAGGAGCGACCGCACCATACTTATAAGCGCAGCCCGATCACCGCTTGAAATAAGCTCACGGTAACGCATTTTCCGCTGATTTTCATCTGCAATCCAAGCATCCCGGTTGGCTTCCGGAGAATGGACAAGCGTTTCCAGCTCCTGACGGGTCAGCAAAGGACGCAGCTTGGAGACGGCAATTTCATTATGGGTAGGGATATAGAAGCAGGCATTTTCCTGGTCCAAAGGCGAAAGAATATAAAAATCAACCTTTTTACGGTCAACCTTTTTTGTTTCGATGCCGCAAATGCGGCACACACCGTGAATGCCGTAAAGCACCAATTGGCCCTGTTCAAGCATAGTTTTGCCTCCTCTCCCATATATCATCCTATTATGTTTATTATACCACATTTTCTAAAAATTTCACGTGGTAATTTCGCCAAAAATTATACCCTGAAATCTGTGCATTTTCAATGGAAAATGCCATTTGCCGAGGCAAATGGCATTTTGCTTACAAACGAATGGCGCGAACGCGGAGCACCTCATCAATGCCCTCCAGATCGCTGATTACATTTTCCGTTACATCGGAGTCAAGGTCCAGCATCGTGCAGGCGAACTCGCCCTTACTGCGGTTGAGCATATCGGAGATATTAACATTCTCCTTAGAAATGGCGGCAGTGAACTTACCGATGGTATTGGGCAGGTTCTTATGAAGAATCACCAACCGGCAGGGCTTAGTGCGTACGCCCATATCGCAGGCGGGGAAATTGACGGAATTGACAATATTACCGTTTTCCAGGTAGTTCATTACCTGCTTGACGGCCATACGGGCGCAGTTATCCTCCGCCTCCTCGGTGGAGGCACCCAGGTGAGGAATGGCGATCACGCCTTCCATACCGGCAGTTTTATCGTTAGGAAAATCGGTAACATAGCGGCGGACCTTACCGGTTTTTAATGCCCACTCCATTGCCTCGTCATCCACCAGCTGGTCCCGGGCGAAGTTCAGGATAATAACGCCGTCCTTCATCTTTTCCAGGGCCTCCCGGTTAATCATCTTCCGGGTGGAATCCAACAGGGGCGTATGCAGAGAAATAATATCACAATTTGCATAGATTTCGTCCCGGGTATTGACCTTGATGATATGGTGGTCCAAATGCCAGGCAGCTTCAATGGAAATATATGGGTCGCAGCCATAGACCTCCATATGCAGCTTACGGGCGGCATTGGCAAGGGGGCCACCAACTGCGCCCAGACCGATAACGCCCAGCTTTTTGCCCACGATTTCATGACCGGCAAATTTGGACTTGCCCTTTTCCACTTGTTTGGCAACATCGGGTGTTCCCTGAATGGTCTTAACCCAGTTAATGCCACCAACCACATCACGACAGCCCAAAAGCATACCGCAAAGGGCCAGCTCCACGACGCCGTTAGCGTTGGCGCCGGGAGTATTGAACACCACGATGCCCTCCCGTGCGCAGCGCTCCAGAGGGATATTGTTCACACCTGCGCCGGCTCTTGCAACCGCAAGCAGCTTATCAGAAAAGGTCATGTCCAGCATATTGGCGCTTCTGACCAGCATAGCATCAGCCTCATCGGCATTGGAGGCTGTGGTATAGCAATCCTTCCAAAGCTCTGTTCCCTTGGAAGAAATGGGATTGAGATAATGAACCTGATACACGATTTTTCTCTCCTATCTGTTTTCCTTTTGGAACTTATCCATAAAGTCTACCAGCGCTTTAACACCAGCGATGGGCATTGCATTGTAAATGCTGGCGCGCATACCGCCAACAGACCGGTGGCCCTTCAAATTCATAAAACCGGCCTTAGTGGCTTCGCTAATAAACTTCTTTTCCAGGGCATCGTCACCAATTACAAAGGGAACATTCATCAGCGAACGGTCCTTTGCCACAACAGTACCCTTGAACATATCGTTATTATCCAGGAAGTCGTACAAAATTGCAGCCTTTTCCTGATTATAGGCATCAATGGCAGACAGGCCGCCCATATTTTTCAGCCACTTGAACACCTTGCCGCAAATATAGATGCCATATGCAGGGGGCGTGTTGTACATAGAGCCGTTATCGGCATGAGTCTTATACTTGAGCATTGTAGGCGTGCCGGGCAGCACATCCTCACGAATCAGGTCTTCACGCACAACGGCAATCACCACACCGGCAGGGCCGATGTTCTTCTGGGCGCCACCGGAGAGCATGCCATACTTGGTCACATCCACCGGCTCAGACAAAAAGCAGGAGGAAACATCCGCCACAAGGTCCTTACCCTTGGTATTGGGAAGCTGCTTAAACTTGGTACCGTAAATGGTATTATTTTCACAGATATACACATAGTCCGCATTCTCGCTCACAGGCAGGTCGGAGCAATCGGGAATGTAGCTGAAGGTCTTATCTGCAGAGGAGGCAATGGCATTGGCTGTGCCGTACATGGCTGCTTCCTGACAAGCCTTTTTGGCCCAAACGCCGGTAATAATATAATCGGCAACCTTATTTTTCATCAGGTTCATAGGCACAGCGGCAAACTGCTGAGAAGCGCCACCCTGCATAAACAGAACCTTGTAATTATCGGGAATGCCCATAAGCTCACGCAGGTCAGCTTCAGCGGTATCGATAATGCGCTGATAGGTGTCGGTGCGGTGGCTCATTTCCATTACGGACATACCACAGCCGTTATAGTCCAGCATTTCGCTGGCAGCTTCCTGCAAAACAGACTCCGGAAGCACCGCAGGACCGGCGGAAAAATTATACACTCTTGCCATAAGTATCCTCCTTCTTATGCACCTGCAAAAATGTCCGCAGCAGGAGCACATTTGTTTTTGATATAGTAGCACTTTCCTGCAAATTTTGCAAGAGAACACAAAGCTTTTCGTTAGTTATGTCATAATAGCAATTTTGTGGCAACGCTTTTTGTTGATTTTCCCCATACGTTTTGGGGTTTGCCGGTTAAATCAGGCTCACCCTATACTCCCTGAGCCAAAAATCAAGCTGCAGCATATAAGCCATTGTCTGTGCTGCGCCCATAAGCTGACCGTACCAGGGCCAGGTAAATTCACTGTCCACCAGTGCCTGAAGGGCCTTGCGGTCAATGATCTGCAGTAAAGGTGCATTGGCGTCACGAAGCACCCCATCCAAACGGCTGCGCATTGCTATTTCATAGGCCGGGTCGTGGGTTTTGGGATAGGGGCTCTTTTTCCTGCCGGCAACGGCATCGGGAAGCACTCCCTCCATTGCCCTTCGCAAAAGTCCCTTTTCCCTGCCCTGATAGTTTTTATATTCCCAGGGCACTCCATAAAGGTACTGAGCTATGCGCTTGTCGCAAAATGGCACGCGCACCTCCAAGCCGCAGAACATACTCATCCGGTCCTTCCTGTCAAGGAGCGTCTGCATAAACCAGCGGTAATTCAGATTCACCATTTCCTTCATACGCCGCTCTTCCGGACCGGTGCCAGGGAAGACATCGGTTTCCAAAAGAGTCTGTCGGTAGCGGTCGCCCACAAATTCATTGGCATTGATATTTTGATATGCCGGGCCAAGGAGCGCAGCCCGTTTGGCGGTATTCTGCGCCCAGGGAAAGCCCTCCAGGGCTCTTACCTGGGGGTCGCGAAACCAGGGGTAGCCCCCAAATATCTCATCGGCGCATTCCCCGGAAAGGGCAACCTTTACCTTACTGCGAATTTGACTGCAGAAACAAAGCAGAGAAAAATCCACATCTGCCATACCCGGCAGGTCACGGGCCATCGTTGCATCCTCCAGCGCCAGAGCAAGTTCAGGGTAGCTGAGTACCGTCCAGCTATGATCGGCATGTATGTTTTGACACATAATGCGGATATAATCATTATCCGAGGCAGGTTGAAATTTTCCGGGAACAAAATAGCGGTCATTATTTTCATAATCCAGGGAAAAAGTATAGAGCCGTTGTCCCTTTTCCTCCATTTCCCGGGCGCACAGGGCGCTGATCAGACTGGAATCCAGGCCGCCTGATAAAAATGTGCCGATTGGCACATCCGCCACCATCTGCCGCCTGATGCTGTCGGTGACCAAATAGCGCACCTCGTCTACCGTTTCCTCAAAGCTTTGATGATGCTCCCTGTCCATTAATTTCCAATATTGCATTTGCTGCCAAGCGCCCTGACAATAGCTGCCCCACCAGCCGGGCTGCAGCTCACGCATACCCTGAAAAACGCCGCTTCCCGGCGTTCTGCCCGGGCCTAAAAGCAACAGCTCCCCTACCCCTGTTGCATCCAGCCGGGCAGTGACCGTAGGATAAGCAAGGATGGTTTTGATTTCGGAGGCAAACAAAAAGCCGCCCATATGCTCCATATAAAACAAAGGTTTAACACCCATTGGGTCCCGAGCCAAAAAAAGGCGCTGCTCCCTTTGATGCCACACAGCAAAGGCAAAAATACCGTTAAGCTTATGAAGGCACTGCTCCTGCCACTGTGTATAAGCGTGAAGCAGCACCTCCGTATCAGAACGGCTTGTGAATTGATGGCCCAATTTTTCCAGCTCCCGGCGAAGCTCCAAGGTATTATACAGCTCACCGTTATAACAGATAATATATGTCTCCCCATCCCAGGATAAGGTCATGGGCTGCTGCCCGTTTTCCGGGTCAATAATAGCAAGGCGACTATGCAAAAATGTCACATTCGGCTCACTGTAAACGCCGTCGCCATCCGGGCCACGCCGCTTCATTGTCAGGAGCATTTTTTCCTGGGCAATATTCGGCAGACCCACCATTCCTGCAATTCCACACATTTGCATCCCGTCCTTTCATCCCTACATACTATGCTGTGCAAACAAGGATGTGCGTATGCCGTCACAAAGGGGTTATGGGCTGCATAGCATACTGTGAAACAATGAAAGGAGGAATGCATTCTGCCGGATACGGGTTACTTACAGGTACACGCTTTTGCCAGCTACGCCCAAATCCCTTTGGCGGATGTAGCTGTGACCGTCACTGACGAAAACGGCAGCGCCATTGCCATGCGACTGACAAACCGCAACGGTCAGCTGGATGCGCCAATTGCCATTACTGTGCCAAACCGGAGCGCAGGACTCACTCCCGATACCGGGGTCACCCCCTATGCCACAGTGAATCTATACGCCAAGCTTGCCGATTACGAAGAAATTGATGTGGAGGATGTGCAGATTTTTCCCGGTACGCTCACCGACCAGAGGCTGGAAATGATACCCTTAAGCGAACTGCCCCAAAGCTTCAATAAAGCAGAGCGCTTCAAAACCCAAACCCAAAATCTGTAAAGGAGAGATATTGTGCCACCGGTTATACCCTACGTTCCTCAGCGGATCACTGTACATTTGGGCGCGCCCAATGCCAATGCTGCAAATGTGACCGTCAGCTTTTCTGACTATGTGAAAAATGTAGCATCCAGCGAAATCTATCCTACCTGGGATGAGGCTGCCCTGCGAGCCAACATTTTGGCAATCACATCCTATGCCCTGAACCGGGTATACACAGAATTTTACCGCAGCCGTGGCTATGACTTTGAAATTACAAACAATACAGCCTATGATCAGGCCTTTGTAAACGGCAGAAGCTATTTTGAAAATGTATCACGGCTTGTAGATGAGCTGTTTAACGACTATTTGCGCAGGCCCGGCTTTGTAGAGCCATTGGCAGCAAAATTCTGCAACGGAACCACAGTGACCTGTGAGGGCCTTAGCCAATGGGGCAGCCAAAACCTTGCCCGGCAGGGCTATACCTCCGACCAGATTTTGCGCAGCTACTACGGGGATGTGGAGCAGGTTGCCAACGCGCCTATCAGGGGAATTATGTCATCATACCCGGGGTCGCCACTGCGTAATGGCAGCACCGGGCCAAATGTGGTGACCTTGCAGGTTGCCCTGAACCGCATATCCCAAAACTACCCGGCAATTCCGAAAATACCGGCAACCGACGGCATATTCGGTCCAAGGACCCAATCGGCAGTTACCGCCTTTCAGCGGATATTCGGTCTGACACCGGACGGAATTGTAGGCCCTGCCACCTGGTATGAAGTCGTGCGACTTTACACCGCAGTTACCCGGCTTTCCGAGCTGAGAAGCCAGGGGCAGCAATTTTACGCCATAAACTGGTCGCCCCCCAATGCTCTGCAATCAGGAAGCTCCGGGGAAAAGGTGCGGTTACTGCAATATATGCTCTCTGTGCTATCCTCCTATATCCCCTATATTCCTCCCGTGGAGGTAGACGGCGTATACGGCTCTGCCACAAGAGCAGCGGTGCTTGCCGCCCAGCGGCAATTCCGTCTGCCGGAGACGGGGGTTGTGGATGCCACCACATGGAACGAAATATATGACCAGTATTCCGGCATTGAAAACACATCCCTGCGTTCTGCGGAGAGCTTTCCGCAGAATCTCCCTGCTGCTGTGCCTGCAGGAAATTTTGGCAGAAACCGAAACGGTACAAGCGGCTATAACCGCACCACTACTCTCACCCAGTTCCCCGGAGCGGACCTGGCAATGGGAGCGCAAGACGCTGTAAAGCAGGAGGTGGTCAGATGAGACCCGATGAATCCTTTATCCGGCAACCGGTGCGCAGCCTGCAAACCATGCTCCGGGTGATTGCCGAAGACAGCGGACGGGTGCCGACGGTAATTCCCGATGGCATTTATGGGCAAGCTACCATGCAGGCAGTATCTGCCATACAGCGGCTTAAGGGGCTGCCGGTGACCGGTGTTACCGATGAAAACACATGGAATGCCGTTGTCAGCGAATATGAGCCTGCGCTTGTGCGTGTGGGCAAGGCAGAGCCTATAGAGGTGATATTAGACCCCGGGCAGGTATTTGTTTTGGGGGATGAAAGCCCCTATCTATACCTGGCCCAAAGTATGCTCATATATCTTTCAAAGGACCACATTACCATAATCCCACCGGAACACACCGGCATTTTGGACCGGCCCACAGAGCTTGCCATCATAGCCTTTCAGCGGCTGAATGATTTGCCGGAAAATGGGCAACTGGATCGGCGTACCTGGAAGCATTTATCCAAACAATTCACGCTGAACGCCCACCACAACACCGCCCCACACACCTACACCCAGGGACAGACAACAAATTTTTGAACAATTGTTAAATTTTCTCAAAAAGAGGCATTTCCCCTCTTGATTCGCAGGAAAAAGCATAATATAATAATTGCAAATAGAGCGTTTATCGGTATTTTTGGAGGAACACACAAACTATGAAAAAGGATTGGAAAAAACAGATATTCACCATTCCTAATTTACTGAGCCTGTTTCGGCTGCTGCTGATTCCGGTGTATGTGGTAATTTATCTGAACGCCACATCTACCACCGACTATATTGTATCCGCAGCCATTTTAGCCGTCAGCTGTCTGACAGACCTTGTGGATGGTTATATTGCCCGTCAATTCCATATGATTTCCACTGTTGGAAAAATACTCGACCCACTGGCTGACAAATTTACCCAGTTTACCCTGATTGTTTGCCTGGCTATCCGGTATCCTGTGCTTTACTGGATCATCGGCCTGTTTGTAATCAAGGAGCTTTTCCAATTGATTGCAGGCGCTGTCAGCGTGCTCAAGGGCTGGATTTTGAAGGGCGCACAATTTTCCGGAAAAATCTGCACCACTGTGCTGTTTGCCAGCCTCACCCTTTTGGTGTTGCTGCCCAACATTGGGGAAACCGCTGTCACAGTAATCGCCATCATTGATGCGTTGTTCCTGCTGTATGCCTTCATTGACTATGTGCTGGTGTATATAAAGGGCGCGTCCCGGTTCACCCGTCTGGAAGATGACGAAAACAAAACCTAATAGGAAAAGGGCGTGCCGCAAGGCACGCCCTTTATGTCTGTCAAAACTTGTTTTTGACAGACTGCAGAGGTCAATAAAGCCGTCAAGACAAGCAACTCGCACTCGTCGGCATATGTGGATATGGTAGAGAGCGAGTTGCGCAGTAAGACAAAATGCCTTGCGCAGCAAGTTTTTTGCACCTATACAGAAAGTTTTACTATTGTTATTTGTAAAACGCAAACAGAATTGCCGTCAATTATCCAAAACTTGCATTTTGTTGATTGACGGCTTTTTTGACACTCTGAAAGGGCGTGCCGCAAGGCACGCCCTTAGTTATTGAAGAAATAAGCCATACAAGAGTGCTGCAACCAAGCCCTCTGGAGCACCTGCCTGCATAACATCGCTTAAAAGCTGCACATAATCCAGGCCGTAAAGCCACTGCATAACGGCTTCGGTATCTCCCATATCCACGCCGCCGTCAGGCGCTGTGATGGGATAGGGTTGGATTTCCTCTCCTGTGTAGGCAAATGTCGCAAGAGATGTGTTATCCACCACAAGCTCTGCTCTACCGTTATTCCCGTCCCATGTAACAAGGAGTTCACCGGCAATGCCGCCCGGCATCACTTGGGCAGAAACGGGGATTGCGACCGCGCCGCAGGTGCTATTGGGCAGCAGAACATCATAAATCAGCGCATCCTTGTGCAAAACCTTATGACCAACAACTTTGCCGTCAGCATCCAAATAAACATAGTGGTCATAGCGTTCACCGGCAGAGATTGGCGTCTGTGCATAGCCGCTGAGGCCACTGACTACTTCCTCAGTAATATCCACACCGGTATGGTGGGAAATACGGTCAAGGAGGGTCCTGAAAGGCGTATATTCCTTGAGCCAATTGGCAAACTCCCCTACAGGCTTATAGCTTGTAAACGCATCAGAATAGCCACGAATCACCGTAAACTCCACATTGTTCTGCCCAACGGTCCGTGTCTGCTGATACACCTGCTCTGCCTTAACCGAAGAAAATGCAGCAACGAACAGCTTTTCAGCCACTAAGGAAACTGTCTCTTTCTCCTGCGCAAGAATAGCGCCTATTTGCTCATAGTCCAGTGCCGTCAACTGTCCGACATTGTCCTTTGTATCGATATCCCCATAAAGGGGTTTCTCCTGCAAATCGGGCAGAAAAAGCCACAACTCCCCGTTTGCGCGATCATAGCAGCATTCCGCTCCCAGGATATAAGCTTCGCCTAAATACAGTCCCAAGTCAAGATAAAAAACATCCTCCTGAAAGGATGTAATCATAGCCACATCCACCTGCTGAAGCCATTCCATTTCCAAGCCCATATCATTTTCCAGTGTCTGAATGAGCGCAGGCGAAAGTTCCATATGCAGCTTGGTGCTGTGCGCTTTTGCAGTGGCGTCTACCTCAGGAGCATAGTCACGCAAGGCAGCATTGACCGAAGCTTTGACCTGTTTGGCGGAAAGGTTGACTGCCCTTTGCAGGGTTTGCTCAGCCGTGGCAGCACCGGGTGTAAAAGCTGAAAGAACAACTGCCACAGCCACCACAAGAGCAATGACACAAATACAAATCACCCGGCCTATTTTTCCCATTGGCATAGCCGTTTTGCTTGCCTGGGCTGCGCCACAGTGGGGGCAGGCTTTCTTGCCATTCTTAATAGGTTTACCACACTTTTCACAAAACATATCCACTTTCAGCGCGCTATGGCGCGCCCTCCTTTCCTGCATACTATTCAAGTATACCTGTTTTTGGAAATTATCATACCCAAACCTGCATACTTAATAGTGCCCCGGAACCCGGGGCACTTGATTATTGGTCCGCTTTAACATAGATTACCAAGTAATTGCCACCCTTTGCAAAAATCGTATAGCCGTTTTCCTCCAAGAGGGCAGCTAAATTTTCATAGCCCTTTTCTCCATTTACCGCATAACGGGTATAGTTGGTCGACGAGGTGGTATGCAAAGCAACATACTGGCAGGAAAGAAGATTTTCCCGGGAGCAATATTTCACATCATAAAGCTCGTCACGGTCGCTCAGGTAGGTAGTATAATAAGTGGTGGCTGCTACGGATGCATCCTGGGGGATTTTATCCAGCATTTGCCGCACAAAGGTATAATAGTCCTTATACTCCTCATATTGCTGGGGATATCGCATACCCACCGGGTATACCTGCTGGAAAAAGGCAGTAGCACACAGCACTACAGCCGCGCCAAGAGCAATAAGCCTTGAATAAGCTATCTTAAAATCCGAAACATTGAGCACCACCAGGTAAAACAGGAAGGCAGCAGAGCCAAAGGTATACTGGAAGAAAATATCGTGTAGATACCGATAGTCAGGCATCAGGTTAAACAGCACATAGGGAATGAGCAGCACATAGCGTTCATAGCGGCGGGTAAAGAAGGGCAAACCGGCAAGCGGAAGCAGAGTAAGGCCAATAAAGGAAAGTTTTTCGGCATCCACACACTCAAACAGCGCCTTCATGGGGATAAGCAGCACGGTTTTAATCACGTTCATCATAGAGAACGAGCCGTTATAGGAAAAATTGTAGAACCGGTCGGTAAGCAAGCCGTCACCATAGGTATTAATATATGCCGTGGCTGCAATAAACCAAACAATGGCCACCGACATAACGCCAATACCTGTGAAAATGGTCTTTTTGTCTTCCCGGTGGAGAACCGCCCGAAGGGTCAGATAAAGGCCTGCAACCGCAACATAAACCGCAGCATCCTCTTTTACGCACAGGGTAAGCAGGGCAAACAGCCCGGTCAGCCAGGCGCTGCGGCGCTCCATAGCATAAAACAGCCAGAGAAGCAGCGGCGTCAGGAAGCAATTTTCGTGGATGTCATAGCCAGTACCGCCGGAAAGGGACGGATAGAGCAAAAGCAATGCGCACAGCAATAGCTTAATCCAGGGGCTCAGATTCCTGCGCCCTGCCAGGAGCCAAAGGGGAATCACCGAGCTTGCCAGCACCATGGCCTGAAGCACCTGCAGGGTCTCCGGCTTGGGATAGATGCAGTAAAAAGGCAGCAGCAGGTAATAAACAGGCGACATATGCACCATAAAATGGGATAAAGGACCATCCCGTTCCACGGTGGTGATGGGCATACCGGTAGTACGCATACTATAAAACATTTGGGAAAAGATGCCCATATCATAGGTAGGAGTGCTCATACACAGCACCCGCCCCACCGTCCACAGGCTGACAAAAACAACGAAGCCCACTGCCAGCGCTGCCGTAAGCACAACCGGCGCAATGCCGGAGCGCACAGGTTCAAAGGTAAGCTGCATCTGACCGTTCCAGCCTTTGATGGCGTATATCACAAGGGCTGCAGTGATGAGCAGGCAAAGGACAAAAAACGGCACAGTGAACGATGCATTCAGGGCAAAGAGGGACAAAAGCGCAAACGCCGCAACAATGCTCCAGCGCTCTGCCTTTTGGGTATTGCACCAAATGGCAAGGGCAGAAAGCAGGCTGAAAACACCGGCTACCAGCAGCAAAAATCGGCCAAGGGACACAGCGCCAAAGGCGTCCATCCCCGGCAGTGCCCGGTAAGACGCCGGCAAAAGCAAATATTCCATTACCGCGCCAAGCAGCCAGCTGAGTATCAGCCGCCGTATCAGATCCGGTGGATTTAATAGTTTAGACAGGTGAATTTTCAATAGCTACACCTCACTACTTTTTTGTTTATTTAAATATATCACAAAAAGAAGGTAACTGCAACTTATAATCAAGCTGCAGTTTGTTTAACATATAAAAGGACCGGGTTGCTACCCGGTCCTGTTGTATTTATGCCATAGTGGCAAGCATCTTCTCGGTAACCTCACATTCAAGACGCTCGTTATTCAGGAAACGATGAATTTCCTCAACAGCGTGAGCGCCAATGCGAAGCTGGCCATTCGTAGCCAAGCCTGCCAGATGGGGGGTCAAAATAACATTTTTCAGTGTGCGAAGAGGATTATCTGCAGCAGGAGGCTCAGGATTGAACACATCCAGACAGGCGTATTTAAGGTTGCCGGCAGCCATATGTTCATACAAAGCCTTTTCGTCGATGATGGAACCGCGGGCAGTATTGATCAGGACAGCATCCTTCTTCATCCACTTCAGGGTTTCTGCGTTGAACATATTGTCAGTAGCAGGAATGGACGGTGCGTGGATAGAAACAATGTCTGCCTGATTCAGAAGCTCCTTTAGGTCAGCCTTCTTTGCGCCCAATGCTGCGGCCTGCTCCTCGGTTACGAAGGGATCGTAAAGCAGGATTTCAACACCGAAATTGCGCATCAGCTTAATGAAGTGACGGCCGACAAAACCGCCGCTGATAACGCCCACGGTGATTTCATACAGCTCCTTGCAGTTAGAACGGTTTGCATTCCAGCCACCATTGTGGATTTCATCATTAACCTGATAAAAATTCTTGGAAGCAGAAATCGCAAAACCAAGAGCAGTTTCTGCAACACCAATGCCTAAAGGCTTAGTAGATGCGGCAATTCGAATACCGCGCTCCCACATGGCATCGCTAACCACAGGCTTGACAGAGCCGGCGGCATGCATAACAAAACGCAGATTGGGGGCAGCATCCAAAATATCCGCTGTCAATTCCGTATTGCCCCAAGAGGTGATGGCAATGTCCGCACCGGCAATAGTGGCTTTAATAGCTTCGGCAGAAAGGTCATCACTGTCATGAAGGACCACTTCGCCAAGATCAGCCAATGCCTGAATGGCTTTGGGGGTGAATCGTTTTGAAATATCGCTCTTTTTAAAGATTATAGCCGTTTTCATAATAAACTCTCCATTTATAGTGATTTTTTATAGATGTTTTCAATCAATTCTACCGCTTGTTTGCCGGCAAATTGGTCAGG
Source organism: Faecousia sp. (assembly GCA_045585915.1). GTDB lineage: Bacteria > Bacillota > Clostridia > Oscillospirales > Oscillospiraceae > Faecousia. Next base: position 6,362 of record JAZMZJ010000039.1, on the reverse strand, counting down.
ATAAGACACATCTTCGCCGTTAATAGCACGTACAAAAGCAGTTAACTGTCTGGCATGTCCCAGGTAGTTCTGCACAAGATTGGACGCAGCAGTGCCGTCAGAAATATACTCCGAGCAAGGCTGCTCAACGCCATCAATCACTAATCGCACCATAACACCCTGCTTGAACTCCATTCCGCCCCGCGTACCGTAAATTTTGATTTCACGGTCGTAGCCGGGATGAGTTGCAGTGCTGGCGGTGATGACACCGACAGCGCCATTTTCAAATTCCAACGCAGCAACAGCTGCATCTTCCACTTCAATATCATGAAACAAAGTGCGAACCACACTGCTCAGTTGCTTAACAGGGCCCATAAGATAACGCAGCAGGTCCACACCGTGAATGCCCTGGTTCATCAAGGCGCCGCCGCCATCCATGGCTTTAGTGCCGCGCCAGGAACCCTGATAATAGGAAGATGGCCGGTAATAGCACATATGTAATTGGGCCATAATGAGTTTTCCCAATGCGCCGCTTTCCAAAAGATTCTTAGCGCGAATAATGTCCGGCTCAGTGCGGAGCTGAGAAATAACGGTGATCCGTGCGTTGGAACTTTGTGCAGCAGCAATGACCTCATCACACTGTGCAGTGGTCAACGCCATAGGCTTTTCCAACACAACATGCTTACCGGCATTCAGAGCCTCAATTGCCAGCGGCGCGTGGGTGCCGCTGGGCGTGCAGATACAAACTGCATCCACTTCCGGGCTATGGATCAACGTACTCCAATCCGGAATCATCCGGATGTGATATTTATCTGCAAAGGTTTGCGCGGCCGCGGGATTTACATCCGCGCAGGCAACCAGCTGTGCGCCCTCAATAGCCCCAATGGCAAGGGCATGAGTATTGGAGATGGCGCCGCAACCGTAAATCGCAAAATGAATCATTTTATCACCCCATAAAATCAGGATCTTGTTGACAAAGCAGCTGCAAATAGTGCTGTGGCGTTTCATAAAGGCCACCGGCATTTTGATAAAATGCTTCGTCCAATGTGTAGATAGAGCCGTCGCTTTGAGTGCTCTTTCTGGGAACGTAGCTCTTCATTTCGTCCCAACGAACATAATTTTGCGCGCCGTTGGACTCAACAACGCCGATTTTCATACCGGGAAGAAGTTCCAGCCTTGCGGCAAAATTCTTGTTCCACTCCACCATCAGGGGGTTCACCGTCAAATCCGCACAGAAGCAGGCAACACCGGCTTCCCGGGCAGCCTGTGCCATACGCATGGTAACCGTAACAGTCTTTGCGATAGGCTTCAGGGTCAAGACTTTGTAGCCCAGTTCAATTCTGCGCAATACATCGTGCAGGCTGTGCGCACTTTCGTCAGCGGCGAAGGAAATGCCCATATCGCCTACAAATACTTCGTTTTCAGGCGCAAAAGGCTCTTCAAACAACACTGTGCGTTGCGCTATGCCCTCCTGCTGCAGGAAGGATGTCAGCTCGAGAAGGCGTTCCTTGGTATCATATCGGCCATTGGCATCAAAATAATAGAGAATATGTCCGCTTTCGGTGTAGGGCGTGGAAAGGTTCTGCAAAGCCCGGTGGATCTGCAGAGCCCGCTGTTTATCCCATTGGAGCATTTTATCCAGGTCGCCGTCACCGTCTGGGTCACAGCCCAGCTTGATTTTGAACAGGCATATGCCCTCTTTTGCCATCCTGACAACATCATCAACGGGTACGCCATAGGTGATCAGCGGAATGTTGGCCAGCTTTTCACAATGGTTAGCGCCGGTGAAAATGGCATCGAAGCTATCCGCCCCGGTCTTACGGGCCCAAAGCTGCCAGGCAGCCATATCCAAGGGCACCAACGCGTTAAGTACAAAGGTCTCGGTGGTATTCATCCCGGTAACCTCAGCGGCAAAACGGCAGCAATCTTTAAAAACAAAATCCAGGATTTCCTGCGGAGCACCAAAGGTTTTTCCCTTGATCAAATCAGCTGCATATCGCGTTACGCGGAACATCTGTTCATTGCTTTTGTCTTCACCAAAGGCGGCAAAAACCCGGTTATCAGACCACAGCACACTTTGTATACCAAGACCAACGCCCACATCTGTCCCGTCCCAAAGGCCAACCACAGTCTGCCACACGCCGGTCAACTTGTTTCCTTTAAAGCCAAAGGCAGTCAAAAAAGCTTCGGGCTCATAAGCGCAGGCAACTTGAGAAATAGTAATTTGTTTTTTCATAGGCTCAAATAGGATTTGGAAGCCGCGGCGCTGTAAGTTGCTTCAAACGCATAGCCATCATAGGAAACATCTTCCAGGATAGGATCGTCCATGGAAATTGTCTTGCCACCGGCAAGCTTAGAGGCCTTGCAGGCAAGAGCAATGCGAATAGGAACAATCTGATCATCCATAGGTGCAAGCTTATTTTCTTTGCCTTCCAGCTCATTGCAGACTTCACACAGCATCGCTTCATAAAGCTTGGATGTATCCACGGTAAAGCAGGAGTCGGCGGCTAAAACATCAGTCAACACAGTGACGTTGAAGCCGGTGTGCTTCGGAACTATGCTGCTTATGACCGCAGTAGCACCGCCGGCAAAATTAATGAAATAGCTATCGCAAGTTTGGTTAGATACGCAAGCTTTACCCATATGACGGGCATCCACAGGTCGGTCACAGAGCAATGCGCAGAGCATTTCAAATGCGTGGATGGCATAGTCAAACTCATTTCCGCCCACGGTAATATTCACATGAACGATATGGGCATCATTTTCCTTAAGGGCAGCACGGACTTTGTCCACCTCATAGCAATAGCGCAGGGCGCTGTTGCCAATAATCTTTGCGCCGGAATTGACAAGTTCCATAAGCTTTCTGGCATCGGCCAGATTGCCGACAAGAGGCTTATCAATAAACACATACTTATTGCGCTCAATAAAGGGGGCAACATAGGAAAGGTCCTTATCCCAGTTGCAGGTATGAATCAGGCCGATGTCAACAAGGTCGGCAAGCTCTTCAAGGCTGCTGCATACCTGAGCGCCAAAACGTTTTGCAAAAGCATTGACCTCGTCTTCACCACGGAAGCCGTCGTTAAAAACAGCTGCATAGCGCGCCCGCTGACCATTCTCCAGCTTTTTGGCAAAGCCCATGGGATGGGAGGTATCGATAGTGATGGCTCCAAATTTAAGCATATTCATTCTCCTTTTTGTCAATTAGACGAAGTAGCAGAATTTTGCCGCTGTTGACGGTATTCAAGGGGTGATACGCCTATCTTTTCCTTAAAAAATCGGCTGAAATAATGAATGCTGGAAAAACCGACCGCTCTGGCGACTCTGGTAATGCTGTCGTCCGTTGTGGCAAGCAGAACTTTTGCCCGTTCGATACGAAGATGGCTGACATAACGCATGGGAGAGACGCCCACGCACTCCTTGAACTTGGAGGTTAGATATGATTTATCAAAATGGGTTCGCTGGGCAAAATCATCAAGTGTAAAGTTCTCCGACAGGTTTTGTTCAATATAATCCAGCAGCATTGCAAACTCTGCATCGCGCTCACTCTCTTCCTCAGCAGAGCGCAACCTTGGCGTTTCATAATAAAAATTGCGCCAGGGCTTATGCTGCACTACAATGTTCTTGTTCCGCAGCAGGCGAATCAAGAGCAGGTATAACGCCGCATTGGTGGCCTCGTAGCTATAGGTCAGGTCTGCCAGACCCTCCCGGATGACATCTTTCATGCTTAGACGCAAGGTGGTATATTTATCGATTTCCAGTTCAGCAGGCAGTTGCTTTAAGCTTTCATCCAAATCCTGACGGTAAACTGTGAATTTCACCTCAGTCAAGTGAAGCGAATCCCGGGGCTTTATAGTGTGCGCCACTTGAGGGCAAACAAGATAAATAAAGCCGGGGATGACCTCGTAAGCTACATCACCGATGGTTATGACACCGGAGCCCTTTCGGCAATAAATCATTTGATAATAATTATGAGAATGGATTGAAATGTCGGGAGAGACATGGTCGCAGACCCAAAGTGTCCTGATATCCATCTGTTGCCTCCTACGATAAAAAATAAAATTCCTACTCATAAACATACACATAAATAATTATATATTTTACGAAAACAATGTCAACGGAAAGCGGTAATTGCCAACAAAATCTGCAAAAATTTTGATTTATTGTACAAATGCCGTAAAGGCAATAAACCCCTCCTTTAGAATACCCTATGCCAATAAAAATGACCACCCATGTGGGTGGTTATTTTTATTGCGAAAGAGTAACCAAACGGAGCAGAATTGAGGTAAGAGTAAGCAAAAGTACGCCGTTCTTATTTTTTCTTCGACAAGAAGGTTTCAAGATTAATTGCGTGATGATACTTGATTGATGCTTTTTTGTCTTTTTCAATCATAAGTGTCGTAAGATCAATATCATTAATTGCGGCAATAGCAACAATGTAGTGTATCATATCCACAAGTTCAATGCCTAATTGCTCCTGAAGATCATTTTCGTCAGAGGTTTTACGGCCGGCTCGCTTATTCAACACCTCGGCAACCTCTCCAATTTCCTCTACCAACTTCATAAACATACTTTGTTCAGTAGCCCAACCACTGTAACGGTCTGCCAGATATGCCTGCAGTTCATCAATAGAAATTTTCATTTCGCATTCTCCTTTGCGGTATTGATGGAAGCAATTAAGATACGACGGACCGTGCCACACTGATTATAAAGGTCTATTGCTGTATCTCTATTCAGAATATCGGACTTTACAAACAGCTCAAGCCAATATTCCGTTTCGTAGCATTCTTTTAAAGCAATCTGCAATTTTGCAATAAAGTCAGGTTTGCCATGGGCATAGTTCGCTTCATGAATGTTGGCACCAATTGAGGTCGCAGAACGCTCCAACTGATTCACAAGGGAATAATGGCCTTTGATATTTTCGCAGAGCTTAATTATCTTAATGGCAAAATCCATGGATAATTCAACAAGCTTATTTTCTTTCATAATCCTCACCTCTGCAAATATTATAACATATTTAATGAAATATTGCTACGCAATATGAAATAATCCTTCAGATTATGAAATATTTTGCCTTAACGGCAAAATGTGAAATGAAATAAATCCTTTATACGCCGCTGCGTATTTCATAGCGTCAGCTATTTCATAACGCGAAGCGTTATTTCACAAATCCCGAAAGGGATTTATTTCATTGAAAAGAACCCACACTTGTCGTAGACAAATGTGGGTTCTTTTCTGGCGGAGAAGGAGGGATTTGAACCCTCGATACCCTTTTGGGGTATACACGATTTCCAATCGTGCGCGCTCGGCCAGCTACGCGACTTCTCCATATCGACCGCTTTTGCTGCCGCCTGTGTATATTACTGCATTTAAGCCGGTTTGTCAAGTAGCAAAACGGAAAATAATCACAAAATCAGTTGACAATAAGCCTAAAAATGAATATAATAAGCAGGCTGATATGCTACTGTGGCTCAGTCGGTAGAGCAGCTGATTCGTAATCAGCAGGCCGCCGGTTCAAGTCCGGCCAGTAGCTCCAAGCCCCATCCCCAAGGATGGGGCTTTTATTCAGCTTGCACAACACGGCCGGATTGCTCTGCCTGTTTGCGTTAATTTTACTGTTTGGAGGTATATGTATGGCCATTTGGATGTATGCCGGGGTGGATGAAAAGCAGCCTACTGATGTGATACTGGTCCTCGGTTCTGCTACCACCGGGGATGCGCCGACCCAGGCCTTTAAGGAGCGCATTGATCACGGCATATGGCTGTATGAAAACGGGTATGCCGGGTATCTGCTTTTCAGCGGCGGCAAAGGTAGCGCCGATCAGCTTTCAGAAGCCATGATTGCCAAAAATTATGCAGTGGCAAAGGGCATCCCGGAAAAAGCCATTATTTTGGAGGAACAATCCACCTCCACGGAAGAAAATATGCGGTATTCCAAAGAAATTATGAATGCCCGCGGCTTTCACACCGCCATTGTTGTCAGCGACCCACTGCACTTAAGACGGGCGAAGCTGATGGCTGAGGACAATGGCATCATTGCCTTCTCCTCCCCCACTCCCACAACGGTTTTTAGAAGCTTTGGCAGCAAGCTAACCTTTGTTTTAAAGGAATGGCTGCTTTATACCTATTACAGATTCGCCCGACTGTTTCGCTAATGTTAAGCCTTTATGGCAGCGCTGAGGCGCGCTGCAACTGATTCTTCGAGCCTCGTCACCTAAAAAAATAAACGCCGACATAAGTCGGCGTTTTATATTGTTTAAACGGGATGACCGAGGCTCGTTTGCATTTTGCTTCGCAAAATTATTGTTCGGCTCGGTCCAGCCCGAGCCGGCAGCGCTCGTTCGCGCTGCAACTGATTCTTCGAGCCTCGTCACCTAAAAAAATAA